>NZ_RYYK01000010.1:0-23185 GCF_004379055.1 Campylobacter sp. US42a
TATATGGGAGAAGATTTTAACAAAGCTGCAGGATTGCCTGAAGATTTTAAGATACATAAATCTACTTTGGATGAGATTAAAAAAGCTGCCGAAAATGATCCTGTTGCTTCAAGTACAAAAGAATACTTAGGCGTAAGCGAGTATTATACTAATATAGATATGGCTGAAACCATTAAACAATACTACAATCTTTTTTCTAATGCTTTAGGTCAAAGTTTTCCAAATGATAAAACAAGTTTTAGCCAAGCAGATATAAATTCTATGCCTAAGGGGTATGCTATAAATGGAATAAAATCGATGGACTTTAATGATCTAAGCAATAGAATGAATATCACCCACTTAAGAGATTTCTCAAATTCTTCTATTACAAATATTTATCAAACCCCTGAACAAATGAAAGAAGCTGAAAGTTTATATATACAATCAGGATCTTTAATAGATGGCATAAATGGACATAGTTTTGGTTTATCTTTGGAAGAAATCAAAAATGTTTCTAAAGGTGAAGATTGGCAATTTAATCCTGATATGTCAGTTTATCCACAAAATGAAGATGGAGGTTATTCTAAAGAAGCTTTATTTATGAGTTTTTTAAAATCATATGGTAGCGGACAACCTGTTGAGAGTTCAGAAACTACACTTAATCCAAAAGTAGAAGCTTACAATAGGGCTATGGCTAAAGAAAGTTTTAATGGTGATAGCGTTGCTTTAAATGACATTATGACAGGCAAAGTAGATTTTGCAAGTTTATTAAAAGGCTATGTACAAGATGGCTGGCTTGATGCAGATATATATGCAATGGAAAAAGGAGTTGCTTGGCAAAATGCAAGCATAGGTTATGGTGGAGCTTTGTTTGATAATCAGTTTAATCAAGCAAAAGCTAATGGTTGGAAAGCAAGCAGTGAAAGTATAAATTCTTATGTTGGATCTATAATGGATAGATTAAATAATCTTATAGGGCAGACTAGGGTTTAGAAAAAACTTTCGATTTTTTCTTGCATTATCTTAGCATCATTGATACGATTGACTTCATCTCTAAAGGCTGAAGCGTCTTTGTGTCCTTTAGAATACTCGTGTAAATGCTTGCGAAATATACTTACGCCTTGATCTTTGTAGTGTTTTATCATTTCATCAAAATGAGTGAGTATGATTTCTTTTTTGAGTTTTTCATCTACATTTTTACCACTTTTGATTTCATAAAATATCCAAGGATTTCCTACGCTTGCACGCCCTATCATGAGTCCATCGCATTTTGTGATTTTATAAACTTCTTTAGCGTTTTGTGCGTTAATATCGCCATTTGCAATCACAGGAATACTAACGCTTGCTTTAGCACTGGCAATGGATTCATAATCGGCTTTTCCGCTATAAAGCTGTTTTCTTGTACGTCCGTGGATACTTACAAAATCCACCCCCAAGCTTTCGCAAATTTTAGCCATTTTTTCAGGATATTTTTCATTAAATCCTAGTCGAAATTTCACACTTGTAAGGCTTTTTTTATTGTTTTCTTTAATCACTCCTACAAGATTTTTAAAAAGCTCTAAATTTTCTAGCAAAGCACTGCCAGCACATTGTTTAACAACTTTATTTACAGGGCAACCGCAATTAAAATCGATCCCATCTACAAAATCCATTTCATTTAGCATTTGCACTGCTTTTTTTAACACTTCTTTATCTCCACCTGCAATTTGGACTATATAGGGATTTTCTAATTCAGCTCTTTCTAGCATATGTAGAGTTTTAGAACTTTCATAAACCAAGGCATTAGAACTTATCATTTCACTTATGGTAATATCAGCACCAAATTTTTTTACTACATTACGAAAAGGCAGATCTGAAAAACCTGCCATAGGGGCTAAAAACAAGGGTTTTTTGCTAAAATCTATCATTGTATGAGTTGGTTTAGATCGATTTTGATATTTTTTTCACGCAAGGCTAAAAAGGCTTTAAAATCATTAAATTTCTTATCATCATTGTGAATTTGCTCTCTTAACTCATCTAAAAGTCCAAATTCAGCTAAAAGATATAAATACGCTCTTAAAGCTTCGCTTTTTTCATTTTTAATTTTGTTAAAAATTCCTAAAATAGCATCAGGGTTTAAAAGTTTAGTACTTAGTTTTGCTGCGTTAAGATAGTCTTTTTCGCTTAGTATATTGTGTGAAAGTAAAACTTCATATTCTGCTACACTAAGTTCTAAATTTCCTTCTTTAAAACGCTTGATAAGTGTGAGAACTTCAGAAGGCTTTTTAGGGATTTTTACATTTTTAATTTGCTCATAACTAGCTTTTTCTATAAGGGTATTAAAGGCAATTTCTTCAAATTCATCTTTGATTTCATTAAGGTTTTTAAGTTTGCTATAGGCGTAATTTGCATCGTTTTTGAGATGATTTTTTTCATTTTGCAAATATAAAACATTGTTATTTTCGAGTTTAAATTTGCTAAGGTTAAAAAATTCGTTTTTATTTAAACCATCAATAAGATCTAAAATTTCATTGATTTTATTTGAGTGTGGAATTTTTTCATGTGTTTTTATGGTTTTAAAAAGTTGTGCCACAGCTCTAAATTCTTTCGTTTGAAAAGTGGTTTTAAGATCTTTTTCAAGGAGTAAATCTTGAGTATAAGATTCAAATTTAGCTGCATCTTTAAAAAAATGCTTAAATTTTAAATAACGCAAAAATCCATAAAATGCTATGTGTAAAACGGCTAAAATCATATAAATAAATAAAGGAATAACAAGCCATATCATAATAGGTAATTCAAAGGTATAAGTGCTGATATTTAGAGTATAGCTTCCTAGTTCTAGATGCCAAGCAAAGGCAAAAATAAGTGCTATATAAATAAAACTTGCAAGTAAGAAGAGTTTAATTTTCATGTTTTTTTCCTTGTTCTGCAATTTGACGGCAAGTGATACAATATCTTGCGTGAGGTTTGACTTTTAGTCTTTGAGAGTCGATTTCATCATCGCAAGATTCGCAAATTCCATAAGTGCCGTTTTTGATTTTATCTAAAGAATCTTCGATTTCTATGAGTTCTTCTTTGAGATTGGTACTGATAGCAAAGTCAATTTGAGAGCCTGTTTCTATGACAGAAAAATCTACACTATCACTTGGGACGCTATTGTGAAGAGCTTCGATTTCATTCGAATTGCTTTGCAAATTTTCTAAGATGGCTTTTTTTCTTTCTTCTAAAATATTTTTGAAATTTTGTATTTCATTTTTTTTCATTTTAAAACTTTCTATTTGTGATAAGGGTGATTGTTGTTGATACAAAATGCACGATAAATTTGTTCTAAAAGTAAGGTTTTAACAAATTGATGTGCTAAAGTAAGTTTGCTTAATGATAGTCTAAAATCCAAACTTTGATTAAATTCTTCTCTTAAACCATAAGCACCGCCTATAAAAAAACTTAATTCATTTTTATCTTGGATGAGTTTTGCAAATTCTATACTTGTAAGATCTTTCCCTTTTTCATCAAGAGCGATACAATAGCCTTTTTTATAAGGCATAAAAGCTTCTTCATAGCTTTTTTTTGCTTCTATGGCATTTAAATTTTGAGCTAAGGCTATTTTTTTATTAAAAACATTTATTTCTTTTAAAGTGGCGTATTTGGAGATGAGTTTAGAGTATTTCTCACTCCAAGTTTTAAATTCATCACTTTTTTGAATACAAAAGATATTAACTTGCAAATTATTTTCCACTAAAAAATTTTAGTACATCGCTAAGATATTGTTTTTGTTCTCCTCTTTCAACTATGGCATCTATAAGTCCATGTTCTAACAAGAACTCTGCTTTTTGAAAACCTTCAGGTAAATCTGCTCCTATGGTTTGTTTAATAACTCTTGCACCAGCAAAACCTACTAAAGCTTCAGGTTCAGCGATGATTAAATCTCCAAGCCAAGCAAAAGAAGCACTTACCCCGCCCATAGTAGGATCAGTTAAAATGCTAATATAAGGAAGTTTTTCTTTGCTAAGAAGTTTAAGTGCGGCGCTAGTTTTGCTCATTTGCATCAAAGAATAAGTGCTTTCTTGCATTCTAGCTCCACCGCTTGCACTTACGATGACAAGAGGGGTTTTGCTTGTGATAGCTCTTTGTATAGCTCTAACGATTTTTTCTCCTTCAACAGAACCTAAAGATCCGCCCATAAAAGAAAAATCAAATACAACAAGTTGGGTTTTTAAACCATTGATTTCACATTCTCCACTGATGACAGAACTTTTTCTACCTGTTTTACTTTCACCTTCGCTAAGGCGTTTTTTATAGGATTTGCTATCAACAAATTTTAAAGGATCTATAGCTTCTAAATTTGCATCATACTCAATAAAACTGCCTTCATCGCTTAAAAGTTTAATACGTTCATCAGCTGAAATTCTCATGTGATAATTACATTTAGGACAAACATTAAAACAAGATTCTATTTCTTTATAATACATCAAAGCATGACAACTTTGGCATTTTACCCAGTGATTTGGAGCTTCTTTAATACTAGGTTGTTGTCTTCTTATTTTTGAAAAAATATCTGCAAAATTCATATATTCACCTAATTATTTTTTAAAAATTCCAAGATTATATCAAAAATTTTCTTGTCTTGGCTTAGGAGAAGGAAATTTTCATTTTTTTCTATATATAAATTTTGATGAATTGTTAAAGCAGCTACTGTATCAAAAATTCGTGTTTTTCCAAGAATTAATACAAAACTAAAATACGAAGCATAAGCGAGACTTAAGGCTGTTGCACCCAAAGAGCGAAATTTTAATTGATTTTTTGTTAAAAAATCGAGAAGTTCTGGATAAAGTGAAATTTTTTCAACTATACCTATTTTAGAAAATAGATTAGGTGTTAAGGGTGAGTATTTTGGATCGGAAAGATTGGATTTAAAAGCTTGATTGTTATTAAAAGCAAAAATTTCTTGACTGACAAGATTGCAAACAAAAGCGCTTTTTGCCTGATCTTTTTCCATAAGAGCTATAGAAGTTCCATAAAATGGTATTTTAGAAACAAAATTTGAACTTCCATCCAAAGGATCAAGAATCATTTGTTTTGGACTAGCTTTTCCGATCAATCCGCTTTCTTCAGAAAAAATTTGTCCAAAACAACTAAGATATTTTATGAAAATTTGTTCACATTTTAAGTCAAGCTCATAGCCTTGATTTTTATCATAGCCTAATTTAGAGCAAAGTTTAAGATCATTTTGTGGGATATTGTTTAGATACTTGCGTATTTGCAAATTTGCATTCAAGCAAGCATCTAAAAATTCTTTCATTAAAAGCGTGTTCCAAGATTAAATTCAAAACTATTAGTATCATCACCTTTTTTATCATTAAGAGGTTTGGCAAATACAAGCTGTAAAGGCCCAATTGGTGTAATCCATTCAATGCCTATACCTGTACTCATTCTTTTTATTTCATCTAAATTTTTACGCCCTATCATACCATAATCAAAAAACACGCTACCACGAAGTTTGATTCTATCAATCAAAGGGAAGCTAAGTTCTACGGAATTGGCAAAAGCTATGGTTCCACCTACTTCATCTCCCCATTGGTTTTTAGGACTTACCGTTCTGCTTTCAAAACCGCGTATCGATCTAATACCACCTAAATAAATTCTTTGATTAATTGGCAAATAGCCTTCATCCCATACTTTATAAAAACTCGCTTTATAGCGATAAATAAGATCATATCCTATATAGTCTTGCAAACCTTGATAAAAGTTAAATTTAGAGCTTGATGAAATAAATTCTTGATCTCCGCCAAGTCCAGCGTATTCTAAACTAGTTGAAGCAATGATACCTGATCGTGGCAGATAATAATCATCTGTATTGTTAAAGGTGATTGCTGGAGTTATAGAGCTTTTAATACTTTTGCCAAGTTCATATCCTGTTCTTAAAAGAGTTGGACTTAAGTGATATATATCGCTTTGTTCAAGATTATAAGTTAAGCTTACATTATAGTATCTTGCAAATTGGCGTCCAACTGTTATATCAAAGCCGTAATTTTTTTCTGAATAATTATCCCATTCATAGTCATTTGAATAAAGTGTTCCACCCAGACTATATTGACTATCAAGAACGCGTGGATTTATGAGACTAATCCTTCCTGATAAGGTATCATCGCTTTTATCTACGCTTACAGAGCTTTTTATTCCTGAACCAAAGATATTTGTATCTGATAAAGAAGCATTAAGTAAAATACCATCGCTTGATCCATAGCCAATGCCTCCAGAAATAGCTCCCGTAGAAGCTTCTTTAACATCAACAATCAAATCAATATGTGTATCATCAACTTTTTCTTCTTTGATATTTACATCGTCAAAATAAGAAGTTCTTTTTAAAGCATTTTTTGACTCGCTTAAGTCTGTTCTATTGTATAAATTACCTTCTGTTATATATAATTCTCGGCGTATGACGCGATCTACAGTACGTGAATTTCCTGAAATAATAACATTTCTTATATAAACTTTATTGTGAGGGATTACTTTAAATACAACGGTGGCTTCTTGAGTTTGATCATTTTTTTGAATATCAGGATAGACTTCTACAAACGCATAACCCAAATCAGCACTTTGTGTTTCTATGGTTTTAACATCTTTTCTAATGTCTTCAATATTGATAGTTTTGCCAGCGCTTGATCTTAAATCTTTTACGGTTTGTGCATTTTGTTTATCATCAAATAAAGGATTTTCTATGCTTATACTTTTAATTTTATAAGGCTTTCCTTCTTTGATAAAATAAGTCAAATTTGCTTGATAAGTATCTGTGTAGGTTTTAAGATAAGGCGAGGATACTTGAACATCTAAATATCCTTTTTTCATATATTCATCAGCAATTCTTGAACTATCGTTACTAAGTTCAAAAACTTTTAATTTTCCATCATTGCGTCCCCACATCCATCCCATAAATTCTTTTTCTTTGTTAACAACAGCAGGTTCTATATCAGAATATGAAAATTTCTTGGCTCCACTTAAATGAACATTATCAATAATAATATTTTCGCCACGATTTACTATAAATTCAAGCTCTAGTCCATCGGTATTTTCTAAAGTCTTTTTTTTATATTCTACAATAGTATCAAAATAACTTTTTGCTTCATAGTAAGCTTTAATGCGTTCAATAGCTTCTTTTATACTTCCTTCATCAAGTAGTGTGCCTCTTTTAATCCCTAAAATACTTTCAACTTGTTTTCTATCATTTGAAGCTATACCTGTGATAGTAACCTTTGCTATAGTTGGTTTTTCGGTAACTATAATTTCCAAAATTCCATTGTTGTTTTCTACTGCAATATTTTCGAAATAATTTTGTTTATAAAGATTAAGAATAGCAGTGTTGATTTTTGCAGGATTTATTTCCTCGCCTATTTTAAGCCCCGTGATATTTATAGCGCTTGTGTTCGATAAATGATTTAATCCGATAAATTTAATATCTTTAATGGTTGCTGCATTGGCTATAGCAACTAAAGCACAAATACTAATAAGATGTTTTTTCATTGATTTTTTACCTAAAGCTTTATTAAAAGCTGTATAATAGCAAAAAAAATTTAACAAAAAAACTAAGGTAGAAAGTATGAAAATAGCAATTATAGGGCTTGGGCTTATGGGTGGATCTTTAGGGCTTTGTTTGAAAGAAAATAAGCTTATTTCTTGTGTTTATGGTATGGATTTAAGTAAAGAAAATGAAAAAGATGCCCTGCGATTAGGTCTTATTCATGAGCTTATAGAATTTAAAGATTTAGCTTTATGTGATATGATTTTTGTCGCAACTCCTGTTAATGCTATTATAGAAATTTTGCAAAAGTTAGTTGATTTGCCTTCTAATGTAACAATTATAGAGCTTGGAAGTACAAAAAGAAAAATTATAGAAAGTTTGCCTAAGAATTTAATCAAACAAACTCTTTTTGCTCATCCTATGACAGGAACTGAAAATTCAGGCCCAAAAGCGGCTTTTAAAGAGCTTTATAAAGATGCAGTTTGTGTTCTTTGTGATAGTGAAATAGCTGATGACTTGCATCAAAAACGAGCAGTGGAAATTTTTTCTCATTTAGGGATGAAAATTGTTTTTATGGATAGTAAAGCCCATGATCATCATGCTGCTATTATTTCTCATTTGCCTCATGTTATAAGTTTTTCTTTGGCAAATTTTGTAATGAAAGAAGAAGATAAAAGAAATATTGTTCATTTAGCTGGAGGATCTTTTAAAGGTATGAGCAGAATTGCCAAATCATCGCCACAAATGTGGGAAAGTATTTTTTTACAAAATAAAGATAACTTATTAAGTTCTATTGATTTTTTTCAACAAGAATTAGAGAGATGTAAACAAATGATACAATTAGACAAAAATGATGAATTAAGAGAATGGATGAAACAGGCTAATACTCTAAGAGAAATTTTATAAATTTGCTAGATATTTACTGAAAATATAATAGAATTTATACTAAAAACAACAAAAACATTGAAAATTTTTAAGGAAGGTTATGGCAAAAAGAAAAGGCAAAACTTATTTATCTGTTTTAATTTTAGTTTTAATAGCAATTTTGATTTTTTTTATTTCAAGATTAAGTATTTTTGAAAAAAATCCTCCTCAAATTTTAATGCCAGATGTTGTATATACTGATCTTAAAAAACCTATTTTAGTGCATGTTAAAGATGATGAAAGTTCTATCAAAAATGTACAAATTATATTGCATAAAGACGACAATACTAGTGCAATGGTTATAGCAGATGAAAAGATTTCTAATTTAAAAGATATTACCTTACAAGTTGCTTTGCCAAAATTTGGTTACAAAGAAAATGTAAAATCTTTTGTTTTGGAGGTGATAGCTAAAGATTCTAGTTTTTGGAATTTTTTTAGTGGCAATGAAGCAAGAAAACAAATTGCGGTATTAGTAGATAATACGGCTCCAAAAATCAATATCATAAGCAATTCTTACCAAATCGAGCAAGGCGGTGCTGGGGCAGTTGTTTTTAAGGCCGAAGATGCTAATTTAGATAAGGTGTATATAGAAACAAATAAAGGTAAAATCTTTAAAGTTACACCTTATGTAAAAGAAGGGTATTATGCGGCTTTGATTGCTTGGGATGCAAGAGATGAGGAATTTCGCGCATTTGTTATCGCTACGGATAAAGCGGGAAATATTTCAAAAGAACGTATAAGGTATTATTTTGTTAATCGTAAATATCGTGTTTCAAATATTAATTTAACGGATAAATTTTTAGATGGAAAGATTGAGAATTTAGCCAATCAATACGCTCCAAAAGATAATAATCTCAATCGTTATGAAAAATTTAAGTTTGTCAATGAAACTTTAAGAAATAGCAATGAAGAACTTATCCATGAAATCACTTCAAAAGTACCTGAGGAAAAAATTGATAATTTTGATTTGAATTTATTTTTACCTCTTAAAAATGGTATGAAAGTAGCGGATTTTGCTGATCATAGGTATTATTCTTATAATGGGCAATTTGTGAGTGATTCTTATCATATGGGGCTTGATCTAGCAAGCGTAGCACAAGCTCCTATCATAAGCAATAACGCAGGCAAGGTTGTTTTTGCTGCTGAAAATGGAATTTATGGTTTAAATTTAATTGTTTATCATGGTTTTGGAGTATATAGTCTTTATGGGCACTGTTCTTCTAAAAATGTTGATTTAGATGAAATGATTAATAAACAAAGCATTATAGGCAAAACAGGAACAAGTGGTTTAGCCTTAGGTGATCATTTGCATTTTGGAGTTTTGGTTCAAGGAGTTGAAACGCGTCCTGAACAATGGCAAGATAAAAAATGGATAGAAAATAATATTTACAATGTTTTAAATGATGGTAAAAAGATAATTTTAGGAAAAAATTAATGAAACAATTAACTTTAGCAAAAACTGTCAAAGGCGTAGGTATAGGACTTCATAAGGGTGAACCCATAGAAATTACTTTAGAGCCTTTAGAAGCAAATAGTGGTATAGTATTTTTTAGAAGCGATCTTAATGCAAGCTATAAGGCAAGTCCTGAAAATGTGATCAATACTCAAATGGCAACTGTTTTAGGAGATGATCGTGGATTTATTTCTACAATAGAGCATTTAATGAGTGCGATTAATGCTTATGGAATCGATAATGTACGCATTGTTTTAAATGCAAATGAAGCTCCTGTTATGGATGGATCAAGTATTAGTTTTTGTATGATGCTTGATGAAGCAGGGGTAAAAGAACTTGATGCGCCTAAAAAAATTATGGTAATTAAAAAGCCTATAGAAGTAAGAGATGGTAATAAATTTGTGCGTTTAACTCCTACTAAAGAACCCCGTATTAATTACACAATTAAATTTGACAATGCTGTTATAGGTGAACAAAGTTACAATTTTGAATTCAGCAAAAAAAATTATATAGAAAACATAGCAAGGGCTAGAACTTTTGGTTTTTTAAAAGATGTTCAAGCTCTTAGGAGTATGAATTTAGCACTAGGTGGAAGTTTAGAAAATACTATAGTGGTAGATGAAAATCGTATTTTAAATCCTGAGGGTTTGCGTTTCAAAGATGAGTTTGTAAGACATAAAATTTTAGATGCAATTGGAGATTTAACCTTACTTGGATATCGTGTTTTTGGAGATTATACTTCATATGCTGGGAGTCATCATTTAAATCATTTACTTACTAAAGAAGTTTTAAAAGATAAAGATGCTTATGAAATTGTAAGCCTTGAAAAAACAACCCAAAAAGCTTATGAAAAGGTATTTGCATAAAAACCTCTCTTTTGCTTAATGCTTTATCTAAGCCTTTAATGATCGGAATTTATCAAGATGATAAACTTATAAAAACTTATAAAAGTGAAGAAAAAGCAAGTGAATTTTTACCAAAAATTTTAGATGAATTGCTTAAAGAATATGATTTTACAAGTTTAATCTATGCTAATGGTCCAGGTTCTTATATGGGGATTAAAATTTCTTATGTAAGTTTGAGTACTTTAAGTATAGTAAAAAATATTCCTTTATTTGCGGTAAGTGCTTTTGAATTAAATGGCTATAAACCCATAAGTGCAAATAAAAATTTTTGTTTTGTATATAAGGAAGGTGAAATTTGTTTAGAGCAAAATACCCCAGCAGAGTTTTTTTTACCAAAAAATTTACAAGAGCTTAAACTAAATAATGATAATCTTCCCTTTTATTTTTTAGATGCAATTTAGGATGAAATTTGAAAATTTTAGTTCCCGCTACGAGTGCGAATTTAGGGCCAGGTTTTGATTGTTTAGGACTTAGTTTAAAGCTTTTTAATGAAACTCAAATCCAAAAATCAGGTGTTTTTAGCATTAGTATTGGAGGTGAGGGCAGTGATAATATTTTTCTTAAAAAAAACAATATATTTGTAAATATTTTTTATGAAATTTATGAAAAACTAAGTGGAAAAAAAGATAATTTTCGTTTTATTTTTCAAAATAACATTCCTCTTTCAAGAGGGTTAGGAAGCTCTTCAGCTGTGATTGTTGGAGCTATTGCCAGTGCTTATTATATGAGTGGATTTAAGGTAGAAAAAGAACGTATTTTAGATGAAGCTTTAATTTATGAAAACCATCCAGATAATATCGCTCCAGCTACTCTTGGTGGTTTTGTGTGTTCTTTGGTTGAAAAAAATAAAGTTTATAGCATCAAAAAAGAGATTGATAAAGATTTAGCTGCTGTGGTTGTGATCCCAAATTTGGCAATGAGCACGGAACAATCACGCCAAGCTTTGGCTAAAAATTTAAGTTTTAATGATGCGGTTTTCAACCTTTCTCATGCTTCATTTTTAACCGCTTGTTTTTTGGAGAAAAAATATGAATTTTTAAAATTTGCAAGTCAAGATAAGCTTCATGAAATCAATCGTATGAAAAACTTACCTGAGCTTTTTGAAGTACAAAAATTTGCTTTAGAAAATAAAGCTTTAATGAGCACACTTTCAGGTTCGGGATCGAGCTTTTTTTCTTTAGCTTTCAAAGATGATGCTTTAGCTTTGGCAAAGAAAATGCAAACAAAATTTAAAGATTTTCGTGTGCGATATTTAGAATTTGATGATAATGGCTTTGAAATTTGCTAAAAAATATAAAAAAAAGATATAATTTTGAAAAAACATATACCAATTAGAATGTGCATAGTGTGTAAAAACCGCTTTGAGCAAAATATGTTATTTAGATTTAAAGTTGTTTTAGGAGATATTGTGCCTAAAGCAGAACATGGAAGAAGCGGATATTTATGTCAAAATTGTATTGAAAAAGAAGATAAAATCTTGCAAAAAGCATTTTCTAAAATATGTAAAAATTTAAATACTAAAATTACTCAGCAAGGACTTAAGGAGATATTTTTAAATGGCAAAGATTAGAATTCATGAAATCGCAAAAGAATTAGGTTATGATAGTAAGGAAATTATTGAAAAGGCAAATGAATTAGGACTTGGAATTAAAACAGCATCAAATGCTGTAGAACCTGAGATTGCGGCAGCTATTTATGAGTATATACAAACAAGAGAAATTCCAGAAGCTTTTAAGAAAAATATCAAAACTCCTACGGCAAAAAAGCCTAAAAAAGAAAATATAAAAGAACAAGAAAAGCTAAATGAATCTGAAAAAAAAGAACCTAAAAAAGAAGAAAAGCTTAAACAAGAAGTTAAAAAAGAAGAATTAAAAGTTGAAAAAGAAAATGAAAAAGAGGAAGAAAAACAAGAAATTATTGATGCTCATAAGCCACAAAGCCTTGCTAGTGCAACTTTAGCCAAAAGACGCGGACTTGTTATTGTTAAAAAGAAAAAAGACGAAGAAGAAATTCAAGTTAAAAAAGAAGAAGTAAAAAATTTAAATGATATATCTATCAATAATGAAGAGCGCTTAAGTTTAAAAACCATGTTTTCAAATGCTGATGAGAGTTTAAAGAAAAAGAAAAAAGAAAAAAAATCTTTTGTCGCGAGTAAAAAAGAAAGTACCGAAAAAATGAATTTTTTAGATGAACATGATTTTGGTGATATTTCTTTAGATGATGAAGATGAGGTAGTGTTGCCTGATTTTAGTGTAAAAGAACAAGAAAAACCACAAAATATCAATAAAAAACAACCTAATTTTATAAGACAAGCTGTTGGAAATTCTGCGGGTTTTGGACTTGAAGGTGGAATTCAAAGAAGAAGTCGTAAAAAACCACCTAAAAAGATTGAAAAAAAGGAAGTAGAAGAAGTAAGTAGCGTTGCTATTTCTAAAGAAATTCGTGTGTATGAATTCGCTGATAAGATAGGAAAAAGCACTAGTGAAGTGATTTCAAAACTTTTCATGCTTGGAATGATGACAACAAAAAATGATTTCTTAGATGAAGATGCGATTGAAATTTTGGCTGCTGAATTTGGTATAGAGATCAATATCATTAACGAGGCTGATGAGTTTGATTATGTAAAAGACTATGAAGAAGAGATTGATGAAAAAGATTTAGTGACTAGAGCACCTGTGATTACTATCATGGGGCATGTTGATCATGGTAAAACTTCTTTGCTAGATTATATCAGAAAATCACGCGTTGCAAGTGGTGAAGCAGGGGGTATTACTCAGCACGTGGGTGCTTATATGGTAGAAAAAAATGGGCGTAAAATTACTTTTATCGATACTCCAGGTCACGAAGCTTTTACTGCTATGCGTGCAAGGGGTGCAAGTATCACTGATATTGTAATCATCGTTGTGGCCGCAGATGATGGGGTAAAACCACAAACTAAAGAAGCGATAAATCATGCTAAAGCAGCAGGTGTGCCTATTATTATTGCTATTAACAAAATGGATAAAGAAGCAGCAAATCCTGATATGGTAAAAACTCAACTCGCAGAAATGGAAATCATGCCAGTAGAATGGGGCGGATCTTATGAATTTGTAGGGGTTTCGGCTAAAACAGGAATGGGGATTGAAGATTTGCTTGAGATCGTGCTTTTACAAGCTGATATTTTAGAACTTAAAGCCAATCCAAAAAGTTTTGCTAAAGCAAGCATTATAGAAAGTTCTGTGCAAAAAGGGCGTGGTGCGGTAGCTACTATCATCGTGCAAAATGGAACACTTACTGTAGGAAGTACTGTGGTTGCAGGCGAGGCTTATGGAAAAGTACGTGCGATGAGTGATGATCAAGGTAAAGCCTTAAAAGAAATCAAACCAGGCGAATGTGGGGTTATCGTAGGACTTAGTGAAGTAGCAGATGCAGGTGAAATTTTAATTGCAGTAAAAACCGATAAAGAAGCAAGAGAATATGCCAATAAACGCCACGAATACAACCGCCAAAAAGAACTTAGCAAATCCACTAAAGTTAGCATTGATGAGCTTGGAGCTAAGATTAAAGAAGGCAATCTAAAAGCCTTGCCTGTTATTTTAAAAGCTGATGTACAAGGATCTTTAGAAGCCTTAAAAGCAAGTTTAGAAAAACTTAGAAATGATGAGATTAAAGTGAATATCATTCATAGTGGGGTAGGAGGGATCACGCAAAGTGATATAGAGCTTGCAAGTGCGAGTGAAAACTCTATCGTACTAGGTTTTAACATACGCCCAACAGGGGAAGTTAAAGAGCGTGCTAAAGATAAAGGCGTAGAAATTAAAACCTATAATGTGATTTATAATCTTTTAGATGATGTAAAAGCCTTGCTTGGTGGTATGATGAGCCCGATTATTTCTGAAGAGCAATTAGGACAAGCAGAGATTAGACAAGTGATCAATGTGCCAAAAATCGGACAAATCGCAGGTTGTATGGTAACTGAAGGGGTGATTAACCGTGGAGCCAAAATTCGCCTTATCCGTGATGGAGTTGTGGTTTATGAAGGAAATGTAAGTTCGCTTAAACGCTTTAAAGATGATGCTAAAGAAGTGGCAAAAGGCTATGAGTGTGGCGTAGGTATAGAAGGGTGTGATGATATGAGAGTGGGTGATTATATAGAAAGTTATAAAGAAGTAGAGGAACAAGCAAGTCTATGAACCCAAGTGAGATTAAAAAACTACGCACTGAAAGCATCTTAAAAGAGCTGATCCCTGAAGCTTTAGCAAATTTAGATGATGAAAATTTAAAAAATCTTTGTGTTGTTGATGTGGAATGTAAAAAGGGTAGATACGATGCTTTTGTGTATCTTGATAAAATGTTTTTTAATGTTCATGAGCAAGAAAAAATTTTATCTTCTTTAAAAAAGGCAAGTAGAGCTTTGCAAAATTACTGCATGAGTGAGCAGGGCTGGTATAGGTGTCCGAATTTTCACTTTAAATTTGATGATAGACTTGAGTATCAAAACCATATGGATGCACTTTTTGAAAAAATAAAAAAGGATAAAAATGAATCTTGAAGCCCTTTGCAAAGAAGCAGGACTTAGTTTTTATGATGATGAGCTAGTAAGTGAAAATGGCAGAAAAATTTATAGAATTTATGTGCAAAAAGAAGGCGGGGTAAATCTTGATGATTGTGCAAGACTTAGTGAAATTTTATCGCCTATTTTTGACGTAGAGCCACCTGTAAATGGGGAGTATTTTTTAGAAGTATCTTCACCAGGACTTGAAAGAAAACTGAGTAAGATAGAACACTTTGCTAAAAGTATAGGTGAACTTGTGAAGATCACAACCAATGAAAAAGAAAAATTCGAAGCAAAAATCATTGCTGTAGATGATGAAAATATCACTTTAGAAAATTTAGAAAATAAAGAAAAAACTACTATAAATTTTAGCGATATAAGAAAAGCTAAAACTTTTGTTATATGGTAAATTTAAGTTAAATATTAATATAATTTAATTATTTTTTATAAAAAACAAAAATCAAGGATGTTAAATGACAAAAATATTTTCTGAAAATAACAAGAAAGAAATCCAAGATATTTTTAAAAAAATGATTGATTTGGCAATGAAATTTTACAATGATCGCAATTCTACTTTCAAGGACGACATAGAAGATATTCAAAATTTTTTTGAAAGCTATGAGTGGAAATTATATACCGGATTGCAAACACTCCAAAAGGATAAATATAAAGGGTTTGCATTATATAAAGAAATTAAAGAAGAAGAGTATATAAAGTTTAAAAAAGGTAGATCTGCTTGGCATGGTATTTATATATGGTTTGGAGTGTCAAGGGATGATATTTATATGCGTATAGTTGCCAAAGAAGAAGAGAAGTGTAATGCATTGCTTAAAATACAAAAAGACAATATACTCGATTATAAATTAGAAGAAAAGATTGATAAATTTGAAGAAATAAAGGATAGGTTATTTGATGTATTTTTATACTTATCAAACTATATAAATAATTTATCTAAAGATGATTTTAAAATTATAAAGGACTATAATATGATGAAGAACAATACGCCTTTAAATCAAATTCTTTATGGACCTCCAGGGACAGGAAAAACTTATCATACTATAGATAGGGCTTTGGAGATTATATTAAAAGAAGAAAAAATACAAATTCCAAGCGAAGATGATAGAATAAATAGAAAAAAATTGTTTGATGAGTATGTAAAAAACGGGCAAATAGTTTTTACTACCTTTCATCAAAGTTATGGATATGAAGAATTTATAGAAGGTATAAAGCCTCGCATAGATAATGAAGAAAATTCTAAAGAAATAAAATATGAAATAAAAGATGGAATTTTTAAAGAACTTTGCGAAAAAGCTTTAGAAAATAGGGATAGTATAAAAAATTTTAATTTTTATATAGATAAATTAAAAGAAAAAGCAAAAATAGATGATAATAATCCAGAAAAATATTTTGAATTACCAAATACTAAATATTCTATTCAATATAGAAATGGAAAAACATTTAGAATTAAATTTGATGATATGAGTAAAAATCATAAAGATTATCCAGTCAGTATAGATAATATAGAAAAATTATATAAAACTTCTAATATAGATGAAATATATAATTCAGTATATGTTAGAGCTATATTAAATTATTTAAAATTGCAGGGTTTAGAAGATTACAAAGAAAAAGATGAAAAAACAAATTTACCTTATATAATCATCATAGATGAAATCAATCGTGGTAATGTAAGTAAGATTTTTGGTGAGCTTATAACCTTGATAGAGCCTAGCAAAAGGATAGGTGAAAAAGAAGAGTTAAAAGTAATTTTGCCTTATAGTAAAAAAGAATTTGGAGTGCCTAAGAATGTTTATATCATAGGCACTATGAATACAGCCGATAGAAGCATAACTTCTCTTGATACAGCTTTGCGAAGAAGATTTGAATTTATTGAGATGATGCCTGATGTGAGCAAATTATCTATGGATTGCGAAGGTATTAATTTACAAGAATTATTAAAAGCTATAAACACTCGTATAGAATATTTACTAGATAGAGAAAAAACCATAGGACACGCATTTTTTATAGGTGTTGAAAATTTAAATGATTTAAAAAGTATTTTTCAAAACAAAATTATCCCGCTTTTGCAAGAGTATTTTTATAATGATTATGCTTTGATTAATGCGGTTTTAAATGATAATGGTATGATTTTTGAAGATAAAAAAGATGATAAATATCTTCAAAAAATAAAAAATCTAGATAGTGTTAATAGCGAGAGAAGCATTTATAATATTGCTTCATTTGATGATAAAATTTGGGATAAAATAGAAATATATCAAGCAATTTATAATGATGAAATAGCAAATAAATTAAAAAACGAAAATGAATAGCACTTTTTCCATCATCGAACACCAAGCTTTTTCTAAAGAAGATTTAAAAGAAATTTTCAAAGAAAAAGCTGAAAGATTTTATAAAGAATTAGAAGATTTTGCAAAAAATAATGAAAATCTTCTAGGCTTTAAAAATAAAAATACCTTAAAAGCTAAAAATTATGTCGGCATTATACAGACTAAAAGTGGGGTTTTGGAGATCTTGCCAAAATGCACGAATTTAGATAGCTATAAAAAAGAAGATAGCTCTTCAAATCACGATAAAGAAAAACTAAGAAGATACTATGAATTAGACAATATTTCTAAAAATAATGATTTTTATGAACAAGATTTTAAATTTAATCCTAAAAATCTTTTGATAAATATGCTAAAAACCTTAAAAAACTCTCCCTTTAAAAAATCGCAAATTTCATCTTTACAAAGTTCTAAAATTCCTTTATTTGAAGTGTTTATCACTATGTTTTTAGATGAATTTGATAGCGTGTATAAAAAAGGCTTGATGAGATCTTATCTAAGTTGCGAAGAAAATAGGGCTTTTTTAAAGGGAAAATTACTATTTAACGAGCATATCAAGCGAAATTTGATACACAAAGAAAGATTTTTTACAAGCAATGATGAGTTTGTTTTAGATATAGCACCCAATCGCTTGATAAAATCAACGCTAAATTTTTTAAAATCCAAAACAAGTTTGAATAAATTTAGACTTATAAAAGCCATGCAAATGCTTGATGAGGTAGAATTTTCTAAAAATTATGAAAAAGATTTTAGTTATAAAATTTCAAGACATTTTGATTATTATGAAAACTTGCTTTTGTGGTGTAAAATTTTCTTAAAAAATGAAAGTTTTATGCCTTATCATGGTAAAAATGAAGCTTTTGCTTTGCTTTTTCCTATGGAGAAAATTTTTGAAGATTATGTAGCTTATATGCTAAAAAAAGTAAATCCAACTCAAGATATTAAAGTCCAAAACAATGGAAAGTATTTAATCTCAAAAAATGATGAAAATTGTTTCATGTTAAAGCCTGATTTATATATAGAAAATAAAATGATCCTAGATACCAAATGGAAAATTCCAAATGATAGTGAAGATGAGAAAAAACAGGGTATAGAACAAAGCGATTTGTATCAAATGTTTGCTTATGCTTGCAAATTTAAAATTTATGATATTAAACTTGTGTATCCTTTATGTGAAAAAACTCAAGATTTACAAAGAAAAATCGCAGAAAAATTTTTTGTTTTTAAGGCAAGCGAACATTTGTATTTTAAAGAACAAGGGCAAAAAGATATAAAAGTGCAAGTGTTATTCGCACCTTTACCTTTTTAAAAATTTGCCTATCAAATGCACTAAAAAACCAAAACAAGCTACAGCTATGATGCAAGCACCGCTTGAGAGATTAAGATAATAGCTAAGTATAAGTCCTAAAACACAAAAAATCATACTTAAAAAACTTGCCAAAATCATGATAAAGCCAAGTCTTTTAGTAAAATTTTCAGCAATAAAGCTTGGGATACTAAGTAAAGCCATAACCAAAATAAGCCCTACAAGGCGTATAGAAATAACTATACAAAAAGCCATAAGGGCGATTAAAAGATAATGAAAAAAACTTGTATTGATACCACGAACTTTTGCAAATTCCGCATCAAAGCTTAATGCTTCAAATTGTCTATAAAATAAAAAGATCAAAAGTACCACCACGCTATCAACCAAAGCCATAAGCCATAAATCTTGTGTTCCTACAGCCAAAATGCTCCCAAAAAGATAAGCCATTAAATCTGTGTTATAACCAGGGCTTAAATCGATTAAAATAATCCCAACAGCCATTCCAAAAGCCCAGATTACAGCGATAATACTATCACTTCTGTGTTCATAGTGTTTAGCTAAAAAAGCTACTAAAAAAGCCAAAAATAAAGTAAATATTCCCGTGCTTAATAAAATAGGTAAAGAAAAATAAAAAGCTATACCTATACCACCAAAAGCCCCATGTGTTATACCTCCAGCCATAGAAAAAAGACGATTTATCATCACCAAAGTACCTATGATCCCACAAGCTATACTGACTAAAATCGCTCCTAGTAAAGCGTTTTGAAAAAAGGTGAAATTTAAAATTTCAAGCATTATTTTCCTTTGAAAATTTTAAACAAAAATTTTCTTTTTTAAATTCTGTTTTTTTCAAATTTCTTCTTGTAAATTCTTGTTCGCATAGTTTTTTACTATCGCAATTTTCTTCATCGCAAAAACAAGTATTTAAACTCATTTCTACATCACAAAAATGAGAGTGGTTTTCGTATAAATGTTTTAAAAATGAACTTTTTTCTTTTTCTTTAGTGTTGGTATGCAAGAAAAGTTCTTTGTTTAAATGTGCAATTTTATCGCTATAAGCTAATACAAGGTTGATATCGTGACAAATGAGTAAAATTCCCATACCTTTTTGGTGCAAAGAGCTTAGAAGTTCAAAAATTTGTATAGCAGACTTGTTATCAACGCTTGCGGTAGGTTCATCTAAAATAAGCATCTTACATTCACTAGCTAAGGCTCTTGCGATAAAAACACGTTGTCTTTGTCCTCCGCTTAGAGAATCAATTGTTTTGTTCCAAAATTTTTCCATTCCTACGCTTTTTAAAGCTTGCATAGCTTTTTCTTTATCTTTTTTCCCATAAAAACCAAAAATTTTTTTACTTACAAGTCCCATAAGAACGATTTCAAGTACTCTTGGACAAAAATTAGGATTGGCTAGAGTGTGTTGAGGAACATAGCCTATTTCTTTTCTTTGAAGAGCTTTGAAATGGATTTCATTTTTGGATTTTAAAAGCCCTAAGATAAGTTTTACAAGTGTTGATTTTCCTGCACCATTTGGACCTATGATAGAGAGAAAGTCTTTATTGTCATAGCTAAGATTGATGTTTTTTAAGATGATTTCATTATCATAAGTGTAGTTTAGATTAGAAATTTCAAAAAAAAGCATGAAAAAGCCTGATTATAAATTATGAGAAAAGGCATCAGCAGTTTTTAAAAGCTCATTTTCCCAATCATAAGATAAATGATCTATTTTGTAAATTTTTGCATCACATTCTTTAGCAAGTGTTTTTGCTGCATTTTCAGGGAAACCATTTTGAACAAAAATGACTTTTAAATTTTTATCTTTCATTAGAGTGATAAGTTTTTGCAAATCTTTGCTTTTTGGTTCCTTGCCTAAAATTTCTACAGGAATTTGCGTAAGATTATAGCGTTTTGCAAAATATGTCCAAGAAGGATGATAAACTACAAAATCTCTATTTTTTAATTTTTCTAATTTTGAGGCAATTTGTAAATTTAAACTATCTAATTCTGCTAAAAATTTATCTAAATTTTGTTTATATAAATTTTTATTTTGTGGATATTTTTGAATCAAGGCATCATAAATATTTAAAGCCATAGTTTGGACTAAAATAGGATCTAGCCAAGTATGAGGATCAAAATGCTCATGTTCATGGTGCTCATGCTCATGAGAGTGTTCGTGCGTATCATGAGTTTGAATCAAAGCTATGTTTTTTTGCATATTTACAACTTGAAGTTTTGGAAAATTTTGTTTAAATTTATCCGTAAAAACTTTTTCAAATTCTAAGCCTATGGTGAAATAAATATCACTTTTTTCAAGTTTTTTCATAGTGTTTGGTTTAAATTCAAAATTATGCTCATTGCTATTTGGAGGTAAGATAACATTGACATCTAGAGTATCTGCAGCTATTTTTTTAACAAAAAATGCTTGAGGTGCTATACTAACACTAACTAAATTACTACTAGCATTTTGTTCTTGCTCTAAATTTTTAGCTTGTGTGAAAGTATAAAATATCCCTAAAGATAAGATAAATAATATAATTTTTTTCAAAATATTTCCTTCGATATAAATTTTTTAAATTATAACGATATTAAGCTTAATACATAGAATTTTCGAAGCAATATTACTTTAAATAAAAATAATAAATATAAATTAATTTAAATATTTATTAAATGAAATTTTTTTATCACTTTTAGATTTAAGTAAAAATTTAAATTTTTTAATTTATAATTCTAAAACTTTATGTAGATATCCCTATAAAATAATATTAGAAAGGAGCGCTTAAATTATGAAAAGCGTAAAATTGAAGGTTGCACTGATTGCAAATTTAATCGCAGTAGTGTGTTTGGTAATTTTAGGTGTTATAACATTTATGTTTGTAAAGCAAGCAATTTTTCATGAAGTTGTAAAAGCTGAAACAAACTATGTTAAAACAGCTAAAAATTCTATGGAGTCTTTTAAGGCAAGAAATTCTTTAGCTCTTGAAAGTTTGGCTAAAAGTATTTTAAAGCATCCTGTAGAACAGTTAGATAGTCAAGATGCTTTAATGCGTTATGTTGGAAAAGATTTAAAGAATTTTAGAGATGCTGGAAGATTTTTAGCAGTTTATATCGCTCAACCAAACGGAGAACTTGTTGTAAGTGATCCAGATTCTGATGCTAAAAAAGTAGATTTTGGAACTTATGGAAAAGCTGATAATTATGATGCTAGAACAAGAGAGTATTATATAGAAGCAGTAAAAACAAATAAACTTTATGTTACCCCATCTTATATAGATGCAACTACAAATTTACCTTGTTTTACATATTCTACCCCTCTTTATAAAGATGGTAAATTTATAGGGGTTTTAGCTGTGGATGTTCTTGTAACAGATTTGCAAGCAGAATTTGAGAATTTACCAGGTAGAACTTTTGTATTTGATGAAGAAAATAAAGTATTTGCTTCTACAGACAAAACTCTTTTGCAACAAGGTTATGATATTAGTGCAATTGCAAATCTTGCAAAAATTAAAGAAAATTTTGAACCTTTTGAATATACTAGACCAAAAGATGGTAGTGAAAGATTTGCTGTGTGTACAAAAGTTTCTGGGGTTTATACTGCTTGCGTTGGAGAGCCAATAGAACAAATAGAAGCTCCAGTTTATAAAATTGCATTTATACAAACTGCGATTGTTATTTTTACAAGTATTATTAGCGTAATCCTACTTTATTTCATCGTATCAAAATACCTCTCCCCACTTGCAGCTATCCAAACAGGTTTAACTTCATTCTTTGATTTTATCAATCATAAAACAAAAAATGTTTCTACTATAGAAGTAAAAAGCAATGATGAATTTGGACAAATCTCAAGTGCTATTAATGAAAATATCTTACAAACTAAAAAAGGTTTAGAACAAGACAATCAAGCTGTTAAAGAATCAGTTGAAACTGTTCATGTAGTAGAAAGTGGTAATTTAACAGCAAGAATTACTGCTAATCCAAGAAACCCACAACTGATTGAACTTAAAAATGTTCTAAATAGACTTCTTGATGCTTTACAAACTAGAGTAGGTTCTGATATGAATGAAATCCAAAGAGTATTTAATAGTTATAAATCTCTTGACTTTACTACTGAAGTAAAAGATGCTAATGGAGCTGTAGAGGTAACTACTAATGCACTAGGACAAGAAATCATTAAAATGCTAAAACAAAGTTCAGACTTTGCTAATGCTTTAGCTAATGAAAGTGGAAAATTACAAACTGCTGTTCAA
>NZ_RYYK01000011.1:0-19944 GCF_004379055.1 Campylobacter sp. US42a
ATCCTGATATGTCAGTTTATCCACAAAATGAAGATGGAGGTTATTCTAAAGAAGCTTTATTTATGAGTTTTTTAAAAGCTCAAAATGGACAACCTGTTGAGAGTCCAAAAACCACACTTAATCCAACAATAGAAGCTTACAATAGAGCTATGGCTAAAGAGAGTTTTTCAACTACTAGTGTAGATATAGGTGATATTATGACAGGCAAAGTAGATTTTGCAAGTCTATTTAAATATCTAGCTAGTAAAAATGGAAAATTAGAAGGGCAACTTTATATGTATGAAAATAACATTCCTAAAGAATCTGCTATGGGTAATTGGGCTTTAGATGCTGAAATTAAACAAGCCATTGCCAATGGCTGGAAAGCAAAACCTAGCACCATTAATTCCTACGCTGATTCTATAATGGATAGATTAAATAATCTTATAGGACAAACTAGGGTTTAAAGAAGTATTTGCACGAAGTCAAATTAAAAATGATGACATTTGCAAATACTTATGCGAATCACATAAAGCTAGGCGCATCGTTTGAAAAGAGTATTAAATCTCCGTTTTTTGTTTCTTTAGCTAGAGTTTGAACTAGCTGGCTTTTTTCTTTAAGTATAATGGTTTTTATTTTTAACTCTTTTTTGAAAATTTCAGCATTGATTTGTGCACTAATGATAGCAAGATCAAAACACTCATTGATGATTTTAGCAAGTTTTATATTTTCTTCTTCGCTTACTTCTACTATACCAGGACTTACTAAAACTTTGCGTCCTTTATAGCTTTTACAAAGTTCATAGCTTGTGCTCATACCTTTAAAATTTCCATTAAAACCATCATCTATGATAAATTTAGGCTCTCTTGAAAGCACTTGCAAGCGATGTTCTATGGAGTTTATATTTAAAACTTGTTTTTGAATTTTTTCTAGTTTTATACCAAGATAATGAGCACAAAGTATACAAACACAAAGATTTTGCGCGTTAAAATCCCCTAAAATTTGACTTTTGAAATCATAGGATTTATTTTCTATATCGACTTTAAATTCTAAACCTTCAAGACTTGAATGAATAAGATTTAATTTATCATCATAAAGGCTGATGAGTTTATCTTCTTCTTTTTGGGTGCTAGAGTGTAAAAAAGCCTTTTCTAGTCTTTTGGAATTTAAGGCTTCAAGTTTGGTTGAGCGGATATTTTCAACACTTTTAAAATACTCTAAATGTGCATTGCCTATCTCTCCTACTATGCTGATGTGAGGTTGTAAAAAACGAGTGATTTCATCAATATCGCCTTTAAGTCTAGCACCTGCTTCAGCTATGTAAATTTGAGTATCTTGGCTTAAATTGGTATTGATATCAGCAACTATACCTAGCAAGGTATTGACAGAGCGTGGTGTTTTGTAGCTTTTAAAGTCATCTTTTAAAAGTTCGTATAGAAAATTTTTAATACTTGTTTTTCCAAAACTTGCGGTAATGAGTATGATTTTTAAATTTTCATTGGCTTTTAGTTTGGCTTTGGCTTGTTTTTTATAATATAAATTTGTAAAAAACTCATAAATTTTAAGACTCAATAAAGCAAAAGGAAGGCTAAAAAGATTAAAAAGAAAAGAAAAACGCAAAGCAAGGATGGCAAAAATAGCATTATAAACAAAAACAAAAACAAAAAACCATTTAACCTTACTTGTAAAAACAAGCTTTTTATCTATACCTTTGTTCCAAAAATACAAAATCGGAGTATGAATCAATGCAAAATATGCTAAAGAGTATAAAGGAAAAGCTAAGAATAAAAAATAAGGAATAAATAAAAAATACAAATGCCACAAAGGTTTATGATAATGAAAAAACACGCGTTTAAATTTATAAGAATACCATTGTAAAGCACTCATAAGATAAAAAGCTATACAAAAATTAAAAAATAAAGAATTGATAAAATAAAGAGTATTGATAAGCATTTAAATTTCCTTAATTTTTTGAGCTATGAAAGCAGAATGTTTTAAAAAGAAAAAATGATCCCCCTCTAAAGGATAAAAAGTGCTATTTTTTAAAAGTTGATGCATTTTTTCACCACAATACAAAGGCGTAGCTTCATCGCTTTTTCCCCAAAAAATCAAGCTTTTAGCCTTTTGCTTGGCAAAAATTTCACTAAAATCCTCATCAACAACCCTTTTAAAGGTTTCATACATCATAGGACTAAGATTTGCTCCATCTTTACTAGCAAAATAGCGATAAAATTTTCCCAAACCAAAGAGTTTTAAAATTTTAAAAATACGGATTTTAAAACGCACTTTTAGGGATTTTTTAGCTAAAATTCCCGCACTTGAAAGTAAGATTAGAGTGTCTTTTTCTTTTGCGAGTAGGGTACTTACTTTTCCACCAAAAGAATGTCCCATGAAAAAACAGACATCGAGTTTTTTTTGTTTTAAAAAAAGTTCTGTGATATTGGCATAATCTTGAGTGTTTAAAATTTCTTCCACGCTTGAATTTCCAAAACCCGCTAAATCCATATAAATTTGACAAAAATCTTTCAAAAAAGGACAAAAACTTTGCTTCATAAGTTCTTTATTGGCTCCCCAGCCGTGTAAGATAAGTATTTGCGGTAAGGAAAGATCACCTAAAATTTCATAAGAAATTTGATAAGTTTTGTTTTTATAAGAAAGTTGAGTTTGAGCCATTTTAAGCCTTTTGATTTTTGTAGATATTTTCTAAAAGTTGCATGGCATTTTGTAAGCGTTCAAATTCTTTCATACTAAGCATTACAGCTTCAAATTTGTTATTTTTTAAAATAACTATTTTTCCACTTTCGCTTTTTTTGAGTTTTTCCATAATGGGGCTAAAATTTCTTACCACTTCGGTGGCAGTGTAAATTTCATCTTGTTTAAAAGAGAGCATTTTTCTTCCTAAAATACGCTAAATTTTATGTATAATTTAGCGTATTTTGACTTAAAAGCTTATAATTTTCCTTTTTGTCCGTTGATGGAGTGAAGGAAGTTGTAATTGATTTTTATCATTTTTTCAAGTGAAATTTGATCAGCTAAAGCGTTTAAAGTGGTATTAAAATCTTTAAAAAGATAATTAGCCAAAGAACCAGGATTTGGGTTGATTTCATTTAAATATACTTCATTATCCAGTATAAAAAAATCGCAGCGTATTAAAGCACCTTTAAACAAAGGATTGTAGATCTTTTTAAAACTGTCTTTGAGTTTTTCTTTTAATTCTTCGCTTAAATCCGCTTCTATAAGTTCATTGTGTCCTGAAAAGCTAAGATATTTTTGTTCAAAGTCTAAAAATTCTTTTTTCTTTGGCTCTTCTATAATGGAAAAAACAAACTCATCATTGATCATACATCCTGCAAGATTGTATTCTTTGATATTGTTTTTAAATTCTTCTACTACAAGATCATTGTCAAATTCAAAACCTACATCTTTGGCGTATTCTAAATCTTTTTCATCTTTTACTATGCTAATACCTATACTACTTCCAAGTCTTGCAGGTTTGATAATACAAGGAAAACTAAGCTTTTCTTTAGAGTTTTGATTTTTTCTTAGCATGGTATAATCAAGTGTTTTTACACCAACGCTTTTGGCATAAAGTTTGGTAAGTTCTTTGTTGAAAGATAATACACTAGCTTCAAGCCTAGGTCCTATAAATTTAATAGAATAAAACTCAAATAAAGCCGCAATTTTTCCATCTTCTCCATCTCTACCATGGATAAGATTGATCACGCATTCGCACTCTAGTTTATTTTCTTTTAAAAAGCCTTTGCTAAAAAAACCTCCTTGTTTGATGAAGAGTTCTTTTTCATTTTTATAAGCTTTGGTGCTAAAAGTTTTAGAATTCATTTTTTCGCTTGGAATGTGATAAAATCTTCTTTCTTCATCGCAAAAAACAAATTCTAAATTTTGATTGATAACTTTTTTAAGTACTACAGCACTTACTATACTGATCTCATGTTCATAAGAATTTCCGCCAAAAAGTATTGCAAATTTCATTTTATTCCTTTATCCTAGTTTTTTAAGAGCTTCTTTGATGAGTTCGCTTGTGCCTGTTGCTTGAGCACTTGCTAAAACACTTATGATTTTTTCTTGTTTAAAGCCTAGAGTAAGAAGTGCGGCTAAGGCTTCGCTTTTATCATCGCTTACATTTTCAAGTTTGGTTTTTGTGTCAGAAAGTTCTACTATAATGCGTTTTGCACTTTTTGGACCTATTCCAGGTACTTTTTTAAGCACGCTTTCATCGCCCAAACTTAACGCTTTGTAAAAAGAATTTACATCAAGACTAGAGCATACCGCCATAGCAGTATTTGCACCCACTCCATTGACTTTTAAAAGCATTTCAAACATTTTTTGTTCATCTTTATCCAAAAAGCCATAAAATTTATTAGAATCTTCTTTGATGATTTGAGTAATAAAAAACTCATGCTTTTCTTGGGTTTGAATTTTAGCAGAACAAAAAAGCGAAATAAATATCCCATAGCTTAAACCACTAGCGCATTTAACAATGATAAAAGTAGGTTCTTTTTTTGTGATTATTCCTTCGATGCCGACAACCATGCTATATCCTTTTCTTCATAATCTAATTTTTTATGTATTTCTATACTTTCTTGGTTGTTTTGTATGACTTTTTTAATGCCTATAAATTTAGCACTTTCATTAACAAATGAAGAGTAAAAAATATCTTCTTTAGGCTCTAGAAGTGAAAATTTGATTTCATTCATATCAGTCCATTTGCCGCTTTTATTTATAAAAGTTGCTTCAAAAAGCATTTTTTGCAAATTGATTAATTCTAATTGTAAAGATTTTTTGCGTTCAAGAAGTTCTTTTTCTTCATTTTGTAGTTTATTTAATTCAAGATTTTGTAAAGAGAAATCTTTTAGGGCTTTTTCGTATTGTACAGGAACATTTTGACCTTGATTTTTAAGTTCTGTTATCTTTTTTTCAACGCTTAAAATTCCATTTTTACTTGATAAAATGTATTGTCTTATTTTATTTATTTTATGATTTAACTTAGAAATTTGCTCTCCTAAAATCGCAAATTCTTCATCATAATTTTTATCAAGAGTTTTAATTTTAGCATGAAATTTATTGTTATCCCCGTTAATGCGTTCTATTGTGGTGTTTTCAAAAAACACACAAGAATTATTACTTTCTAAATTTTCTATATAGATTTTATCAGCTTGTATATTTCCGCCTAAACTTTTTTTAATTCTCACTTCTTTGGCTTTGATTGTTCCACCTTCGAGCAAATCTATATTTAAAATTTCGGCTTCCGCAAATCCTCTATGAGTTTTTATATAGGCTTGTTTGGCTTGAATTTTGGCTTTAGAGTGTGTAGTGCCTTCAATTTTCATTTTGGTGGCATTAAGTTGAGTGTTGCTTCCTACGCTTCCGACTACATTTAATTCTTCACATTCTATCCCAACACCAGAATTTACAGCATCTTTTACTTCTGAAAGAAATTTTATATTGATTTTGACATTTTTGTCTAGTCCAGCTCTTATAATCCCTATATTTTTAAAATCTACTCCATTAAAATCTAGTTCATTGGCAATATCAAATTTTTCACCATCTTGCACTACATAACCTTTTTTTAAAGCTATATATTCTGTGTATCCATCTTGCTCTACTTGTTTAAAAGCTGAAGAACAAGAAAATTTAACTTTATTTTCATTTGCGGCTAAAACTTTTAAGGTGTGTAAATTTAAGTCTTTTCCTTCTTTACCTTGTTTAAATTTGGCGTGTTTTAAAACAACTTCATTTTCATCAACAACAATAATACCTGAGCGTTTTTCATCGATAGTGTAGTTTTTGGTTTTTTCTTTATAAGTCAAGATCAGGGATTCATCTTGACTTTCTATAGGATCAATACCTTGTGCAACGGTGATTTGTATAGTTTTATTTAAAGGGGTGTTTTTATGTTGATTGCAAAAAGACATTAAATTTTTCTTAAAATCAAAAATACGGATACCTATTAAAAATTTAAGTTTCAACATCTTTTTATAAATATTTTGCAAAAGTTCTAGTGCTAGTTTTTCATGAAAGTCTAAATTTGTAAAATCAATTTGAGCAACTATTTTGGTTAAATTTTTATTTGCAACCAGTTTGACTGCTTGAGATGCTTTGCTTTGGTTTATACCGTGGAAAATTTCTATTTTGTATTCTTGCTTGATTTGAAGATCATTTTTTAAAAAAATTTCATCTTTATCAAAAAGAGTTAATTCTTTTTCAGAGATTTTTTCCCATTCTAAATCTCCAAAACGATATTGTGTAGAAAATGCCAATAAACTAAAATCAAGCTCATTTAAGCTAAGGTTTGTTCGTGAAGCTACGCTTAAAAGCTCTCGAGCTGGATTTTCTGTATAGGCAATAATTTTTTCATCCAAAGCCAAAACTTTCCCCTTGTAAAAAATTAAGAATGTAATTATAGTCAATTTTTAATCAATTTTAGTTAAAATAGTTCTCTTTATATTTTGAAATTTATGAAAAAATTTAATGAAGAGTTTAGTATTTAAAAATTTTATTATCAATGCTTTAGGAATTTTATTTTCAAGAATTTTAGGGCTTGCTAGAGATGTTTTAATAGCGCTTTTTTTAGGAGCAGGGCTTTATAGTGATATTTTTTTTGTGGCTTTAAAAATGCCTGCTTTTTTTAGAAGAATTTTTGCAGAAGGGGCTTTTGGACAAAGTTTTTTGCCTAATTTTGTAAAAGCGAAAAAAAAAGGAGCTTTTTGCGTTAGTGTAATGATGCAATTTAGCCTTATAGTTTTTTTATTTTGTCTTTTGGTAAGTTTTTTCTCCTCTTTTTTTACTAAGCTTTTTGCTTTTGGGTTTAACGCAGATACTATAGCTTTAGCGGCTCCTTTGGTGGCGATTAATTTTTGGTATTTGTTTTTTATTTTTTTAGTTACTTTTTTAGGAGCTATTTTAAATTATAGACAAAAATTTTTCATTACCTCTTTTTCTGCGGCATTATTTAACTTAAGTATTGTTATAGCTGCCTTTTTTGTGGATAAAAATGCACCGCAAAATACACTTTATTATTTTTCTTATGCAACGGTTTTAAGTGGGGTGGCACAGCTTATTTTACATTTGCTTGTTTTAAAAAACAATCCTGTAATACATGCTATGGCTTTAAGTGTAAAATTTAAAAAAGCCAAGGCGAAATTACAAGGTTTTTATGGCAATTTTTTTCATGGAGTTTTAGGTTCTTCTGCGACTCAATTTAGCTCATTGCTTGATACAACTATAGCTAGTTTTTTAATGAGCGGGAGTATTTCTTATCTTTATTATGCAAATCGTGTCTTCCAACTCCCCCTTGCACTTTTTGCTATCGCTCTAACTCAAGTTTCTTTTCCAAAAATTTTAAAACATTTAAAAAGTGGTCAAGAAAATTTAGCTTTAAAATTTATGCAAAGAGCATTAGCGCTTTTAAGCATTTTGCTTATTGCTTCTAGTATTGTAGGTTCTGTGTTTGCTTTGGAAATTTCAAAACTTTTATTTGAAAGAGGAAATTTCACTCACGAAGATAGTGTAATTACGGCTTATGTTTTGATTGCTTATCTTATAGGGCTTTTACCTTTTGGTTTGCAAAAGCTTTTTTCTTTGTGGCTTTATGCAAAATTTAAACAAAAAACAGCAGCTTGGATCGCGGTAAAATCTTTAATTATCAGTGCTTTATGTTCTATGGCTTTTATATTTTTGATTAAAGATGAAAGTTTAAAGGTTATTGCAGTAGCACTTTCAAGCTCTATTAGTGCTTTTTATTTGCTTGGAGCTAATATCAAAGAATTTGGTTTTAAGAAATTTTTTGCTTTAATATCTATTAAAATTTGCTTATTGGTTATAGTTGCTTTGATTGTTTTTACAACCTTACTTATTTTGATTAAACCTTATATTTTAAGTTTTTTTATAGGAATTTTTACAAGTTTTAAAGGAGTTTTTTAATGAGATTATTAGACAGTGTAACAAAAGAGAAAATAAAACTTGATAAAAAAGATATTAGTATTTACTTATGCGGACCTACGGTTTATGATGATGCACATTTAGGACATGCAAGAAGTAGTGTTTGTTTTGATCTTTTGCGTAGGGTTTTACTTGCTCAGGGCAATAGGGTAAAATTTGCTAGAAATTATACAGATATTGATGATAAGATTTTGAAAAAAATGGCTCAAAGTGGTCAAACTTTAGAGGAAATTACGGAATTTTATATCAAAAGTTATGAAGAGGATATGAGGGTTTTAAATGTATTAGATCCTGATTTTAAACCTCGTGCAACGCATTATATAACAGCTATGCTTGATTTGATTAAAAAGCTTGCTAAGGATGGGTTTGTTTATACTCTAGAAGATGGAATTTATTTTGATACAAGTAAAGATGAAAAATATTTAAGCCTATCAAATCGCAATTTAGAAGAAAATATCTCTCGTCTAAGTAATGAAGTGCAAAAAAGAAATGAAAGCGATTTTGTGCTTTGGAAATTTGATGAAAATTTTTACGAAAGTGAATTTGGCAAAGGGCGTCCAGGTTGGCATACTGAATGTGTTGCTATGATTGATTCTATTTTTGAAAATACTCTTGATATACATGCTGGAGGGATAGATTTGCTTTTTCCTCATCATGAAAATGAAGCTGCGCAATGTCGTTGTGGATGTAAGAGAAAATTAGCAAATATTTGGCTTCATAATGGTTTTGTAAAAATCGATGGTGAAAAAATGAGTAAAAGTTTAAATAATAGTTTTTTTATAAAAGATGCTTTAAAAGAATTTATGGGCGAGGCTTTAAGATTTTATCTTTTGAGTTCTCATTATAGATCTCATTTTAATTATTCTTTATCGGATTTAGAAAATGCTAAAAAACGTTTAGATAAATTTTATCGCCTTAAAAAAAGATTGGATTTAGGTGAAATTTCTGATTTTGATGTTTTAAATGATATTGAAATAAAAAGCGAAATTGCTAAGCAAATTTTAGAGATTTTAAATGATGATTTAAATATTTCTAAAGCCTTAGCTCTTTTGGATGATTTTATCAGTAGTGCAAATTTAGAGTTGGATAAAGAAAGCAAAAATAAAATTTTAAAACAAAATATCAAAGAAGCTTTAAGCGAGCTAGCTAAAATTTTTGGCTTTGGTTTTATGGATACAACTTTATATTTTCAATGGGGTGTAAGCAAAGAAGAACGAGAAGAAATTGAAAAGTTAATTTTAGAAAGAACTGAGGCTAAGAAAAACAAAGATTTTAACACAGCTGATGCAATAAGAGAGCAATTAAATAGTAAAAAAATCACTCTTTTAGATACTCCAAATGGAACAATTTGGGAGAAAATAAATGCATAATGAGATGAATTTAAAAGAGGTTTTAATACGCTTTAAGCCCTTTTATAAAAGATATTGGAAACAATTTGCTATAGCTATTTTCGGTATGATTTTAGCAAGCGGAGGAACTGCTGGAAGTTTTTATGCTTTAGAGCCTATTTTAAATTATATTTTCGTTGAAAAAAATGAAGCTTTACTTTATACAGTGCCTTTTTTGCTAGTATTGATGTATTTTTTTAAAAATCTTGGAACTTATTTACAAAGTTTTTATGTTTCCTTTATAGGAACAGATATGTTAAGAGTATTGCGTGCTAGGGTTTTGAAAAATGTTTTACGCTTGGATATGGATTTTTTTAAACGCTATAGAAGTGGAGAGCTTGTAAGTCGTTGTACTAATGATATTAATGCACTTCAAAGCATAGTATCAAACATTATTCCTGATTTTTTTAGAGAGCTTTTAACTGCTATAGGACTGCTTGCAGTAGTCTTGTATCAAAGTCCTACTTTGGCTTTTTTTGCTTTAGTGATTTTGCCTTTAGCTATTTTTCCTTTGGTATGGTTTGCTAAAAAACTTAAAAAATATGCAAGAAATATACAAGAAACAAATTCGGATTTACTTTCTTATTTGGGTGAAATTTTTTCAAATATTGAATTGATCAAAGCTAATGATAATGAAAAAAAAGAAAGTGATAAATTTGCTAAGCATAATGATACTTTATGTAAATTAAACCTAAAATCCGCACGTATTGATGCACTTACAAGTCCTTTAATGGATATGATGGGTTCTGTTGGGGTTGCTGTGGTGATTATTGTAGGGGGTAGAGAGGTTATCAATGGTTCTATGAGTGTGGGAAGTTTTATCAGTTTTGTTTCGGCACTTTTTGCGATATATACTCCTTTAAAGCGTCTTTCGTCTTTATATGGAAAACTTCAAGGTGCTGTTGCGGCAAGTGAAAGAACTTTTTATTTATTGGATTTAGAACCTCAAATTAAAGGTGGAAGCAAAGAATTAAAAAACATTGAAAAAATTAGCTTTGAAAATGTTGAATTTGCTTATGAAAACCCGCATAAAAGTGTTTTAAAAGGCGTAAATTTTGATTTTGTTAAAGGGCAAATGCTTGCTCTTGTAGGGACAAGTGGGGGTGGTAAATCTTCTATTATTAATCTTTTGATGTATTTTTATGAAAAGCAAAAAGGTAAAATTTTACTTAATCAAGAAGATATTAGCACTTTTACCATAGAAAGCTTACATGCTAAAATAGGACTTGTAACGCAAAATATTTATCTTTTTAATGATAGTTTTGCTGCAAATATTGCTTATAGCGAAGAGTTAGAAGAAGAAAAAGTCATCCAAGCTTTAAAATTGGCCAATGCTTATGAATTTGTTAAAGAAATGGGCGGGATTTGGGCTGAAGTGAAAGAACATGGTAAGAACTTAAGTGGAGGGCAAAAACAAAGAATAGCAATCGCTAGAGCTTTATATAAAAATCCTGATGTGCTTATTTTTGATGAAGCAACTTCAGCTTTGGATAATGAAAGTGAAAAAGCAATAGTTAAAACTATAGAAAATTTAAAACAAGATAGATTGATTTTAGTGGTTGCACATCGTTTAAGCACTATAGAAAATGCGGATAAAATAGTAGTATTGGATAAGGGCAAGGTATTGGCAATAGGTAAAGATGAAGAGCTTTTGCAAACTTGTTCTTTGTATCAAAAATTTAAAAGCAAAGAAAAAACAAAGCCTAGCTTTAGTTAATTTTAGTTAGAATTTCAAAAAGGATTAAAAAATGGCTTATGAAATGATAAAACCTTTACTTTTTAAGTTAAACCCTGAGCATGCGCATGCTTTGGTTGAATATAGCTTAAGAGCTTTAAGTGCTAGTTTTCCAGGAGCTTTAAGTTTTTTAGCACACAAATATATAGTTGATGATGAAAGTTTAAGGCAAAATTTACTTGGACTTGATTTTAATAATCCTGTAGGTTTAGCAGGAGGCTTTGATAAAAATGCCACTATGATAAGACCTTTGAGTGCTTTAGGATTTGGCTTTTTGGAAGTGGGAACTTTTACTCCAAAACCTCAAGAAGGCAATGAAAAGCCACGCCTATTTAGACTTGTAAAACAAGAAAGTATACAAAATGCTATGGGTTTTAACAACGAAGGTGCTGAAAAGATTGCTTTAAGACTCGCAAAAACTTATCCTTTTGTTTTGCCTTTAGGGGTAAATATAGGGAAAAATAAAATCACTCCAAATGACAAAGCCTTGGAGGATTATTTTACTTTGTTTAGAGATTTTAAGGATTTGTGTGATTATTTTATCGTTAATATCTCATCTCCTAATACTAAAAATTTAAGAGAGTTGCAAAATGATGATTTTTTAAATACCTTGCTTGAAGAAGCCAAAAAAATCACTTCTAAGCCTATTTTGATAAAAATTGCTCCTGATATGAAAATAGATGATGCTTTAAATTTATGTGAAAATGCCATTAAAAAAGGTGCAGATGGGTTTATATTAGCCAATACTAGTGTTGATTATAGCTTGCTAGATAATAATCGTACTTTTGGTGGTATTAGCGGAAGGCTGATTACGGAAAAAAGTGGTATTTTTTTCAAAGAAGTAGCTAAAATTCTTTTTGGCAAAACCTTGCTTATTGCAAGTGGAGGGATTGATAGTGCTGATATTGCTTATGAGCGTATTAAAAATGGGGCTAATTTGGTGCAAGTTTATACAGCTTTGATTTTTAAAGGTCCTTCTTTGGTAAAAAATATCAATCAAAATCTTATAGAGCTTTTGAGAAAAGATGGTTTTTTACACATTAGCGAAGCTGTTGGGGTAAATTTAAAATGATTGCTTATGAAAAAATTCAATTAAAAAACAAGCTTGAAGTTTATGCTTTGCCTGTAAATAAAAATAGCGATGTGATTAGCGTTGATATTTTTTATAAAGTGGGTTCAAGAAATGAGATCATGGGAAAAAGTGGCATAGCTCATATGCTAGAACATTTAAATTTTAAAAGTACTAAAAATTTAAAAGCTGGCGAATTTGATGAGATTGTTAAGGGTTTTGGTGGTGTGGATAATGCAAGCACAGGTTTTGACTATACTCATTATTATATTAAATGTGCGAAGAAAAATTTAGATAAAGCTTTAGAGCTTTTTGCGGAACTTATGGCGAATTTAAATTTAAAAGATGAAGAATTTCAGCCTGAAAGAGCAGTGGTTTTAGAAGAGCGTAGATGGAGAACAGATAATAATCCTTTGGGATATCTTTATTTTAGACTTTTTAATCACGCATTTATGTATCATCCTTATCATTGGACTCCTATAGGTTTTTTTAAAGATATAGAAAATTGGAGCATTGAGGATATTAAAGAATTTCATAGTATTTATTATCAACCTAAAAATGCGATTTTGCTTGTAAGTGGCGATATAGAAAGTAAAGAAGTTTTTGAGCTTTCAAAAAAACATTTTGAAAAGATTAAAAATACTAAGACTATACCTAAAATTCACACAAAAGAGCCTAAGCAAGATGGAGCAAAAAGAATATATTTGCATAAAAACTCAGATACTGAACTATTAGCCCTTGCTTATAAAATTCCAAATTTCAAGCACAAAGATATACCTTCCTTAAATGCTTTATCCGAGCTTTTAGGAAGTGGGAAAAGTTCTTTAATGAGTGAAATTTTGATTGATAAATTAAATTTAATCAATGATTATTATGCTTATGTTAATGATTGTATAGATGAAAATTTATTTATTTTTATTTGTAATTGTAACCCCAATGTTAATGCAGAAAAAGTAGAAAAAGAGCTTTTAAAAATCATTGATAAACTTAAAATGGGTAAAATTTCTCAAAAAGATTTGCAAAGAGTGAAAAATAATGTCAAAAGCGATTTTATTTTCTCACTTAACAATGCTAGTGCAGTGGCAAATATTTATGGTTCATATCTAGCAAGAGGGGATATCGATCCTTTGTTAAATTATGAGAAAGATATACAAAATTTGGAATTAAAAGATTTGATTTCTTGTGCTAAAAAATATTTTATTCAAGAAAATTCAACTACGGTAATTCTAAGAAAGGATTCAAATGGATAAAAATGTTATCATTGGGGCGATGACTGCTCTTATTACACCGTTTAAAAATGGAAAAGTTGATGAGCAAAGTTATGCAAGATTGATTAAAAGACAAATAGAAAATGGCATCGATGCAGTAGTTCCAGTAGGAACAACAGGAGAAAGTGCAACTTTAACCCATGAAGAACATAGAACTTGCATAGAGATAGCCGTTGAAACTTGCAAAGGAACTAAGGTTAAGGTTTTAGCAGGTGCGGGAAGTAATGCAACTCATGAGGCAGTGGGTTTGGCTAAATTTGCTAAAGAACATGGTGCTGATGGGATTTTAAGTGTGGCGCCATATTATAATAAACCTACACAACAAGGACTTTACGAGCATTATAAGGCTATTGCACAAAGTGTAGATATTCCTGTGCTTTTATATAATGTTCCAGGAAGAACAGGTTGTGAAATTTCAACAGATACTATTATCAAGCTTTTTAGAGATTGTGAAAATATTTATGGAGTAAAAGAAGCGAGTGGAAATATCGATAAGTGTGTGGATTTGCTTGCGCACGAACCTAGAATGATGCTTATTTCAGGGGAAGATGCGATCAATTATCCTATACTTTCAAATGGTGGAAAGGGAGTGATTTCAGTAACTTCAAATTTATTGCCCGATATGATTAGCGCTTTAACTCATTTTGCTTTAGATGAAAATTATAAAGAAGCTAAAAAAATCAATGATGAGCTTTATAATATCAATAAAATTTTATTTTGCGAAAGTAATCCTATTCCTATTAAAACGGCTATGTATATAGCTGGATTGATAGAAAGTTTGGAGTTTAGACTTCCTCTTTGTCCTCCAAGTAAGGAAAATTTTGCTAAAATTGAAGAAGTGATGAAAAAATATAAGATCAAAGGATTTTAATGAATACAGAATTTCAAGGAAAAACTTTAGTAATCAGCGGTGGAACTCGCGGGATAGGCAAAGCTATAGTTTATGAATTTGCTAAAGTGGGTGCAAATATAGCTTTTACTTATAATTCTAATGCGCAAATTGCTGATGAAATGGTGCAAGATTTGGAGAAAAATTATAAAATCAAAGCTAGAGCTTATGAATTTAATATCTTAGAACCTGAAACCTATAAAGAACTTTTTGAAAAAATTGATGCGGATTTTGATAGAGTGGATTATTTTATCTCAAATGCTATCATTTCAGGACGTGCGGTTGTAGGTGGTTATACTAAATTTATGAAGTTAAAACCAAAGGGAATTAATAATATCTTTACAGCCACAGTAAATGCTTTTGTTGTGGGCGCACAAGAAGCAGCTAAAAGAATGGAAAAAGTAGGGGGTGGAAGCATTATTTCTATCTCATCTACAGGAAATTTAGTGTATATAGAAAATTATTCAGGTCATGGCACAGCAAAAGCTGCCGTAGAAGCTATGGCAAGATATGCGGCTACTGAACTTGGAGAAAAAAATATCCGTGTAAATGTCGTAAGTGGTGGGCCTATTGAAACTGATGCTTTAAGAGCTTTTACAAATTATGAAGAAGTAAAACAGGCTACTATAAATTTAAGCCCTTTAAATCGCATGGGGCAGCCTGAAGATTTGGCTGGAGCATGTCTTTTTCTTTGTTCAAGTAAGGCAAGTTGGGTAACAGGACATACTTTCATCGTTGATGGTGGTACAACTTTTAAATAAAAATTAAGAAAAATCAATGGATTTTTCTTAAAAATATTTTTTAATCAAGTTTTAATTTCCATCCTAAAAAAACACTTAATAATGCAAGTAAAAAAATAAAATTTAAAGTCCAATTGCCAAAACCTACAAAACCTATAGATAATACGCTGTAAAAAAATCCTCCCACAGCTGAATAAATACAAATCGTACTTAAAGATCCATTTTCTGCCATTTTTTTACATGGGCAGATTTTATAAAATTTTTTATCGTTAAATTGATTTTTCTTTTTATTTCCCAAAAATAAACCAAAAAGGGCAAAAAGATTTAAAAAAATAAAAGCATATAATAAAATTTGATCTAATTCCATTTTAATATACCTTAAAAGTATCTAAGCCAAGAGGGTAAATGGACTTGTTCTTCTTTTAAAGTAGTCTCTTGTCCATGTCCTGGTAAAAGTTTAAAATCTTCTTTGTAAGTCATAACTTTTTCTAAACTTTGTTTCATTAAATTTGCATCTGAATAAGGAAAATCCCATCTTCCTATGCTTCTATAAAATAAAAAATCTCCACTAAACATGATATTTTTACCTACAATTTCTATCATAGTGCAACCTGGTGTGTGTCCTGGTAAAAAGTGAAATTTAAAATCAACTCCGCAAATATTTAAAATATCTTCATTATCTACTAAAAAATCCGCATCGCTAGAATCATAGCCTTGATTGAAATCATCATGTAGCATAAAAGCATCATTTTTGTGAATATAAATGGGGATGTTGTATTCTTTTTTAACCTTGGCATTATCCCAAATATGATCATAATGCCCGTGAGTATTTAAAATCGCTAAAGGATTTTTTACATGTTTTTTGATAAATAAAAGTGCATCAGTTCCTGGATCAATGATAAATTCACCCTTTGGGGTAAATAAAATATAGCAATTAGTTTCATAAACTCCACAAGCTTGTTTGATAATTTGCATTTTTTACCTCTTTAATAAAAAATTTGCCTTAAATAAATATAATTATACATTAAATTTTTAAAAGGCAAGCTTTATGGATTGGCAAAAGATTACGGAAAAAATGTGTGATTTTATACAAGAAAAAGTGAAAAATTCTCAAAGTCAAGGTGTGGTTTTGGGGCTTAGTGGCGGGATTGATTCTGCTTTGGTAGCAACGCTTTGTAAAAGAGCTTTAAAAGAGAATGTTTTTGCTCTTTTAATGCCAACTCAAATTTCAAACAAAGCCAATCTTGAAGATGCTTTAAGGCTTTGTGCGGATTTAAATCTTGAATATAAAATCATAGAAATTCAAAGCATTTTAGATGCTTTTATAAAGCAAAGTGAAAATACCACTCTAGTATCTTTGGGAAATTTTGCAGCTCGTATTAGAATGAGTTTGCTTTATGATTATTCTGCTTTGAAAAATTCTTTAGTTATAGGCACTTCTAATAAAAGCGAATTACTTTTGGGTTATGGTACGATTTATGGAGATTTAGCTTGTGCTTTTAATCCTATAGGATCGCTTTATAAAAGTGAAATTTATGCCTTAGCAAAATACCTTAACTTGCATGAAAATTTTATCAAAAAAGCTCCAAGTGCGGATCTTTGGGAAAATCAAAGCGATGAGGCGGATTTGGGTTTTTCTTATGCAAAAATCGATGAAGGTTTAAAAGCCTTAGAAACTAATGATGAAAAACTTTTAAGAACGCTTGATCCTTCTTTGATTGCTATGCTAAAAAATCGCATGCAAAAAAATGCTTTTAAGGGAAAAATGCCTGAAATTTTGGAAATTTAAACAATGAGTGAAGAAAAAAATTATGAACTTTGGCTTGATAATTATTTTTTTAAGCCTAATTTTTGGCAAAAATGCCTTGCTTTTATACTTTTACCTTTAAGTGTGTTTTATGCTTTTTTTGCGATTTTAAATACTTTTTTTTGTAAAAAAATAGTTTTTAAAAAACCTGTTATTAGCGTTGGTAATTTAAGTTTTGGAGGTAATGGAAAAACCCCGCTTTGCAAAGCTATAGCAAGGGAATTTGATGGCGTTTTTATAGTGCTTAGGGGCTATAAAAGAAAATCTAAAGGTTTGTTTGTTGTTAAAAATCAAAATGAAATTTTATGCACCTTAGCACAAAGTGGCGATGAAGCTATGGAGTATGCTTTTGAAGAAAATATCAAAGGTGTGATTGTAAGTGAAGATAGAGTAAAAGGTATTGAAAAAGCTTTTGAGTTGGGAGCTAAAATCGTTGTACTTGATGATGCTTTTTCTAAATTTCATATTAAAAAATTTGATATTTTGCTTGAAAGTAAAATCAAACCTTATTTTAATTTTACTTTGCCAAGTGGAGCTTATCGTTTGCCAAAATTTTATGAAAAAAGGGCTGATTTTATTGCATTAGAAGGTAGGGATTTTGTGCGTTATTCTTTTGTAAAAGAAAATCCAAAGGCTGTTTTGGTAACTGCTATTGCTAAACCTTTTAGATTGTATGAGCATTTTATCAAAGCAAGGGCTTGTTATTTTTTTAAAGATCATTATGAGTTTAAAAAAGAAGAATTAGAAAATTTGCTAAAAAAACATAATTGCGATACACTAATGCTTACTTTTAAGGATTTTGTTAAAGTTAAAGATTTTGGTTTTAAATGTCAAATTATAGAATTAAATATAGAATTAAAAGATTCATTAAGGGAAAAAATAAAAACTTATATCAAGGAGTTTGAGCAATGAAATTAGTCGAGAGTAGAAATGTAAATAATGTATCAAGTTTTAAGGAAGCTTTGATTAACCCAAACGCCCCAGAAGGAGGGCTTTACTCACCTTTAAATTTGCCTATTTTTGAAGGAGAAAAATATGCCAATTTGTCTTATAAAGATTTTGCTTTAAAGCTTATAGAAAGTTTTGGTTTTGGCGAAGAAGAGCTTTTTAAAAAGGCTTTGAAAAGTTACGAAAGCTTTGATGATAAAAATACACCTATTTCTTTGCAAAAAATCTCTGAAAAAACCTATATTAACGAGCTTTGGCATGGGCCTACAAGAGCTTTTAAAGATATGGCTTTACAGCCTTTTGGTGTGCTTTTAAGCGAATTTTCAAAGGATAAAAATATTTTAATTATCTGTGCTACAAGTGGCGATACAGGGCCTGCAACCCTAAAAAGTTTTGAAAATGCAAAAAATGTTAAAGTAGCTTGTATGTATCCAAAAGGTGGCACAAGCGGAGTTCAAGAGTTGCAAATGCGAGCTTTAGATAAGGATAATTTGAAAGTTTTTGCCATAGATGAGGATTTTGATGCAGCGCAACGCACTTTAAAAGAATTGCTTTTTTCAAAAGATTTTCAAAATGAAATTAAAGCTTTAAATTATGAGCTTTGTGTAGCAAATTCTGTAAATTTTGGACGTATTTTATTTCAGATTATTTATCATTATTATGCGAGTTTAAAACTTTTTAATGAGTTTTTAGAAGAAGTGCAAATCATCGTTCCAAGTGGAAATTTTGGCAATGCTTTAGGAGCTTTTTATGCTAAAAAAATGGGAGCTAAAATTTCAAAAATCAAAATTTCTTCAAACGCAAATAATATTTTGAGTGAATTTTTTAATCAGGGTGTTTATGATTTGCGTGAAAAAAGTCTTAAGAAGACTATTTCTCCAGCTATGGATATACTTATTTCATCTAATATCGAAAGACTCTTATTTGCGAAATTTAAAGATAAAAGAACTAAAGAACTGATGAATTTGTTAAAAAATGAGAGATATTTTAAACTTGAAAAAGAAGAATTACAAAGTTTGCAAGAAGATTTTGAAGCAGATTTTTGCACCGATGAAGAATGTATGCAATTTATCAAACAAAGTAAAATTTTAATCGATCCGCATACCGCAACTTGTTTTAAAATGCTTGATCCTTTAAAACCTAGCATTATTACCTCTACAGCAGAATGGACAAAATTTACTCCAAGTATGATAAAAGCTTTATATGATAGGGATTCTAAGAATGAAAAAGAAGATTTAAAATTTATAGCTAAAGAGTTTAATGTCCAAGTTAAAGATGAAATTTTGGCTTTATTTGATTTGAAAAATAGCGATGAAAAGGTATTTGAAGCCAGAAATATAAAAAAAGAAATTTTAGATTGGATGCAAAAATGATTATTATTCCTGCAAGATTAAAATCAAGTCGTTTTCATGAGAAAATTTTATGTGATATAGGTGGAGTGCCTATGTTTGTGGCTACTGCAAGAAGGGTAAGTAGCGTGGATGAAGTTTGTATAGCTTTAGATGATGAAAAGGTTTTAAGTATCGCTAAAGAATATGGTCTAAATGCGGTTTTAACAAGCAAAGATCATGAAAGCGGTACGGATAGGATTAATGAAGCTTGTAAGAAACTAGCTTTAAAAGATGATGAGATTATTATCAATGTCCAAGCTGATGAGCCTTTTATAGAATGTGAAAATTTATTAAAATTTAAAGAATTTGCAAGTTCTTGCTTGGATAAAAAAGCTTTTATGGCGAGTTGTTATAAAAAAATCACTCAAGAAGAAGCTATGGATCCTAATCTGGTTAAAGTGCTTTGCGATAAAGAAGGGTATGCTTTGTATTTTTCAAGAGCTAAAATTCCTTATGAAAGAGAAAATTACGAGGAAAGTTTTAAAGGGCATTTAGGCATTTACGCTTATAGTGTCAAAGCTTTAAGAGAGTTTTGTTCTTTATCGAGTTCTGCACTTGAAAGAGCGGAAAAGTTAGAGCAATTAAGAGCTATAGAAAATGGTAAAAAAATCAAAATGCTTGAAATTTCAACAACAAGCATGGGGATTGATACTAAAGAAGACTATGAAAGGGCTTTAAAAATTTATTTAGAAAAATAACTCCACCCCAAAACGGAACAGATTTTGCTTGTATTATTTATAAAATATATTTAGATTGAAGGCAAAAAATCTA
>NZ_RYYK01000012.1:0-16714 GCF_004379055.1 Campylobacter sp. US42a
GATAAGTTTCTAAAGGCGGTAAAGCTAAATTTGGATTTTCTTTTATCTTTTCTTCATAGGCTTTTTGTTCAAATTTATGCTTATCTTTTATATAAGATAATACATAAGGTATTCTTATATAGCCAAATATACTTTTTGAATTTTCTATCAAAGCCTGTCCTAGTTTATAAGATAGATGGTTTTGAATACGAGCTTTGGCTGAATTAGAATAATTTATTATATTTTTACCAAAATGATAATTCTTATTTTGTTTACTTCTTATTATTAATTCTGAAAAAAAAGCTTTTTTAGGTTCAAATTGGTAAATTTTATGTTTTACAATTTTATTCTCTAAAGCATCAAGATAATAATTTATATCATGTTCTTTATTTACCTTATTAAAATCTGAAAATTGATAATTCCACCATTGTAGCGAAAGAAGTCTTTTTATAGTTTTTTCATCAAATCTATATTTTATTATTCTTCCAGGATTTCCAACAACTACTGCATAAGGCGGTATATCTTTTGTAACAACTGCTCTTTGTCCTATAACACATCCATGCCCTAGTTTAATTCCTTGCTTTATTAAAACTTCTGTTCCAATCCAAACATCGTTACCAATAATAAGGGATTTATTATTGTGTGGGAAATGATTATGTATTTCTCTATATGGAGTAAATTGTCCATTACTTAAAGCGATATTGGAATCATGAAAATGTCCATAGTCTTCATTGTAATATAAACAAGATGAACTAGTAATTAAATCTAAAGGATGTTGATAAGAAAAGAAGCTAATATTAGCTGCTAAAGAACAATATCGACCAACTTTCACAAAAAAAGGAAAATTGTTGAAAGAATATGAATGAGAACCCATTTTATACAAAGAATTACCATGATAAAATATCGAATATTCTTCCAAGAAATCATTATTATTAGGAATTTCTATAATATCTCCAATTTTCAATCTATAATCTTTCATGCAATAAGCTGTGTAGATATTATTTTGTTTTAAATATTCTAAGACATATTGATTTAAAACTATTGTTTCTGAGCGAATTTTTGAATTCATTGTAATAATCTCACTTGTTTATATTTTTAAATTATTATTAACTGTTATTATACTAAAATAATAATTAATAATAATTCAGGATATTAAAATAATGAAAACCGTAGGTGTAGTTATCCCAATCTATAATGTAGAAAAATATTTAAGAGAATGTTTAGATAGTGTTGTCAATCAAACTTATAAAAATTTACAAGTTGTACTTGTAAATGATGGTAGCACAGATGAAAACTCACTCAATATCGCAAAAGAATATACTTTAAAAGATGAAAGATTTATACTTTTTGATAAGGAAAATGGGGGGCAAAGTACCGCAAGAAATGTAGGTATAGAATATTTTTCTGGTGATTTTTGTTTTAATATCATTAACGAAGAACTGCAAGTTGACAAACATCAGTTGGTAGAATTTTCTATAAAAAATAATAATTCTCGTGCTATTAGCAAAATTTACAAAAGTTCTAATTATTTTGCAAATAAAAAAGAAGTGATCAATTTTAAAAATCCAAACATTGATTTTATTGTATTTTTAGATCCTGATGATTATTGGACATTAGATTGCATTGAAGAATGTGTTAAAAGATCAGATAATGTGGATATAGTTTGGTTTGATTATCAGATGTTTTATGATAATATTGAAGAAAAACATTATAAACATAAAACAAATTTAACAAAATCTCAAATGCAAATTTATGAGTACTATAAACCAGAGAAAATTACATCCATGCAATGGCTTGAGAGATGTTTAAAAATTCAAGCCGACCTTCCTTTTTGGTGTGTGTGGGGGGGTATATATTCTTTTGCTTATTTGCAGAAAATAAAATTAAAATTTTTAGATGGCTTAATTCATGAGGATGTACATTTTGGGATGTTGCTTTTTGCTCAAGCTAAGCATATATATGTATTTCCAAAAGTTTTATATTATTATCGTATACGTTCAGCTTCTACTGCTTCTTATGATAAAATAACTACTAAGGCTAATATTACCCCCTATATTGAACATTTGTGTGATGTTTTTGATGGTGATGTTAAAGCAGCTAAAGAATATCATGCAAAAAGCAGTATTTTTTTAAATGCTTGGCATATTAGAGAATTTATTGCCAAGGAGTATGATAAAGAAAAAGGGAAATTACTAGAAGAAGCTTTTTTCATGTTTTTATATTTTTGGTATTTTGATTTTGTGGAGTTAAAACATGATCCTAGAAGAATCAAAGAGCTTTTTAGAGAGCATAAGCCCATTTACGAATGCAATCATAAACGCTATCCCGAATTTGACTTTTTTTGTAAATATGGTTTAGTAAGATATAGAATTCAAAAACAACTTTCTTATAGAATAGGTTATGTTCTTACTCGTGTTAAAATTTATAATTTTTATTTAATTCCTTTTAGATTAATTTTAGAATTTATTAAATTTAAAATGGAAAAAAATAAAAAAAAGCTACCTAAATTAGATGAATATCCTGATTTTAGTGATGTGAATCGGGTTAAAAATCATCTTTCTTATCTTATTGGCGAAGCTTTAATTAAGTCTATAAAACAATGGTATTTAGGCAAACCTTTGATTTTACCTTTTGCTTGGTATGCGATATACAAAAAAAAGAAAACAAAGAAGCCCGACTATAAAAAACAAGTTGCTTATAAACCTTATTTTATCCTTCCTGATCATACTTTGCTTAATATTTCTAAATATAAAAAAGCTATGCAAAGTTCTTTAAGTATTTATTCCAAATTTAATGATGCTTCTAGAGCTATAAACACTGATATAATTTGTGATTATGCTTTTTGCACTTCTAAAGATCGATGGTCTTGGTGGATGGTTGATTTACTTGATACTTATTTTTTGGAGAAAATTAGAATTTTAAATGTTAAGAATACTTTTTTAAGATCTAGTATGCGTGATATCAAAATTTATGTTTCAATCGATAATACACAATGGACACTTATTCCTCAAAATTTTTATATATGGAAATATAATAATTTTGAATGCGATGTTGTTATATCTAATAGAGTTGAAGCAAGATATATAAAAATACTTTTAGAAAGAAAGGTTCTTAGTTTGAGTAAAGTTGAAGTATTTAAAAAAAGAAAAAAGGGTTATATTATATCTTCTAAACCAGATGGATTAGGTATGAGAATAGCTAGCATTTTAGTAGGTATGTATTTAGCTAAAAAAATGAATTTCGAATTCGGATTTTTGTGGCATAACTCTATAGATTTGGCTTTCATGGGGATTACACAATCTTGCAAAGATGAAAAATTGAATTACTTAGGCAATTGTATGGATGAGGTTGATATTGTATTTGGTGAAAGTTTTATTGAGCAATATTTTTTACCATCAGAAGGACTAGAATATAGCCATGGTAATGCTATAAGAAAAGATAAAAGAACTTTTGAGTATCTGACAGATCAAGAAAATTTTGAAAAGGAATGGGGGTGGTATTCTACAGATATTTTGCCAAATTTATGGATCGAAGATTGTAAAGAGAGTGAGTGCTTACATGAAATACAACAGATTTATACTACAATTAATTTTTCAAAACAATATCAAGATATTTTAATTAAGGTTCAAGATGATATTGCGAAATTACAAGCTAAATTTATTGCTTTGCATATTAGAGGCGGGGATATTATTTTTTCAAACATAAGAAAAGCTCCTAGTTTTACTCCTGTTATAGAAAGGCTTTTTCCTTATGAGATTGCTTTAGAGATTGCTATAAAAGAATTGGATAAAAATAATAATATTGTAGTCTTTGGGCAAGATTTAAATGCTAATAAAGAATTGGTTGATTATCTAAAGTCTTTTAAACAATATAATCATTTAAAAATTCTTGATATCAGTTCATTTATAGATCCTAATTATACTGAAATGCAAAGAGCCTTTTTTGAAATTAATTTTATGTCCAAAGCCGAAAAAATTTATTCAGCCAAAGAATCAGTTTTCTCAAAATTAGCAATGATGATTTCTGGAAGCAATAAGTTAATATCTTTTCATGATATTTTTTCAAAAGATGAGCAATTGAAATTGATAATTCAAAATATGAATAAATTGTCTTTACATTTTTTGCAAAAAGCTATGTCTTCATTTCGATTATTTCAACTTTCAAGAGAATTAAATTTGCCATTAGAAAATCAAATTAAATATCTTGATGAGGCTTTAAAATTAGACAATGATAATGATGGATATAGAATTTATAAAATGCAATGTTTATTTATGCAACAAGATTATAATCAGATTAATGAAAATATTAAAATAATTTTGGAAAACCGTTATGAGTCTTTTTTTCAAACCTTATTATCACATTCTTTAGGAGCCTTTAATGACTGTTATCAAGATTATATTAATTTCAATGATGAAAAATATCCATATATTTTTATCGTAGGATTTAAAATTTCTAGTTTTTTAGGCGACCTCAAAAGGGCTCAATATTTAAAATTGATCTTGCTAAAAAATAAAAACAATACTGAAAAAGACTTATTATTGAGATATTTAACTAATGATTGTTTTAGTGCTGTAGGCTATGTTAAATCAGATATCAGATATCAATTAGGGAATGCTTTGATTAAAATGGAAATTATAAAAACATTTCAGATTTTATATAGAGAAAAAAAACAAAATAAACTTCTTAGAGAACATCCTATTGGAAATTTAGACTTAAAATCTTGCTCAGATTATTATGAATCTCTAGAATGTAAAAAACATCTTTCTTATCAATTAGGAGATTTGATACTTAAAGCTCATCAAAACAGATATAAAGGAGCTTATTTTATTTTGCCTTATAAAATATACATGCTTTATAAGAAATTTAAATACAAAAAAGGAAAATAATGGCAATAGAATTTGATATACAAGAATCAAAAATTTTAAAAGGAGTGTATATTATAACTCCTAACAAATTTAGAGATTTAAGGGGTGAAATTTGGACAGCTTTTACAAGTGAAGCTATAGATAAACTCTTGCCAAATGGATTAAAATTTATACACGATAAATTCATACATTCTAAACATAATGTTATCCGCGGTATCCATGGCGATGTAAAAACTTATAAGCTTGCCACTTGTGTTTATGGAGAAGTGCATCAAGTTGTGGTTGATTGCAGAAAAGATTCACCAACTTATTTGAAGCATGAAAGATTCATCATAAATCAAGATAATCAGCAAATCATTTTAGTTCCAGCAGGTTTTGGAAATGCTCATTATGTTAGCAGTGAAAGTGCAGTGTATTACTATAAATGTGCTTATTTAGGAGAATATATGGATGCACATGATCAATTTACTTATGCATGGAATGATGAAAGAATTGGTATAGATTGGCCAACAAATTCTCCTATCCTTTCAGAGCGTGATATTTTAGCGATGAGTAAGGATAAATGATGCAAAAAGATTCTAAAATTTATATAGCAGGGCATGGCGGCACAGCTGGAAGTGCTATTTTAAAAAGATTAAGAGAATTAGGTTTTATTAATATTATTATAAAGAAACATTCAGAATTAGATTTGCTTAATCAAGCAAAAGTTGCAGAGTTTTTTACCAAAGAAAAACCCGAATATATTTTTTTTGCTGCAGCTAAATTAGGCCATTTAGGAGTTAAAGCACCTGCTGATATTTTATATGAGAATTTAACTATGCAAAATAATGTTTTTCATAATGCTTATTTGTGTAATGTAAAAAAACTTATTTTTTTTGGTAGTTCTTGGATGTATCCGCAAAAAGCTATTAATCCTATTAAAGAAGAAGCTTTGTTATGTGATGAGTTAGATTATGTAGCTGAGCCTTATGCAATTTCTAAAATTGCAGGACTTAAAATGGCTGAGGCATATAATTTGCAATATAATACCAATTTTATTTGTGTAGCTTTAACCAATTTATATGGAGAAACTAAAGATTTTGATTTTAAAACAGCTAAGGTATTGCCAGCAATGCTTAGAAAACTTTACCTTGCAAAATTATTACATGAGTCAAGGTATGAAGAACTCATGTTGGATTTAAAAATCAATGATTTAAATGAAGCTAGACAATATTTGAAAGCTCAAGGTATTGATGAACAAAGTGTTGAACTTTGGGGTAGTGGTAAACCAAGGAGAGAATTTATACATAGTCAAGATTTGGCAGATGCTTGCATCTATATCATGCAAAATATTGATTTTAAAGACTTATACAATAAGGATTTCAAAGAGATTAAAAATACTCATATTAATATAGGGACTAATAAAGATCTTACTATTAAAGAATTGGCAGAATTAATTAAAAAAATTGTAGGTTATAAAGGAGAACTTAAGTTTGATACTACTAAGCCTGATAGTTCTATGAATAGATTGCTTAATTGCTCAAAAATTCATTCTTTAGGTTGGAAACATAAAATTGATCTTGAAGATGGTATCAAAATGATGTATGAATGGTATAAAATACAAAATTGATTTTCAAAAATGAAAGGAAAAATATGTCAAAAAAAGTTTTAATTACAGGTGGTGCAGGTTATATAGGTTCGGTTTTAACACCGATTTTACTTGAAAAAGGTTATGAAGTTTGTGTTATTGATAATTTGATGTTTGATCAAATCTCTCTTTTATCTTGTTCTCATAATAAAAATTTTACTTTTATAAATGGCGATGCTATGGATGAAAATCTTATTAGACAAGAGGTAGCAAAAGCTGATATTATTATTCCTCTAGCTGCTTTGGTTGGAGCTCCACTTTGTAAAAGAAATCCAAAATTAGCCAAAATGATCAATTATGAAGCTGTAAAAATGATAAGCGATTTTGCAAGTCCTTCTCAAATATTTATTTATCCTAATACAAATAGCGGTTATGGTATAGGAGAAAAAGATGCAATGTGCACTGAAGAATCTCCCTTGCGTCCTATCTCAGAATATGGGATCGATAAAGTGCACGCGGAGCAATATTTGCTTGATAAAGGAAATTGTGTAACTTTTCGCTTGGCTACTGTTTTTGGAATTTCACCTAGAATGAGACTTGATTTACTTGTTAATGATTTTACCTATCGTGCATATAAAGATAAATTTATAGTGCTTTTTGAAGAGCATTTTAGACGCAATTATATTCATGTTCGCGATGTGGTTAAAGGATTTATTCATGGAATTGAGAATTATGATAAGATGAAGGGTCAGGCTTATAATATGGGATTAAGTTCTGCAAATTTGACTAAAAGACAGCTTGCTGAAACGATTAAAAAGTATATTCCTGATTTTTATATCCATTCAGCCAGCATAGGCGAAGATCCGGATAAAAGAGATTATTTGGTTTCAAATGCTAAATTAGAGGCTACAGGTTGGAAACCAGATAATACTTTAGAAGATGGCATTGAAGAACTTTTAAGAGCGTTTAAAATGATGAAAGTTAATCGCTTTGCAAATGTTTAAATAATATTATATAGAAGTTAAGTATATTTTGCTATAATTTTTATAATAAATTATAGCAAAATAAGTAGTAATCCAATGAAAACTATACGCACACAAACTCCTCTTCGTCTCGGTCTAGCAGGCGGTGGAACTGATATAAATTTATATTGTGATAAATATACAGGTTATGTTTTAAATGCAACTATATCTTTATACGTACATTGCACTTTGATCGAAAGAGAAGATGGAAAAATCATTTTTGATTCTCCTGATACAAATTCTTACTCTGAGTACGAAAGTAAAGAATTTTTAGAAAATGATGGAAAATTAGATATTTTTAAAAGTATTTATAATCGCATTGTAAAAGATTTTACAAAAAAACCTTTGAGTTTTTCTTTGCACACTTATTCAGATGTACCAAGTGGTAGTGGATTAGGTGGAAGTTCAACTTTGGTTGTAGGTATTATAAAAGCTTTTGCAGAGTGGCTTAATCTACCTTTAGGGGAATATGAAATCGCTAAACTTGCTTATGAGATAGAAAGAGAAGATTTAGGCATAGTAGGCGGAGCACAAGATCAATACGCCGCAACTTTTGGTGGTTTTAATTTTATGGAATTTTATAACAATAAAAGAGTTATTGTTAATCCTTTGCGTATTAAAAACTGGATAGCTAGTGAGCTTGAAGCTAGAACTGTGCTTTATTTTACAAATATTACAAGAGAAGCAAAAGATATAGAAGAGCATAAAAAAGGAAAGCTTGGAGATGAAAAATCCCTCGAAGCTATGCACGCTATAAAACAAGATGCTATAAAGATGAAAGAAGCTTTATTTAAGGCGGATTTTGATACTTTGGCGAAAATTTTAGGCAAGTCTTGGCAGTCAAAAAAAATCATTTCAGAAATCGTTAGCAATGATGAACTTGAAAGAATTTATAAACTAGCTATAGATAATGGAGCTTATAGTGGCAAAACTAGTGGAGCAGGAGCTGGTGGATTTATGTTTTTCCTTGTAGATCCTACTAAAAAATACAACCTAATCAAAGCTTTAAGCAAAGAGCAAGGCTGGGTGCAAGATTTTTCATTTACAAAAGAGGGGGTTAAATCATGGAGAATTTAAATTCTTATATAAAAGAACATTTTCGAGAATCGATTTTGGTAAAAGAGCAAATTTTAAAAGATGAGAATTTGATAACTCTTATTAAAAATGCTTCATTAGAAGTCGTAAAAGTTTATAAAAATGGTAACAAAACTTTGCTTGCAGGAAATGGTGGTAGCGCAGCAGATGCACAGCATATTGCAGGGGAATTTGTAAGTAGGTTTTATTTTGATAGACCAGGGATCGCAAGTATTGCACTTTCAACGGACACGAGTATATTAACTGCTATTAGCAATGATTATGGTTATGAAAATTTATTTGCTAGACAAGTGCAAGCTCAAGGAGTTAAGGGAGATGTTTTTATAGGCATTTCAACAAGTGGAAATAGTAAAAATATCTTAAAAGCTCTAGAGCTTTGCAAGCAAAAAGAAATCATAAGTATAGGCTTAAGCGGAGCTAGTGGCGGGGCTATGAATGAGCTTTGTGATTATTGTATAAAAGTGCCTTCAACTTGCACGCCAAGAATTCAAGAAGCGCATATTTTAATAGGACATATTATTTGTGCTATCGTTGAAGAAGAGCTTTTCGGTAAAGGTTTTTCTTGCAAGCAATAATACTTTGTGGTGGCTTAGGAACAAGACTTAAAAGTGTTATAAAGGACATTCCAAAGCCTATGGCACCGATAAATGATAAGCCTTTTTTAGAATTTATTTTTGAGTATCTTAAAAAGCAAGGTATAAAAGAAGTAATTTTAGCAGTATCATACAAATATGAAGTGATGCAAGAATATTTTAAAGACGAGTTTTTAGGCATAAAAATAAAATACAGTATAGAAAAAGAGCCTCTAGGAACGGGTGGAGCTATAAAAGAGGCTTTGAAATTTATAAAAAACGAGGCTTATGTTTTAAATGGCGATACTTTTTTTGACATAGATTTAAGTAAATTAAAGCTAAATAGAAGTAAAATTTGCTTCGCTTTAAAACAAATGAATGATTTTGATAGATATGGCACAGTAAATGTTAATGAGCAAGGTTTTGTGATTTCTTTTGAGGAAAAAATATTTAAAAATCAGGGTTTAATCAATGGTGGAATTTATCTTTTAACTAAAGATATTTTTAATAAATTTGATTTAGAGAAAAAATTTTCTTTTGAAGAGTTTTTACAAGAAAATTATGAAAAACTAAAAGCTAAAGCTCATATTTTTGATGATTATTTTATAGATATTGGTGTGCCTGAGGATTATAGGTTTTTTTATAATTCTCAGATATGATTCTATATTATTTTTTTTAACTCTTTTTCTGTAGTGATAATATCTCCTTTATATCCTTTTTCTCTTAAAGATCTTATAATTTCTTCTTCATATAAAGGCGCTGCTATGATAATGGCTTCAAGGTCTTTAAAATTTTCTATATTTGGTTCTTGAATGATAATTGAAGAATTTTGCAAATACATTCCTTGTTTTCTTATATCAAGATCGAAGCATTTTTTGATTTTTTCTGAGTTATCAATAAAGGTTATAATACCATTTCCATGGGCTCCAGATCCATAAATTGCGATATTTTTATAATCATGCAAAAGATTATTTAATTTTCTTATATTTTCTTGAAATGAGATGTAAATGTTTTTATCAAAAAGTTTAAAACTCAACTTATTTATATCGCATATATTTGTATTTTTTCTAAAAAATAATCCCATATGTTGTTCTCTATAAAAAAAAATTTCATCTATAAATTCACAACCTAAAGACTGTAAAGTGTTAATTAAAATATTTTTTTGATAATATCCGCAGTGATCATTAAAAATTTCATAAAATCTTCTATATTCAATAATTTCTTCGATATTCGGAACTTCTATATATATAATACCATTGTTTTCAAGTAGTTTAACTACATCTTTTAAAAAGCCTAGAGGTGTATTAATATGTTCTAGTAGATGTCTAAATATAATGAAATCAATTTTATGTTCTAGTCTATCTTTTAAAGTATCAAAATTAAAAAATCCGTGTATATGTTTAAGATTATTTATATTTTCCATTTCTAAAGAAACCAAAGATGGATCAACAGTATACATAAATTTTACATTATTTATAAGAGCATTTACCATATCTCCACTTCCTGGAGCAACTTCTAAGCAAGTACCGTTTTTGTTGATATATTTTAGACATTTATCTTGAATTGTTTTTATATTATTGCTCATGGCTTTTGAGACTATTTTGCGGGAAAAATAGCCTTCACTTTGGTATTCTTTAGAGATTTTATTTAAATCAAACGTCGAGTTATAGATGTATCCACAATCTTGACACTGTGTAAAAGTTATAGTATTGTTACCTTTACAATACCCCCCCCCCGTCATCATTAGTTGTTATAGTTGTTTTTATTTGGGTCGGGTTTTTATCAAGTTTTCCTGAAGAAGTAAAAGCATTTAAAGTCTTAAAAAGTTCTTTTTGATTATTTTTACTTTGGCATAATGGACAATGCATAATTTCTCCTATTTTTTAAATTTTTGGATATTCTATTATACTAAATTATGTTAATATTACTCTTTATGAAAAATAATTATAGGACTATAAGTGACTGAGTGTAAAAATCATGAAAACCTTGCTTATTGATTTAGATGGAACTTTGACAATTGATGAAGAGAATGTAGATTATATTGATAAAAAACCAAATATTATTTTAATCAAAACTTTAAAAGAGTATAAAAAACAAGGTTTTAAAATCAATATTTTTACAAGTCGTAACATGCGTACATTTGATGGTAAACTTGAAAAAATTAAAACTCATACCTTACCTACAATTATCACTTGGCTTCAAAAACATGATGTACCGTATGATGAGATAATCATAGGTAAACCTTGGTGTGGATATGATGGGTTTTACATAGATGATAAAGCCATTCGTCCGTCCGAATTTATAAGTTTAAATTATGAGCAAATTAAAGAGCTTTTAAAAAAAGAAAACCCTCATAAAGATGGTGGTAATAAATGATACTCATAACTTCTGCAAGATATTCATCTTCTGATTTTACTTTAGAATTTGGAAAAATCCCTCCATCTTTTCTACCACTTGGCAATAAAAGATTGTATGAATATCAAATAGAGCTTTTTAAAAATTTTAATCAAAAAATTTTTTTATCTTTACCTAGCGATTTTAAGTTAAGTAAATTTGATGAGAAAAAATTAAAAGAACTTAATGTTGAAATTTTATTTGTGCCAAATAATTTATCTTTAGGTGAATCTGTGGTTTATTGTTTAAATGTTTGTTGTGCTTTTGATGAAAAACTTTATATTTTACATGGGGATACTTTTTTTAAAGAACTTGCATTTAAAGAAAACTCTTTACAGGTTACAAAAGTTAAGGAAAATTATGATTGGGCTTATTTGAATGATGAATTTAATATACTGTCAAAAACATTAGAAGATGATTTGATTTTAGCAGGAGCTTATAGTTTTTCTCATCCTCAGTTTTTGATAAAATGTATAGTTGAAAGTAGTTATTCTTTCGTGGATGGTATAAAGACTTATTCTAAAGCTTATGCTTTTGATATTATAAAAAATGATACTTGGCTTGATTTTGGTCTTATAACAAGTTATTTTCACTCCAAAAAAGCTGTAAGCACACAAAGAAATTTTAACAATATAGATATTTCAAATGGCTATATAAAAAAGTCTTCTTCTTGGCAAGAAAAAATAAAAGCAGAGATTAATTGGTTTGATATTTTACCTAAAGAACTATTTATCTATACCCCTAAAGTTATAACTTATGAGGATAGTTATAAAATAGAATATCTTTGCAATAATACTTTAGCAGAGTTATATATTTTTGGAAAATTACCTAGTTATGTTTGGAAAAGAATGTTTAAGTCTTTAAAAGAATTTTTAGATAAGTTACATTCTTTTAAAAGCAATGATAAAGATATAAATTTTAATTGCAAAGAAAAAACTTTAAAAAGATTACAAGAATTTAGTAAACAAAGCGGAATTGATTTGCATAAAAATATTGTTATCAATTCAAAATCTTATCCAAGTATTTTGACTTTAGTAGATAAGCTAGATTTTTATATGAACGATATGAATGAAATCTCATTAATACATGGAGATTTTTGTTTTTCAAATATTATGTATGATTTTAGAGCTGGTGCTATAAAAACCTTTGATCCAAGGGGATTTGATTTTAATGGAAAAATTACTCCTTATGGAGATAAAAAATATGATTTTGCAAAATTAGTTCATTCTGTTTTTGGGCTTTATGACTTTATTATTGCAGGATTTTTTGAGTGTAAATTTAATGGTAATAACATAGAGTTTTTTATAGAAGAAGATATAAATATTTTGGATATTCAAAAAGAATTTTTAAATATATTTGATATAGATGATAATATTAAAGCTTTGACTTTGCATTTGTTTTTATCTATGTTGCCTTTACATAATGATTTTAAAGAAAAGCAAATAGCATTTTTAGCAAATGCTTTTATGCTTTATGATAAATTTTTTAAGGAGAGCAAATGATTATAATCTTTCCTATGGCAGGGTTAAGTAGTCGTTTTGCAAAGGCGGGTTATGATAAACCTAAATATATGCTTGATGTAAAAGGAAATAGTGTTTTTTTTCATGCTGTAAGTAGTTTTAAAAAATATTTTAAAGACTTTAATTTTCTTTTTATATATAGGGAAATTGAAAATACTAGTGATTTTATAAAAGAAGAGTGTGAAAAATTGGGAATAAAATCTTACGAAAGTGTAAGATTAGAACAAGAAACTTTAGGTCAAGCCCATACAGTAAGACTTGGTTTGGAAAGAGCAAATATTAAAGATGATGAGAGTATTTTAATTTTTAACATTGATACTTTTAGGCCAAATTTTTCTTTACCTACTACCTTGGATTTTTGTAAAATTGATGGCTATTTAGAGGTATTTGAGGCAGATGGAGAACAATGGAGTTTTGTTTTAGCTGATGAAAATGACAATGTGATTAAAACTGCAGAAAAAGAAAGAATTTCAAACCTTTGTAGTAGTGGGCTTTATTATTTTAAAAAAACAAAAGATTTTAAAGAAATTTTTGATAGAATGAAAGCTGAAAATGATTTTACTAAAGGAGAATTATATATAGCTCCTATGTATAATTATTTTATAAAAAAAGATTTCCTCGTAAAATATCATAAAATTTCATTAGATGAAATTATATTTTGCGGAACACCTGATGAGTATGGAAGGGTAAAAAATTAATGAGAAAGGTTAATTTAATCAAACGTCAAAAATGCGTCATAGATAATACAGAATTAGAGCTTTTATCTAGAGATGAATTTCCTTTGTTTTGTGGTTGTGTTGAAAGTGATTTAAAAGATGATTTGATTTGTGAGCAAGAATGGGTTATTTCTAAAGAAGGTGTGATTCAGCTTAAAAATCTTATTCCTTTAGAAATTTTATATGCAAATGGACATGATGCTGGGGTTGTTGGAGCTCTTTGGGAAGAGCATCATAGAGAATTTGCAGATTTTATCATAAAAAGTAATCCTAAGAGTATTTTAGAGATAGGTGGAGGACACGGAAAACTTTCGCAAAATTGCTTAAGTTTAGCCGATATAAAATGGACTATAGTTGAGCCTAATTCAGAAAATAAACATAAAAATGTTGACTATATAGATGGATTTTTTCATAAAGAAATTTTCAACAATAGAAGCTTTGATACTATTACTCATAGTCATACTTTTGAGCATATTTATAACCCTCATGAATTTTTAGAAGAAATTTCCTCTGCTTTGATGGAGAGAGAGGGGGGGGGTAAAATGATATTTTCACTACCAAATATGGAAAAATGGCTTGAAAATAAATTTACAAATTGTCTTAATTTTGAACATACCATATTTTTAAGTGAAAATATTTTAGAGTTTTTATTACAAAAACATAAGTTTAAGATAATTCAAAAACAGTATTTTAAAGAACACAGTATTTTTTATCATGTTTGTAAAGATGAAAGCATCAATACTCAAAATATAGTTTTGAAAAATGAATATGAGAAAAATAAAAAGTTATTTTTAGATATGAAAAAATATTATCAAGAGAAAATTTTATATTTAAATGAAATTTTAGAAAATACTACTAAAAAAGTTTATCTTTTTGGAGCACATTTATTTGGACAATATTTGATCTTTCAAGGTTTAAATATTAAAAAAATTATAAATATTTTAGATAATAATCCAAGTAAACAAGAAAAAAGACTTTATGGAACAAAATTCATAGTCAAATCACCAAAAATCTTAAAAGATCAAGATAACTCCTTGGTGATTTTAAATGCTGGTGTTTATAATGATGAAATAGAAAAAGATATTTTGGAGAATATTAATAATAAAGTTCAAATTATAAGATTTTAATGGAGTGGCAAATGATAGACAATCTTTTTAGTATTAAACAACAAATTAAAAAAGCGATACAATATTGGAAGTTTGATTTAGCTGAGTATATATATGAAACTAACTATTTAAACTATAAGGAACTTAAGGTTGAATATGTTTATTTTTTAATACAAACGGGACAATTGAACAAGATAATATTTTTATTTCAAGATGAGCAAGATAATTTTTTGATTGAAAAGTGTTATTTTTTAAAACAAGATATAAATTTAAAGCAATTGATTTTTTACTTAAAAAATATCGATAATTTAATTATTGGGAATATTGATTTTAGTAATTTATTTACGGACTATTTTTTTGTGAAATTATATGAATTTAATTGTAAATTGAAATATGGTAACATTACAGCAAAAAATATTGAGGAAAATTTTAATTTTATTTTATATCAATCTGCATATGAAATAAGCAAAGCTTATTATATTGCAAAAATAATTGATTATTTTTTAGTTTCAAATAAGAAAGAAGATGAAAAATTCTTTGTTCCATTAGAGTATAATAAACTACCTTATAGTATTTTATCATCTTTGCAAAGAGACTTTCCCTCTCATTATGGCTCGATAATGTATTATGACCTTTTTACTAAAAAAACCAAAGATATTATTAATAAAACTATAACAATAACCCCTATTCCTAAAATTGCCATATGCTTATATGGTTTATTTAGAGGTGATTGGAAAAAAACTTTAGAAAGAACTCTTGAGCAATTTGCCAAACCATTAAATGCAGATGTTTTTATTTTTACTTGGGAGCACTATGCTCAATGGTCCGGTTTTGCGGGAGGTCCTACATGGGCTTGGAGGGTATTAAATGAGGATATTAGAAAAATTATGCCAGATGAATTGAAGAATAATAATGATATGTGGAAATTGTTTCCAAGAGTAACTTCAAAATTATGTGCAGAGTATATGGCTCCTTTGAAATTAGATGATTTAGAGAATATTAAATTAGAATACCCTTGTATAAAAACTATTTATACAGAAAATCAAAAAGAATTTGAACAAAGTCGTACTCCAGATAACCCGTTTAGTGTAAATGGAACTTCATATTTGCAATATGGAGTTTGGAAATCATTTCAATTGGCTCAAGAATATGAATATAAAAATAACATAAAGTATGATTTTGTTGCTATCATTCGAAATGATAGCGAGCCATGCGGAAGCGCCCCTAGTATTGATGATCTTTTAAAACTTAATTTTAATGATGTTTGTGACAATCATATTCCTGCTGGAATGTTTAGCATTGGAAATATCATTGGTAGAAGATTTGCCATTGAAACATTTGCAAATTGGTATCATTATAGACCTTATTTAGAGACGTCGCCATTGTTTTATTATTCTCCTTTTGCTGCCCATGAATCAGCAATGAAACATTCCTTGGTGCACAATCTTAGAATTTGTAAAGGCTTATTACCTATGATTTATGCGGAAACTTTGTGTCTCAAAGGGATGAGATTGCCTAATATCTCATTAGAATTAAAGCAAGATTTGGAATATTTAAAAAATGATAAAAATCATAGCAAGATAAAGATTCAGGAATTCGAAGATTTTTTTGTTTTTCTTAAAAACTATTTTAAGCCACTTTCAGATAATGCGTATAAATATTCTAGAAATAGTAATGGCGATAATGGTCATTATCATATTCTTGATAACGGTATTATAAAGATCGAAAATTCTTTATCATTTCAATTAGGAAAGGTAATGATAAGTAATTCAAAAACATTTAGCGGTTATATATTAATGCCATTTAAGCTAATTCGTACTATTCAAATATGGAAAAAAAGAAAAAAACATTTTCCTAGCTTACCTTTGCATTTTTACT
>NZ_RYYK01000013.1:0-5000 GCF_004379055.1 Campylobacter sp. US42a
AAACACCATCTAAAACAACAATAAAAATAAACATAGGATTTATATATAAAGTAAGTAATGAAGACATTTAACAAGTCCGCAATGAGCTACTTTCCCCCTGCCAGTAAGGCGTAGTATCATCACCCACGATGTGCTTAGCTTCTTGGTTCGGGATGGAGCAAGGCGTTTCCACATCTGTATAATCACGGACATTGTTATTTAAATATTCTTTGAAAGATTGAATTTAAAAAATAAAGCTTAATCTTTTATTTCTTTACTTTTTTCTTTATTCTCTTTCTTCTTTTGTTTTTCTTTATTTTTTTCTTATCTTTTATCTTTGATAAGTTTTTATATAGAATACTTAAAAAACAATGTTAAGAGCAAGTTCTAATACAAACTCTACTTGAAAGATTTCTACTAAACTCTAAATATTATTTATATTCAAAGTCTTCTTAAAAACCTTAACAAGGAAGTGATGCTTTATTAAAGATAAGCCAAACGCTCTATTAGTACTGGTCAGCTAAAGGACTTTCATCCATTACACACCCAGCCTATCAAACTAGTAGTCTTCTAGAGAGCTTAGAGAAGATTCATCTTAGAGTTGGCTTCACGCTTAGATGCTTTCAGCGTTTATCCTTTCCAAACTTAGCTACGCTGCGATGCTCTTGGCAGAACAACAGCTACACCAGTGGTTTGTTCAACCCGGTCCTCTCGTACTAGGGTCAAATCTCTTCAATCTTCTTACGCCCACGGCAGATAGGGACCGAACTGTCTCACGACGTTCTGAACCCAGCTCGCGTACCGCTTTAAATGGCGAACAGCCATACCCTTGGGACCTGCTCCAGCCCCAGGATGCGATGAGCCGACATCGAGGTGCCAAACCTCCCCGTCGATGTGAGCTCTTGGGGGAGATCAGCCTGTTATCCCCGGGGTACCTTTTATCCTTTGAGCGATGGCCCTTCCACACAGAACCACCGGATCACTAAGACCGACTTTCGTCTCTGCTTGACTTGTATGTCTTGCAGTTAAGCTGGCTTATACCTTTATACTCTACGAACGATTTCCAACCGTTCTGAGCCAACCTTTGTAAGCCTCCGTTATTATTTGGGAGGCGACCGCCCCAGTCAAACTACCCACCAGACATTGTCCCACTTGAGGATAACTCAAGCTGGTTAGCTACCCAAATAAGAAAGAGTGGTATCTCAACAATGGCTCATATACAACTGGCGTCATATACTCAAAGCCTCCCACCTATCCTGCACATTCTTATCCAAGTAGCAGTGTCAAGCTGTAGTAAAGGTCCACGGGGTCTTTCCGTCTTGCCGCGGGTAGGAGGAATTTTCACCTCCACTACAATTTCACTGGATCCCTCTTTGAGACAGCTCCCATCTCGTTACGCCATTCATGCAGGTCGGTATTTAACCGACAAGGAATTTCGCTACCTTAGGACCGTTATAGTTACGGCCGCCGTTTACTCGGGCTTCGATCAAGAGCTTCGCTAATGCTAACCCCATCAATTAACCTTCGAGCACCGGGCAGGCGTCACACCCTATACATCCTCTTACGAGTTAGCAGAGTGCTGTGTTTTTGGTAAACAGTCGGGAGGGACTCTTTGTTGTAAGTTTCTTCGCTTTCGGAGTAAATCCTAGTACGAAGCTAACCACACCTTATACCGAAGATACGGTGCTATTTTGCAGAGTTCCTTAAAGAGAGTTCTTCCACGCGCCTTAGAATACTCATCCCACCCACCTGTGTCGGTTTACGGTACGGGCAACATTAGCTAAACTTAGAAACTTTTCTTGGCTCGACGGCATCAGGGGTTCTTCTATCCATCCGAAGACTTCAAAAAGCCTTTCAGTTCTCGGAGTATTGTTATACGGATTTGCCTGTATAACCTCCTACGACCTTAGACTAGCACTTCCATCCGCTAGCCCCCTTAGCCCTAAGCGTCCTTCCATCGCACACTAATGTTGGTATTGGAATATTAACCAATTTGCCATCGTCTACCCCTTTCGGACTCGACTTAGGACCCGACTAACCCTACGATGACGAGCATCGCGTAGGAAACCTTGGGTTTACGGCGTTAATGATTCTCACATTAATTATCGCTACTCATGCCTGCATGCTCACTTCTATTCGCTCCAGCACTCCTTACCGGTATACCTTCGACGCAAATAGAACGCTCTCCTACCACTTGCACACAACTTAAACTACTTAACTTTAGCCTAAGAATATTTTTACTGATTTTACTAAGTTTTATTTCTATCTTTACTCTATAAAAATCAGTAAAAATATAACTAAACATATAACTTAGTTTCTCATATTCTAAACTTAAATAATCTAAGTTGTGTGCAAGTCTACAGCTTCGGTACTTACTTTAGCCCCGTTATATTTTCCGCGCAAAATCACTAGACCAGTGAGCTATTACGCTTTCTTTAAAGGATGGCTGCTTCTAAGCCAACCTCCTGGTTGTTTAAGTAACTTCACATCGTTTTCCACTTAAGTAAGATTTAGGGACCTTAGCTGGTAGTCTGGGTTGTTTCCCTCTTGACGACGGATTTTATCACTCGCCGCCTGACTGCTGTGATTACATATAAGGTATTCGGAGTTTGATAGGGTTTGGTACATTGGTGTATGCCCTAGCCCATTCAGTGCTCTACCCCCTTATATTACGACACAACGCTATACCTAAATATATTTCGGAGAGAACCAGCTATCACGAAGTTTGATTGGCCTTTCACCCCTATCCACAAGTCATCCCGGGGCTTTTCAACGCCTATGGGTTCAGTCCTCCACTAGTTCTTACACTAGCTTCAACTTGCTCATGGATAGATCACTTCGTTTCGGGTCTGCAGCATCTGACTAAGCGCCCTATTCAGACTCGCTTTCGCTACGGCTTCGCGTTTGCTTAACCTTGCCAGACACCACAACTCGCAGGCTCATTATGCAAAAGGCAGTCCATCACACTGTATTGCTACATAGTGCTCTGAATGATTGTAAGCAAATGGTTTCAGGTTCTATTTCACTCTGATCACCTCAGTTCTTTTCACCTTTCCCTCACGGTACTTGTGCACTATCGATCTGGTATTAGTATTTAGGGTTGGATCGTGGTCGACCCAGATTCAGACAGGATTCCTCGTGTCCCGCCCTACTCAGGATACTGCTAGCTAAGCTTTGTTTTTCGCATACGGGACTATCACCCTCTATGGCTATACTTTCCAGAATGTTCTGCTAAACTCAGCTCTTGCACATTGCAGTCCTACAACCCCCAGTGCAAGCACTGGGTTTGCCCTCTTGCGCTTTCGCTCGCCGCTACTGACGCAATCTCTATTGATTTCTTTTCCTGAGGGTACTAAGATGTTTCAATTCCCCTCGTTCGCTCCTATATAGGTAATGTATATCTCTATACATTGGGTTGCCCCATTCGGAAATCTACGGATCAAAGCTTCTTGACAGCTCCCCGTAGCTTATCGCAGTCTAGTACGTCCTTCATCGCCTTTACCAGTCAAGGCATCCACCATTCGCTCTTAGTAGCTTACCTTTTTTTACCTTTTATTATTGATTCTAAAACGCATCACTTCCTTGTTAAAGTTTTTATGATAAGACTTCTTTATCTTAAGACGGAAAGCATTCAAACACTTAATATAAAACTAAATGATTTAGTCTCAACTAAGCTGTGAGTTTGAAACTTGTCTTTAATTTATAAATCTTAAATCTAATATTCTCTTTATTATAGAAATAAAGATAATTAAAAGATATAAGTTAAACTAAAGAAAAGATAAATAGGTTTTATCCTTTAACAAGTCCTGTAAAATTGTTTTTATTAAAACTTGCTTGTGACTCTTAACAATGATAATTAAAAAGAACATTTAGGTTTAAAACCTAAAGGAAGTATATATATTAATATAATCTCATTATAAATATAAATACATAATGTATATGCTATTTATATCTATTAAAGTATATTCTTTTATAGCTAAAGATAAAAATAAATCTAAGTATAGAGTTTATATTTTATATTTAATCTACTTTATATACTTGCTTTAGATTTTAAAGCTTTTTTATTCAAATCTTTTTTATGGTGGGCCTAACAAGACTTGAACTTGTGACCTCACCCTTATCAGGGGTGCACTCTAACCAGCTGAGCTATAGGCCCTTAATAAATGGTGGAGAATAGCGGGATCGAACCGCTGACCTCCTGCGTGCAAAGCAGGCGCTCTCCCAGCTGAGCTAATTCCCCATAAACAATTAGCTTTATCATCAATCTTTGAAATCTAAACAAGAATCAATTGAGTTTATATATTGAAGTAATAGTTGTGAGACTTATTACTTTGTACTCTAGAAAGGAGGTGATCCAACCGCAGGTTCTCCTACGGTTACCTTGTTACGACTTCACCCCAGTCGCTGATTCCACTGTGGACGGTAACTAGTTTAGTATTCCGGCTTCGAGTGAAATCAACTCCCATGGTGTGACGGGCGGTGAGTACAAGACCCGGGAACGTATTCACCGTAGCATGGCTGATCTACGATTACTAGCGATTCCGGCTTCATGCTCTCGAGTTGCAGAGAACAATCCGAACTGGGACATATTTTATAGATTTGCTCCACCTCGCGGTATTGCGTCTCATTGTATATGCCATTGTAGCACGTGTGTCGCCCTGGGCATAAGGGCCATGATGACTTGACGTCGTCCACACCTTCCTCCTCCTTACGAAGGCAGTCTATTTAGAGTGCTCGGCCGAACCGTTAGCAACTAAATACGTGGGTTGCGCTCGTTGCGGGACTTAACCCAACATCTCACGACACGAGCTGACGACAGCCGTGCAGCACCTGTCTCTAAGTTCTAGCAAGCTAGCACCCTCATATCTCTATAAGGTTCTTAGGATATCAAGCCCAGGTAAGGTTCTTCGCGTATCTTCGAATTAAACCACATGCTCCACCGCTTGTGCGGGTCCCCGTCTATTCCTTTGAGTTTTAATCTTGCGACCGTACTCCCCAGGCGGTACACTTAATGCGTTAGC
>NZ_RYYK01000014.1:0-5111 GCF_004379055.1 Campylobacter sp. US42a
ATATCTAAAAAGTTTTTAGATTAATTTTATTTTATTACTAAGTTTTTAGTTTACTTACGCTAAAATGATTTGGATGAAATTAAATTTTCTTTAGAAGATTTTACAAAAATTTTACCTACATTATTCAAACCATTTTAGTAAAAGAAATACAAGAAAATGAATTATCTGATTTTAAACTGGAACTTCAAAAAGAATTGGTTAAAAAATCAATGAAAAATTAGGTAGCAAGCTAATAAAAGGATTATATTTTACAGATTTTGTCATTTCTTTAAAATTTTAAAAAATTTTCAAGCCTTTTAAAAAGGCTTGATTGAAGATTTTAGGATTACTCAACTTCAGCGTCGATTACATCGTCATCTTTTTTCTTTTTATCATTGGCTGTGTTTGGCTCATCTTTTTTATACATATTTTCAGCTAATTTGTGAGAAACTTCACTTAAAACTTTCATTTTGCTTTCAATCTCTTCTTTGCTTGCATTTTGATTTTTCAAAGTCTCACGCAAATCATCAAGAGCTTTTTGGATATTTTCTTTATCAGCAGCGGCAACTTTTTCACCCAACTCACTTAAAGATTTTTCTACTTGATGAGCCAAGCTATCAGCCGCATTTCTAGCATCTACAGCTTCTTTGCGTTTTTTATCTTCTTCTTTGTGAAGTTCAGCATCTTTTACCATGTTATTAATTTCTTCTTCGCTAAGTCCGCTTGAACCTGTGATTTTGATCTCTTGAGCCTTACCTGTTGCTTTATCTTTTGCACTAACAGTTAAAATACCATTTGCATCAATATCAAAAGTAACTTCGATTTGTGGCATACCGCGTGGTGCTGGTGGAATTCCTTCAAGATTAAAATTTCCTAAAGATTTATTATCACGACTAAATTCTCTTTCCCCTTGTAAAACATTGATGGTTACAGCACTTTGATTATCTTCAGCGGTTGAGAAAACTTGCTCTTTTTTAGTTGGAATAGTTGTACCTTTTTCGATAATCTTAGTCATTACCCCACCTAGAGTTTCTATACCCAAAGAGAGCGGAGTAACATCAAGTAAAAGCACATCTTTAACATCGCCTTTTATAACCGCACCTTGAATCGCCGCACCAATAGCTACAACTTCATCAGGATTTACAGACTTGTTAAGATCTTTATTAAAGGCTTTTTTCACTTCTTCTTGCACTAAAGGAACACGAGTAGAGCCCCCTACCATAACAATTTCTTTAATCTCATCTTTTTTAAGACCTGCGTCACTTACTACTTCATTGATTTTAGTGATGGTTTCAGCTACTAAAGAATCAATCATACCTTCAAATTTAGCTCTAGTAAGTTTTTTAACCAAGTGTTTTGGCCCACTTGCATCTGCTGTGATAAATGGTAAATTAATTTCAGTTTCATTAGCTGAGCTTAATTCTTTTTTAGCATTTTCTGCTGCTTCTTTCAAGCGTTGTAGAGCCATAACATCATTTTTAAGATCTATGCCTGTTTCATCTTTAAATTCATTAGCTAGAAAATCTATAAGTTTATTATCAAAATCATCGCCACCCAAGAAAGCATTACCACCTGTTGCTAAAACTTCTACTACATTATCGCCAGTTTCAAGCACAGTAACGTCAAAAGTTCCCCCACCTAGATCATAAACCACGATTTTTTCACTATCTTTTTTATCAAGTCCATAAGCTAGAGCTGCTGAAGTAGGCTCATTAATAATTCTTAATACATTAAGTCCTGCTATCGTTCCTGCTTCTTTTGTCGCTTTTCTTTGCGCATCGTTAAAATATGCAGGCACAGTAATAACCGCATCTACAACACTCTCGCCCAAGAAAGCTTCAGCATCTTCTTTTAGTTTCATTAAAACTTTTGCTGAAATTTCTTGCGGAGTATAAATTTTCCCTGCAATCTCAATAGCACAAGCACCATTTCTTTCAGTAATATGATAAGGAAGTCTTGTTTTAGCTTCTTTAGCCGCATCTTCATTGATCATCAAACCCATAATTCTTTTAATAGAATAAATAGTTTTTTCAGGGTTAGTTACAGCTTGGCGTTTCGCACTATCTCCTACTAAAACCTCGCCTTTATCTGTAAAAGCTACCACAGAAGGAGTTGTATTTTTACCTTCTTTATTTGGAATTACTTTACTCTCACCGCGTTCATACACAGCAACACAAGAATTGGTTGTTCCTAAATCTATACCTATAACTTTACTCATTTTTTATCCTTTTTATTAAAATTTATTTTGCTACACTAACTTTGGTTGGGCGGATCACACGATCGGCTATTTTATAGCCTTTTTGAAGCACGGTAACCACTTCACCACTTTGATGATTTTCACTATCTACATGAAACATTGCCTCATGTAAATTTGGATCGAACTCTTTTTCTTCTTTGATAAGAGCCACTCCATGCTTTTCAAGTTTTTTAAGAAACAAATCTAAAGTGTTTTGCACTCCTTCTTTGATTTTTAAGCTAATTTCATCATGACATTCGACATTGATAGCTGCTTCTAAAGCATCCAAAACATCAAGCAAATCCTTTGCAAAGCTTTCATTTGCATAAGCCATAGCACTTAGCTTTTCTTTTTCCATTCTTTTTTTAATATTTTCAAATTCAGCGTTTGCACGCATATATTTGTCTTTTAATTCATCATAGTCTTTTTGCAATCTGTTTTGCTCAACATCTTCGATATTTTGCAAATTCTCATCTTGCAAATGTTCAGAATTTTCTGCGTTTTCATTTTCAAATTCTTGCTTTTGCTCGCTCACGCCGCCTCCTTTATGTATTGTAATATTTTTTTATAATCCGTATAAACACTACCTGCTAAGATAATATTTACATCTTCGCCCAAAAACTGCGCATCCACCTTAAGCCCCATAAAACCTTCTTTAAATAAAGGTTCAAATTCAAGACTTTCTTTAAAATAACGATGAACTCCGCAATCTAAGAGCTTAACAAATTCATCATTTTGATAAATTTGATAAGCTCTTTCTTCATTGCTTCTATAGCAAATCAAATTTTGCCTTAAGCTAGCTATTTTTTCTACAAGATCCATAAAATGAACCCTCAAAGCTATTTTTTCTATACTAAAAAGATCCAATCCTATAAGACTTTGTAAAAAATTCCATGCTTCTTTTTCATATTTTAAAACGAGCTCTTCTTCTTTAAAATCAAGCACTATAAACTTAGCATTTAGATCAAGCACTTCTTTAAGCACTAAGCTTCTACCACCATAAACAAGACAGTAAATTTCAAATTCTTTACTCAACTCTTTTAAAAAATTCTCACTTTTGATATTGATATCTTGATCTTGTTCTTTTTTCCAAAAACTTTGCCAGTAATTTTGCATTGTCAAAATAGTAGGAATTCTACCACTACTTATATGAAGCTGAGTGATCAAACCCTCGTCGCTAAGCCTTTTAAGATAGACGCGTATAGTTGAAGCAGGGATGCAAAGATTTAAATTCAATTCATTTGAACCAATAGGAACATTATCTAAAAGATAAGTTTGGATGATAGAATCTAAAATCAAATCCTTTTTATCTCGGCTTTTCATAGCTCTTTCCTTAAATTTTTAGCACTCTATTTTTTGATTGCTAGAAGTATTATACAACATTGAGTGTTATTTTGTCAAGTATAAATATAAAAAAATATACTTAATTTTATTTAGTCTATATGACTAAACTTTTATTAGTTACTTTTTTATAAGAATACAATATATCAATATATCAAAATAAAAATAACAATACACTTTACAAGATAATTATAAAAACTAAGCCCAAATTTTAATTAAATCAGCTATTTTTCCATAACTTGTAGAATTTGTATCAAAATAAGTTTGCTTCATTTCGTTGACAATTTCACCAAGATTGTCATAATTAAGTTTAGTTGCATCTTCAGGTTTTAAACCTAGCATTTTTGCACTTCTTTGTTTGAATAAATCCACAAAACCTTCATAGAAAATTTTAAATTTATCCAGATTAAAAACAAGTTTTTTATTACCAGTTTCTTTATCTTCAACTTCATCAAAAATTTTATCAGATAATTGCATTTTAAGTAGAGATTTTTCATCTTCACTTAAATCATCATATTTTACACCTTTACCTAATTTATCCAAGATATCTTTAATTTCCATTGTATTAGTTTGATCAAATTTAGTTAAAGTTAATATACCTACACTTTCAGTCCATCCAGAATTTGGAGCTTTGGTTTTTACTGCTTGCATGCCAGTTTCGCTAAAACTAAGCTCTCCATCAAAATCTCCATCTTTTCTTATCATTTTATCAAGCTCTAAACCTATAGTTCTACCAGCATAATCTGTATCTTTGGTATCATCTGGACGCATTTCTCTAAAATCTTTTTCAAAACCAAATAGAGTATCTACACTACCATTTAATTGTGTATAAGATTGCACAAAAAGTCCTAAATTTGTTTCCTGTGCTACAAAACCACTTTTCGTATCTTCAAGCTCGTAATCTTCTAAATATCCATCATTATTTCTATCGCTAGCCATATAAGCTCTAGTATATGCTATATCAGCATACCATCCAGCCACGAAATTTTCAGCTTTTCCACTTAATATATATGATCCATCAAGTCTTTTAGTCATATCTTCTTTATCAAATTCAATCCCCATTTTATTGATAGCTGTTGAACTTAAAGCACTACGAACGAGTTTATTTATAATAGGATCTCTAAAATATATAGTAGTCATACCTCTTTCAGCTTTTTTTACTTTATCACCCACCTTTTGATTGAAAACTTTTTCATCTTCTAATCTTTGAAGCATAGTTTGAGCTACATCTGTTTTTTGATCTTGAAATGAAGAGGAATTTTCGTCTTTTTCATTAAGAATCTTTGGTTTTAAATTCAACTTAAAAGATTTATATACACTAGCTTGCTGAGAAGATTTAGATATGGGTTGAAAATGATTAAGAAAATTTATAAAATCCATTTTGATGCCTTCAAATTTTCGACATCTTTTCAAAAATATTGCTAATATATTCTATGTAATTTTAACTTAGAAAATTTTAAATTTTATCCTCTATTACCTTCCAAACCCTAAAAACACCCTATTCTCTCTAAAAACCCTAACCAGTAACAAACTCTTTTTTAAACACAATTCTAAA
>NZ_RYYK01000015.1:0-3452 GCF_004379055.1 Campylobacter sp. US42a
AGTATCACTAGCATAAAGGCTTAAGATAGCTAAACTAGATAGTAAGATAATGCGTTTCATTTGTGTTTTTCCTTTTTTGTTTGTTTTATTAATTTTTAACAAGATCCAAAAGGCTTTTAACCTTTTGGAATTTAATCATCTTGAGCAAGGATTTCCTGCTTTAAAATTATCTGATACTATACAAGTATTACCGCTTAATTGAGTGCTGGCTTCATCTACTGTAGGTTCTTTATCATCTTCATCTTGTTTTAAAACACTTTCATCCATTTGAGTGAGTAAAGCTTCAGAGAAAGGAAGTGGAGCATTTGCTTCAGGATTGCTTGTATCTCCACCTTCATTATTTGGCTTATCTAAAACAGAATCTAAAGAAGCTAGTTTAGTATCAAATTCTCCTTTGATGCTAAAATGATTATTACTTTGAGATAAGGCTTGTGTTTTATAAGATTTTAAAGTATCATCAAATTTATAAGTATCAAGATATCCTTGTGCTTTAGCATAAAGCTCATTTACTTTGTTTTTAAGTGAAATAAATTCTGCATCTTTAGAACTTGCTGCACCTTGATTGATTAAAGCTACATAAGCATTGTAAGCATCAATGGCTTTATAAAGATCTTCTTTGGTGCTTACAAATTGATCGTAATTATCCTTTATGCTTTTTAAATCTCCTTTTAGGAAAGCAAATAAAGTATTTTTATTGGTTATATTTTGACGGAGTTGATGAATAGTATTAAAATAGCTATTTTTTGTATCATCGCTGTCAAATTTGGCATTGTCAAGATTGTTATTATTATATTCCATAATAAAATCCATACTTTGCACTAAGTTTCTTGCAAGATTGTTAAAATCTTCTTTATTGTATTTTGCATATTTATCATTTTCTTTATCTATGAAATATGTGAGTATAAATTGCGTTTTTTCATCTTCATTCATGGTGCTATAGTAGATATAATTATTTAGAAGATCTTTTAGTGTAAAAATATTTACCCCATAATATTCATCATTTAAATTTTCTATAATTTCCTTAACAATATCATTATGTAAGTCATCTTGATCTAAAATGACATTTTCACTAGGTTCTTGTGAAGAACTTGGAGTATTAGTTGGAATATTAGGTTTGGCAATAGGTTTTGCTTGGGTTAAAAAATCATTGTGTGAATTATCGCCTTCGGTATAATAATGAATATTTACCTTGTCTTCTTTTTCTCCGTTTGTTTCAATGATATTTGTAAAACTTGAGTCTGTATTTGCATTGCTTAAACTATTCTTTTTTTGATAAATATGCGTATTTTTAAAAGTAAAATTTACATTACCTTCTGTTTGAGTGCTGTAAAATATACCTGATTTTCCTTGTATGGTTGCATCTGGGGTAAAATACATAAAAATATTTTCAAAAGTTGAAGTGTCTCCCGAGCCTGAATTTCTTCCAGATTCTGCACTACCACCTATAAATCCACCTGCATAAGCATTATTTGCAATGGAGCTAATATTTTTTATATTATCTAAAACTATATTTTTAAAAGTTCCATTAAGATAATGCGTTCCGATAAATCCACCTACATAAGCAGATTCAGAACCTCTTGCGTAATTGTTTGTAAGATCTATATTGTTAAGATAAATATTTGTAAAAGTTCCATAATCACTATGACCTATAAATCCACCAACATGGCTTTCTCCAATGTCTCCTCCAGTAGTCATACCAGCAGTAGCCGCAGCTTTAATGGTTATGCCATCAACATAAATATTATTAAATGTGCCATTCATAGCAAAACCTACAACAGATCCTGTAGATGTAAAATTAACACCTATTTTATTATCAATATTTATATTTTCTAAAACTATATTCTCTAAATTTGCATTACCATAAATTCTTCCTGCTATGGTTCCTAAATTTCTTCCACCTGTTTTAAAAGAAATATTTTTCATTTTTACATTACTAACTTTTGAATCATTATCCAATGAACCTACAAGAGCTCCAAGATTTGCAAAATTGTAAGATCCGTCGCCATTTCCTAAAGTAAAATTTTCAACATTTAGATTTTTAATTTCTCCACCATCTACTCGAGCAAAAAGACCTATCCACATAGAACCTTGAGGTTTGAAATAAATATTTTTTAGAGTAAAACCTTGTCCATCAAAAACTTTAGTAAAAGATTGATAATTACTAAAAGCATTTGTTAAATCATATCCTACCATCATATTGATTGTTTCGCCATCAACGGTATATTTTCCAAAATCTTTACCTTGATTACCCCCCAAAATCAATATCGTTAGTGAGTCTATATTCGTCAGCATAATCCCTAAAACCATTTTTATTCTCATTCCAACCTTTTGAAAAATAAAACCAATCCTCATCGCTACCTATACCGACAAATTTATTAGTTTTAAATTCTTTTGTATTATGTTTAAAAGAGCCGTAATCAACTCCTTGATATTTAGAAAAATTATTATATGCGATTGGATTGAAATAATATGCCTTTGCATCTAAATTTAAAGCACCATTTTTAATGGCAGTAATTTTTAAACTATCTTTTACATCTAAAGTGCCTATATTTGCCTGAACGGTATTTCCAATAAGCCATATGCTATCGCTATCAATTTTATTTAGAATTTTATCTTCTGAATTTACAGAAGAATTTAAATATACCTCATTCCCAACAATTAAAACATCCTTAGCCTTAATATTTCCCATATTAATCACATTGCCTTTATTGGCTGTAAATTTAGGAGAGAATACAGGACTTGCAAAGGTACTTTTATCTGCAAATTCTTGCATCGCTTTGCTATCTATACTTGAAGTAGACACTCCAAATTTATTTGCATTGATAGTTCCACTTTTACCTATAACCACACCATTAGGATTGATAAGATAAACATTATTACCTGTAGCATTAAGTAAACCATCTATTGTAGAGCTTTTGGTTCCATAAGCAATGTTTAGGTAGTTTTGGTTAGTTTTTCCTTGTCCAAAATTTACAGTTTCACCCTTAGCTATATTAAAACCACCACCCCATTGGATAACAGAGTTTACTTTATTGCCTGTAATATTCATGGTATTACCATTTATATTTATAGTTCCACTTGTTCCATGAGTGAACTTACCCCCACTTGGTAAAGCATAGCTTTGGGAGAAAAGTAAAGAACTTACAACAATTGATAAAACGATTTTATTGTTTTTCATGGTTTATCCTTTCTTGGTTTGGTTTAGTTCTAAGAACTTATCTTTGTTTTTCTTTTTTTCTTTTTTTATCTGTTTGTTTTATTTTTTCTTTTTAAAAACAAAAATAAGTTCTTAATCCTAGATTTCTCTAGGATTATTAATTGTTGATAACTTTGATTTGTTATTGTTTTTATTGTCCATCCTTATTTATTTTATCCTTGCGTAAATGCTTTTACCATCTTGAGATATTCTTACTTCATAAGAAAGCTTTTGTAAATTCATCTTTTTTAATCTA
>NZ_RYYK01000016.1:0-2448 GCF_004379055.1 Campylobacter sp. US42a
TTGCGTAAATGCTTTTACCATCTTGAGATATTCTTACTTCATAAGAAAGCTTTTGTAAATTCATCTTTTTTAATCTATCTATAGAGCTTAATTGATAAGAGTCTTTATTGTTTTGCATTTTTTCAATAAAGCTTTGAAGTTCTTCTTGATTTAAAGTATTAGAGTTTTCATCTATAAAACCTTGCTCACTTTGTAAGATTAAGATTTCTTTATTTTTAAGGTAGGGGTATTGCTCTTTGAGGGTATAAAGAGCCAATACTCCCTCGCTAGAAATATTAATAGGAGCATCGTATGACTTCAAAAGGGGAGTTGTGTTGATTTTATTGGATACAATAAGATAATAATGCTCAAAGTTATTAATAATTCTAGCTTCAACTTTAGTATTTAAAATCAGTCTATTGTTTTTACTTAAACTGATATCTGAAGGAGCTACAGCATTAGAAGCACTATAATTATCTTCATAATGCACCAACGCTCCTGCTAATATATCTATGAAAGTGTTTTTAAATACATTTAAATTCCCACCTATATATAAGGTATTATTATAAGATTTAGCTTCACTTAAACCTGTAATGGCTGAAGGAGCTATAAAAATAGAATTGTTATTTTTATACTCATCAAGATTGAGATTGTTTATGATTAAGGTATTATCATGGGCATTGTTTGAAAGTCCAGCTATAATACTTAAAATTCCTTCTCTTTTATCTGAAGCTACACCAAATAAAGTATCATTGATAATGATTTTATTATAAGCTGCTTCATTATAAGCCATAATCAAATAAGCATTATCAGCTGCATTAGAAGAATAGTTTTTTATATCTATGGTATTATGATTGGCTTTATCTAAAGCTCTTATGATGATTTTAGAACCTTTATCTATATTACTTGCATCGGTAATGCTTTGAACATTGTTATAATTTATAGTATTATAAGAGGCTTCTTTAGCTTCTGTTAATACAGTTAAATTTCTAAAAGAAGCAAAGTCTTTAATCACTACTTCATTGTTATTAGCACTACTAGGATAAAAGTCTTGGTTATTAAGAAGGTTTTTCTTAGCTGTATAAATGTATACAGGTAAGGTTGACATAGAATTATTGATATAAACTTTATTATAATCTGCACTGCCTTCTAAGGTTCTAGCAGCTACAATATTTAAAGCATCTTTATAGCTTTGAGAAAGATCGGTTGTGGTAAGATCGTTTTTAATGTTAATGGTATTATGATTAGCTCCTTTAGTTGCAAAGCCACCATAAAAAGAATGTTGGTTATAACCTAAGAAGTTATTAGCGATTTCTAAAGGATGTTTTAATTCTATGTTTAAGGTATTATAATTTGCTTCTCCATTATTAGAAGCTCCTGCATAGAAGTTAAACAAAGCTTGAGCAAAAATGTTCTCATTGTTTTTATCTTTTTTTAGGTTTTTAATATCTTTTAAATTGATAGTATTATCTAAGGCTTGTCCTTGTTCGGTTTTTCCACCCCAAAAATCAGCAAATAAAACAGAATTATAAGCTAGGGGTTGTTTATCATGGTTCATATACATATCAAGATTAAAACCATCTATGTCTAAAAGGTTTTTACTGGCTTGAAAGTTTTTATCCGTTCCGCTATCTATATAACCTGCGCTAATATGAGCAGCAGCTAAACTAGCATAAGCTTTGCTTGGACCATGGATAATCATATTAGCATCTTTGATAAAGATTTTATTGTTTTTTACATTACCTTGATAAGCTAAACCACCTACAAGGTGAGTGATTCTTTCATCAAAGGTATTATTACCATTTTTATCTTTTTTAGGTAAGGAAGTAAAAAACTCTACACTGCTACCTGCTTCTATATTTAAACTATTATTTGTAGAATCTCCATAAGTGGCTATAGCTCCGATTAAATAAGGAGCACCATTTAAGGCTAAATCATAAGTGTTCTCAACTCCCATACTAATATGAGCATCTTTTTGAAGTATGGTTTGGTTATAGCTTGCATTACCATAATGAGTAAAGGTAGAACTCATTAAGAAATTCATGCGTTGATTGCTTTTAGAATTACTAGGGTTTTTTATATGAGTATCTTTAGGTTTAAGATAAAAAACCGAACTAAGTTCTCCTTGTTCTAATATAAGTTTATTATAACTTGCATCAGCATGATCGGTTTTTGCTGTGATTAAAAAAGGAAGCACTCTAACTGTTTTTATACTATGATCGGCTGTATTAACACCATGCCTTGCTTTAAAAGAAAGAACTTCATCTTCTCTCATATCAGGAGTAAGTAAATAATGTTTAAAATTTAAATCGTTTATATTTGTAATATTTGGTTTAGGATTGTTATATATTAAAGTAATATTGTTAATATCTTGTTTAGAACTCTTAGCATAATAATTTATACCTTGGAGTTTTTTATAAGTAGAATTGCTTTTATCATAAAGTTCATTATCATTAAAATAATGCTCTG
>NZ_RYYK01000017.1:0-2120 GCF_004379055.1 Campylobacter sp. US42a
TAGATTAAAAAAGATGAATTTACAAAAGCTTTCTTATGAAGTAAGAATATCTCAAGATGGTAAAAGCATTTACGCAAAGATAAAATAAATCATTCCTATCTTAAAGATAGGAATCTTTTGCTTGTATTTTTATAAATATAAACAAAAGATTCTTAAATCTTAATCTTACAAAAAGGAGCAAGTCATGAAAAAGTTAAATAAACTTTCTTTGTCTTTAGTTGTAGGTTCTTTACTTTTTACACAAAGCTATGCTTTACCAAGTGGGGGTAAGTTCACTCATGGAACAAGTGGGACTATAAATATAAATGATAAAGTGATGAATATCGCAGGAAAAGGACAAAACTCTGTTATCCAATGGGGTGGTGGTTTTAATATAGCAAGTGGCGAAACTGTAAATTTTGGACAAGGAAAAACTAACCAAAATTATTTAAATATTGTCTATGGTTCTAAAAGCTCTCATATAGATGGAAAGCTAGAAGGTGGAAGCAATAATATCTTTTTAATCAATCCTAATGGTATAGTAGTGGGTAAAGGTGGAAGTATTAGTGCAAATAGAGTATATTTATCCACTTCATCTGTTGGTGATGATGGGATGCAAAAATTTGCAAATGGTGCAAGTGACACAGATGCAATATTTGGAACAGGAAAAAATATTTCACCAGTTATACAATTAAATCCAAAAGGTAATATTATTAACTTGGGAACTATAGAAGGTAAAAATGATCTTACTTTGATAGGAAATGAAATAGCTCAGTTTGACAAAGATAAAAATGTTGGATTATACAAATCAAATAATCGTATTTCATTTAGATACAACACAAATTATGTAATAATGAGTGCCATTGAAAGTCCCGGAATAGAAGGACCTATTACATCAGGAATGAGTGCAGCTTCAGTTGATCAATTTGTTTCTCAAGGTAAAATTGTTTCAGAAACTAGCAATCTTATTATCTCAACAGATATTGACGCTAATGTTATAAATTCTATATTTGATAGTTTAAAATTTAATTCTTATACAAGCATAGATAATTTGGCTACAATCTATAAAGAAAATGGAGAATTATTATCAGAAGATGTTTTACAAAGTATAGATTTTATGACTGCTCTATATGGACAAGCGAGCGCAAATGAAAATGCAAAATTAAAAGAAGCTCTTTCAACTTCTTATGAAAATGTGGAAAAAGCAGGTAAATCCATCAACACTGTTAAAAACACACTTGCTCAGATTTCTAAAACTACTGAACAACAAAAAAATACTCAAAAAGCTTACGATGATGCATTGAATAATTATAATACCATAGTAGAGCTTTACAATAAAGCTTTGCAAATTGGAGATTCAAAAGTCTTAGAAACGCTTAAAACAGAAATGGATAGTAAATATATAGTTTTGCAACAAGCCACAACAGCTCTTAAAGATGCCACGAGTTCGAATAATTCTAATCTTGAAACAAATAAACAAACTATTGCAAGTGCAAGTATAGATAATTATAAACTCACAGTTCATGGAGAATATCTTGCAGATTATAAAACTGTTAACAAGCCTAATGATAACAATAGTGGTTCCAATAACGGAAACGATGGAACCGATTCAGGTGATATTAACAATGGTAATAACAACGGTTCTAATAATAACCCAAATGATACCATAGGACAACAAGAACCTGACATTGCTACAGCTTTGCTTATGCAAACTACAGATGAAGATCCAAATATCAATGAAGATGATAAACAAGCAAGTATAGATGAAGCCAGTACTCAAGAAAGTGGTAATGCTTGTATAGTATCGGATAATTTTAAAGCAGGAAATCCTTGCTCAAGATAATTAAAATCCAAAAGGTTAAAAGCCTTTTGGATCTTGTTAAAAATTAATAAAACAAACAAAATTTAAAGATTAAAAATCAAAAAAGATTGATAATCAATCAAACAAATACAAAAAATAAAGAAAAATAAAAAGATAAAAAGAAAGAAAAATAAAAACAGAAAAAGCAAAAAATAAAAAAGATTAAAAACCAAATCTATAAAACAAGATCTTATGAAATCATTAAAAAGGAAAAACACAAATGAAACGCATTATCTTACTATCTAGTTTAGCTATCTTAAGCCTTTATGCTAGTGATACT
>NZ_RYYK01000018.1:0-2077 GCF_004379055.1 Campylobacter sp. US42a
CTGATTATGATGAGGCTTTGAAATTAAAAAATAGTTTTACTTATAAATTAGGAGAAGAATTTATTAAGGCTAGTAAGAATTGGTATGGGGGGGGGTATATCAAGTTTTACTTCAAAGATGTGCCTAGGTTGAAGAGAGAGTATAATAAAAACTAAATTTCATTTCTTTTAGTTTTTATTATATAATTATAATGTATAATAATAACTTATTTTGTATTAAAAATAAAATTTTTATAAGGGATCTTTTATGCATAATCCGAATTCGGCTATAGAAAGAGTAAAAAATCATCTTGCTTACAAACTAGGTCAAGCTATGATTGATTTTACAAACAGTAGTAGCGGGGTAGGGTATATAGCATTATTTAAAAAACTTTATAAAATTAAAAAACAACACAAAAAAGAACAAAAAATTTATCAACAAACCATACAAGTTTTTCCTCAACTCAAATATCCAAGTTTAGAAGCATGTAATGATTATGAGCAAGCTTTAAGATATAAATTTCATTTGTCTTATATGCTAGGTGAAGTTTTAATCAAAGCTTATCAAACTTGGTATATAGGCGGTGGATTTAAATTAAAAAATAATATTAAAAAAGCAAATAAAGAATTTCAAATTTTTAGAGAAATTTTTAAAGAATTTGATCAGATTAACTCTAGCATCCTTGAAGGTTTGATAGATAATAAACAATTATTTTTAAAAGAATTTTCAAGAATAAAAAATATATTAAAAATTCATCAAGATTATAAAGCAATATTAGATAATATCTTTCACAATTTTAATTATTTTATACAAAATTTCGATCTTATAGAAGAATGGTTATTATCAGATGATTTCAAAGAAAGATACAAAAAAGAAAACCATCCTTATCCTTCATTACTTGATCCTAAGAAATTAAATGATAAAAATGAAAAAATCAATTATCATAACATACCAGCTGAACTTGCTTGGGAGATGAATTTGCCTTTACCGGATAACTATGAGTTTGTGTGGCTATGTTCATCTTTATCAGGACATGGTGCAATGACAATGTATTTGGAACTTTGTGAAGTAAATATTTGCAAATATATTCATCATGACCCATTTATTATATATTCTAACATTTTCATGCAGTTGCTAAACAGTCCTTTAAAATATAATGTCATAGCATATACTGATTACACTCATGTTTATGTTTCTAGAGAAGATCTTGAAAGATTTTTAAATCTTTTAAATAAAAATAAACCTGTGTTATATTTGGTTAGGGATCCAATTTCGAGATTAAAAACTGGATTAAATCACATAAATTTTAAAATTGATAAACTCGATTGGTTTTATTTGAATACGCCTATAGATAGGGTTTTAGATAGAGATACATATTATTTCGGATCCCCTATACCAACTTGTGAGCATATAAAAACTTATTGGATTTATGCTGAGAGTTTTTTTAGATTAAAATTTTTAACACAATTTTTTAAAATAGAAAAAATTACTTACTTAGACATGATTAGTATTAAGCCTGAATATGCTTATTGTACTTTTGATAAATTAAATACTTTATATTGCTTTAGAAAAAAACTTTCCCAAAAAGATGTTGATAATGGTATGGCATATGATGAATTGGGTGTTTTATTCCCCATGACATTAATTACAAATTTAAAAGACTTAGATAAAAACAATACTGATGAAGCATTTGAAATTTTAATTACAACAAAACAACTCTTTAAATTACATAAAGTGAAAAACTATATCGAAATTAACTTTATTTTATTTGAAAATAAAATAACTTTTGAAAATTTGATTTTTTGCATTTCTAAAGAAAAAATAGCTTCTTTTCGAAATAATATAATTATGATAAATTGTGTTAAATCCTACATAAAAGAGTTTATAAATAAGCTTAAGATAAAAATTGATTTAAAAAAAGAACATTTAATAAATGAAAAGCAGATATTATTATTTTTTAAAGAGAATAAATCAGTTGCTAAAAATATAGAAAAAAATATTAAAGAAGAATTAACCCATATCAAACAACATCGTCCGGATATAGTAGCATCATGGAAATACTATCAAGAATTTGAAAAAATGTGTAAGGAGTTAGATG
>NZ_RYYK01000019.1:0-1507 GCF_004379055.1 Campylobacter sp. US42a
CTACTATCTAATGTAGCTCCATTGATAACTTGTTGATAATTTAAACTAAAAAGATGAGTAAAGGTATCATTAAAGAAATAAGCATTGTTAAGATTGACATTAAGTTTAGCAAATTTTCCAAATTCTACTCCACCTACTTTGCTTGTTCCTATACCTACTATAGTCATACCTTCATCTTTAACATTACCATAGCTTACATTAGCACTATAAGAAAAACTATCATTGCTAATGCCATTATAAACTCCTTCTATACCAAAGCTTATCGTATCAGAGCTTTTATCTATGGTCATGATATTTAATCTTGAATCACTAAGCTTTTTATGATAATAGCTTGAAGTTAAATAAAAAGAATTATAAGTCGTAATCCACAAAGGATATTTTAAATCTATACCTAGATTTTCAGAAGTTCCTATAAAGTTTGCATTTTTATAAGCTCCCCCTAAAGCATAGTTTCCTTTAGAATAACTTGGAGTGATTTTTAAATTCCCTAAGAAAGTAGTATAGCTTATACCATAGTTAGTTTGTGCTTCATCGCTTCTTTGCAAATAAGCATTAAGACTATCTCCTTGATGAGCTATGTTATTAAAACTCATACTAGCACCACCCCTATATCTACCTGATTCTTTTATGCCGTAATTATCCCCATAAAACAATACAGAAACAAAGCTATCACTAGGGGTAGTTTCTATCACTACATCTGTTTCACCTGGATTATCTCCTGCTTTTAAAGAAGCAAGGGTTTGTATGCCATACATTTCATTGACTTTATAAACTGCATCTTCTACTAATTTAGTAGTGATGATTTCACCTTTATGATTAGGTAATTTACTTTCTATAGCATAATCTCTTGCACTAGAATTGTTTTGAACCACATATTTACCTAAAACACCTAAGGTGATATTGATTTGAATTTGATCTTTTAGTTCTTGTTGTGGGATATAAGCTGTAGCAGCAGGATAACCACTAACTTGAACATAATAAGAAATAATATTGGCTATATCTTGTAAGTCTTGAACTGAAATACTTTCTTTTTTGTAATCGTTTAAGGCTTCTTGTAAAACTTGCTCATCTAAACCTAGATCTTTAAAGTTTATGTTTTTATTGGTAATATGAAAGCTAAAGCTAACTTTATGAATTGATTCTTCTTTAGAAGTATTTTTTAAAGAAGGAGTGTTTGAATTTGGGGTTTTAGTTTTTAAAGTATTATCATTAGACAAGTTAGGTTGATTTTTTTGAGTGTTGTTATTATCTTTTTGAGTGTTTTTCTTTGTGTTGATGGTTTTTGAATTATTATTATCATCACTAGTATTAGAATGATCTATGATAATCACTCCATCTTTTACTTTTAAAGTGTTATTGTAGTTTTTTAAGTTAGCATCTTCTTTATAAGGAGATTGTTCTAACATTTGTATGGTTTTTTTATTATCTTTAGTATCACTAGCATAAAGGCTTAAGATAGCTAAACTAGATAGTAAGATAATGCGTTTCATTTGTGTTTTTCCTTTTT
>NZ_RYYK01000001.1:0-419087 GCF_004379055.1 Campylobacter sp. US42a
CAAACAACATCGTCCGGATATAGTAGCATCATGGAAATACTATCAAGAATTTGAAAAAATGTGTAAGGAGTTAGATGAAAATTATGTAGAATAAAATATTAAAATAAGATTTAAGAAATAAAATGTATAATAAATAATTAGAAATTAAAAAAAAGGATGTTAAATGAATCTTGGTGATTTTACAAATTTGGCAAAACACTATCATAATAGACCTGCTTATAATCCAATGTTGATTGAAAAGCTTATCAGATGTATTAATGATTCCAATAAAGCAACTAAAGACTTAAAGGTCATTGAAGTAGGTGCGGGTACTGGTAAATTTACAAAAATTCTTTCAGAGGAGTTTAAACTTGATGTTACGGCCATAGAACCCAATGATAACATGAGAGAAGAAGGAATTAAATTTACTCAAAATTGTTCGAATTTAATCTGGAAAAAAGGTAGTGGTGAAGAAACTGGAATTGAGAGTGATATCGCTGATTGGGTTATTATGGCTAGTTCTTTTCACTGGACAGATCCTAAAAAATCACTCCCTGAATTTAGTCGTATATTGACAGGGGGGGGGTATTTCACTGCGATTTGGAATCCTCGCCACATTGTAGAGGGCTCAGTTTTTGATGAAATCGAAAAGGAAATTAAGCATATTGTACCAGAGCTTACTCGTGTAAGCAGTGGATTGCAAAATACTAAAAAATGGGAAGAAATTCTTGTTTCAACAGGAGATTTCACAGACTGCTTTTTTATGGAGTGTGACTATAAAGAGTTTTGGGATAAAGAGCGTTATCTTGGGGCTTGGCATTCTGTAAATGATATACAAGCACAAGCTGGCGAAAAAAGATGGAAAGAAATTTTAGAAATGATAGAAGCTAAAATTTCTCATATGGAAAAAATCGAGATGTCTTACAAAATAAGAGCTTGGACTGCTAAGAAGGCATAATTTTCATAATTCTTTAGTTCGTCATTTTGTGTTGAAAATGACGAATAATAAGGAAAATTATGGAAAAATTAGTAGAAAATAAATGGGATTATACCGAACATGCAAAATTTTATAGCTATAGACCAAATTATACACCAAAAACTATAGATATGCTAATTAGTCTTATTGGAAAAAAAGATATTAAAGTGGCTGATATCGGTGCAGGAACTGGAAATTTAAGTATTATGCTTTTGGAAAGAGGATGTGAGGTGGTATCTGTAGAACCAAATGATGCGATGCGTGAAATTGGTATAAATAGAACAAGGGATAAAAATATTACTTGGATTCGTGCTGTGGCAAACAATACAACTTTAGAAAATGAAAGCTTTGATTGGGTGACTTTTGGAAGTAGTTTTGATGTGATTGATAGGAATGAGTCTTTGCAAGAAGCATATCGTTTATTAAAAAAAGATGCTTATTTCACTTGTATGTGGAATCATAGAGATTTAAATGATCCTATACAAAAAATAGCTGAAGACACTATCGTAGAATTTGTGCCAAATTACACAAGAGGGACAAGAAGGGAAGATCAAAGACCTATCATAGAGAGTCGCAAGGATCTTTTTGATAACATTGTTTATACTGAAGAGGATTTTTATTTTCATCAGAATATTGAAAATTATATCAATGCATGGAAAAGTGTCAAAAATAAATATTGGGATGTAGCAACAAAAGAAGGTGAAGAACTTTTGGGTAAAATTATGAGTAAAATTAAAGAAAGACTCCCAAAAGAATTTAGTATAAAATACACTACAAGAACTTGGAGTGCTAGAAAAATATAATTTTATTTTTATAAATTTAGGAGCATGAGAATTGATGAGTAATGGCAAAGTAATATGGATATCTGGATTGGCAGGTGCTGGAAAAACTACTATAAGTCAAGGCTTGTATAAAAAATTGAAAGAAAAATACCCTCATACAATTTTATTGGATGGGGATGTAATTAGGGAAATTTTGCAAGAGTACGGGTATTCTAGAGAGGCAAGATTGATGTCTGCTAAAAAAATTTCATCTTTATGCTCCTTTTTAGCAAAAAATGACATAATTGTTATCTGTGCGACTATATCTTTATTTGAAGAAATTTATTTACTTAATAGAAATACGATTGAAAATTATTTTGAAGTTTTTGTCGATTGTCCTATGGAGGAGCTTATTTTAAGAGATCAGAAGGGTTTGTATTCTGGTGCTTTAAAGGGTGAAATTAAAGATGTTGTAGGTGTTGATATAAAATATGCTAAACCAAATGCTCATTATATCATAGATAATAGTTCAAAGACTGATTTAGAAAAAAAAATTAATAATTTATATAATGAAGTTGAATTATTTTTTAATAAAGAAAGGTAAAAAATGAATAGTAATATCGTATATATAGCTATGTCTGCTGATCTGATACATCCTGGTCATATAAATATTATGAAATTAGCAAGAGAATACGCTAATAAGATTGAAGGTAAGGTTGTATTGGGTTTATTGACTGATTCTGCGATTGCTTCTTATAAACGACTTCCTTATATGAATTATGAGCAAAGAAAAATTATTGTTGAAAGTATAGGTTTTATTGATGAAGTGATACCTCAAAATACTTTGAGTTATGCTGATAATATTATTAAACTAAAACCCAAATTTGTGATTCATGGTGATGATTGGAAAGAAGGTCCTCAAAAAAGAGAAAGATCAAATGTTATTGCTTTGTTGAAAGAATTAGGTTGTGGAGAGCTGATAGAACCAAAATATACCCAAGGTATCAGTTCTACTGAACTTAATCAAAATGCAAAATCTCTAGGTATTACAACTAATGCTAGATTATCACTTTTAAGGCGTTTAATTAATGCTAAAAAACCTTTAAGAATTTTAGAAACGCATTCTGCAATTTCAGCATTGATTGCAGAAAACACTTTTGTTAGTAAAAATGGTACAAAAATAGAATTTGACGGTTTTTGGTCTAGTTCTTTAACTGATTCAACAAGTAGAGGAAAGCCTGATATTGAAGCGGTAGAATTATCAAGTAGGCTTAATACGGTTAATGAAATATTTGAGGTAACATCAAAACCTTTAATTTATGATGCTGATACGGGTGGGAAACTAGAACATTTTGTTTTTACTGTAAGAAGTTTAGAAAGAATAGGTGTTTCTGCTGTGATTATTGAAGATAAGATAGGATTGAAAAAGAATTCTTTGCTTGGAAATGATGTGATTCAAAATCAAGACAGTATTGAGGATTTTTGTAGTAAAATTCAAGCTGGAAAAAAAGCTCAAATAACGAACGAATTTATGATTATTGCTAGAATAGAATCTTTAATTTTAGATAAAGGTATGGATGATGCCTTGCAAAGAGCTTTTGCATATATTCAAGCGGGTGCAGATGGCATAATGATTCATTCTAGACATAAAGATGGAGATGAAATCATTGATTTTTTAAAACAATTTAGATTGAAAGATCAAGACACGCCTATTGTTGTTGTTCCTACTAGCTTTAATGAAATCAAAGCCAGTGATTTGGCTGCACATGGAGCTAATATAATTATATATGCTAATCATATGCTTCGCGCTTCTTTTGTTGCAATGCAAAATGTGGCAAAAGAAATTTTGGAAAATGATAGAAGTAAAGAATCTGAAAGCAAATGTATGAAAATTAATGAAATTCTAAATCTTATTCCAGGAACTGTCTAATGCTTAATATGGAATTTTTTGGAGAAGCTTTAAAAACAATTGGATGTTTTCAGTTTAGTGGAGTGCCTTGTTCGTATCTTTCTCCTATGATAAATTACGCTATTAATGAAAATTCTTTCATTATGTCTAATAATGAAGGAGATGCCATAGCTATTGCTACTGGTATAAGTTTAGCAAATATGGAAAAAAAAGATAATTTTGGAGTTGTTTTAATGCAAAATAGTGGATTAAGCAATGCACTATCCCCTCTTACTTCTTTAAATTATACTTTTGAAATTCCTATTTTAGGTTTTGTTTCTCTTAGAGGAGAAAGAGATGATCAAGATAGAAATACTGACGAGCCACAACATGAACTTTTAGGAACTATTACAGATCGTTTATTAGAAACTTGTAATATTACTTATGATTTTTTATCTCCAGACTATAATCAAGCTATTAGACAGTTGCAAATAGCTCATAAGCATTTAAAACAACAAAAATCTTATTTTTTTATAGTTAAAAATAATACTTTTGAAAAATGTTCTTTGAAAAATTTTAATATTCCCGTGAAGAATATAGGTAGAGAGATAATCCAGCAAGAGAATAGTTTAGCCGAATTTCAACCAAAAAGAATTGAAATTTTAGAATGTATTGCTAATTTTTCTTATAAAAATAATATTGCATTATTTGCAACTACAGGAAAAACAGGTAGAGAATTGTACGAAATTCGAGATACGGAAAATCAATTATATATGGTAGGATCAATGGGATGTGTAAGTTCCTTAGCTTTAGGTGTATCCTTGCAAAATTCAAAAAAAATCATTGCAATAGATGGAGATTCTGCTTTGCTAATGAGAATGGGAGCATTAACTACAAATGCATATTATACCAAGAATAATAACAAAGGGAATTTTTGTCATATATTATTAGACAATGAAAGTCATGATAGCACTGGGGGACAGTTTAATCTTTCGCCATTTATAAATTTTCCACAAATAGCGCATTTTTGTGGTTATGAAAAAATATTTATAATAAATTCATTGGATGATTTAATACAAGCACTTGATTTTTTTATTGCTCGTAAGGAAGGTGGAGCTGTATTTATCTATGTTAAAATTTTAAAAGGCAGTAAAGAAAAACTAGGAAGACCTAAAATTACTCCTAAAGAAGTTGCATTGAGAATAGCACAATTTTTAAACAGGAAGAGTGATGAGTGATTTTAGATATTATAATCCGGTTAAAATTAATTTTAATGTATCATATGAGCATATTATAGACAGTTTAAAGACAGACTCTATTTTATTGCTTACTTCAAAAAGTTTTTATAAAAAAGGATTGACCAAAATTTTAGAGGATAAGCTCGGCGATCGTTTAGAAGGCGTAATTTATGATATTTTACCCAACCCTGAAATTAATTATGCTGAACTAATTAAAAAAGATTATAGAAATTATAAAGAAATTATAGCTTTTGGTGGTGGTAGTGTTTTGGATATGGCCAAGTATTTTAGCGTATCAGGAGATGTTATTAGAAATGGTGGAAATTTGGATATAAGTAATTCGTGTTCATTTATACCTATTTTCGCTATTCCAACTACTGCAGGTACAAGTAGCGAGCTTACTAAATGGGCTACATTATGGGATACTCCTAATAATATTAAATTTTCATTATCTGATGAAAATTTATATTGTAAAGAAGCTTTTTATGATCCAAATTTATTTTTAAACATTCCAAGAGAGCTGACTATATATACGGCTTTAGATGCTCTTTCTCATTCTATAGAATCAATTTGGAATAAAAATTCTAATGCTATATCTGCAAATCATGCAATTAAGGCTATAGAATTGATTTTAGAATATTTACCAAGGTTGCAAAATGATTTAAATTCTAAAGAATTACGTTTGAAAATTATTTTAGCAAGTATTTATGCAGGTTTAGCTTTTTCAAATACTCAAACAGCATTAGCCCACGCCATTAGTTATCCAATAACCATGAAATTAGGTATATCTCATGGATTAGCATGTAGTTTTACAATTCCTATTTTATTACAATGCATTGATGATGTAAAAATAAATAAGCTTTTATCTATATATAAGGAAAAAATTATTTCTTTATTTCATATTTTAAATATTTCTACAAATTTAAAGAGTTATGGAATAACTAAACAGTTTATTGAAGATATTTTTGATAATTTAAATTCTAGAGCAAAAAATGGGATGTTTGATCTTGAATTAACCAAGAAAAAGTTTTTATCTTTGTGCTAAATAATAAATATGAGTAGTTACTCAACATCAAAAAAACTTATTGCTAATGCTAGAAATTTTTATACTATTTCTTTGTATAAGAAAAATTTAAAAATCAAAAAAGATGATCTTTTCTTCGGCTGGGGACGCAAAAAATCAGGTTTAAAAGCTATGAATTTGGCAAAAAAACATAAGGCTAAATTCATACTTTTAGAAGATGGTTTTATCCGCTCATTAAACTTAGGGGTTGAAAATAGTCCAAGTTTTTCTATGGTTAAAGATGATATAGGCATTTATTATGATGCAACAATGCCTTCAAAGCTTGAAAATCTTTTAAATACTTATGAATTTAAAGATGAAGAAATCAAGCAAGCTAAAAAAGCTATAGAGCTTATCAAAAAATATAAAATTAGCAAGTATAATAATAATCTCGATATCCCAGATAATTATTTTCAAAAAGATGAAAAACGCGTTTTAATCATCACTCAAACGGCCAGTGATGCCTCGCTTGAATTTGGGCTTGCTAAAGATTTTAAAACTCTTGATATGATAAAAGATGCCATAAAAGAAAATCCTGATTCTAAAATTTATATAAAAATCCATCCAGATGTTTTAAGTGGTAAAAAACAAAGTGATTTAGATTTAAATTCCTTACCTAAAGAATGTATTTTAATCACTGAAAATTTTAATCCCATAGCCTTGCTTGAGTTTTTTGATAAGGTTTATACCAAAACTTCTGGTATGGGTTTTGAAGCTTTGATGCAAGAATGTGAGTGTATTTGTTATGGCATGCCTTTTTATGCGGGCTGGGGTCTAACAAAAGATAAATTAGAGTGTAAAAGAAGGATGCAAAAAAGAAGTTTAGAAGAAGTTTTCTATGCTGCTTATATACTTTATAGCGAGTATTTTAATCCTTATTTAAATCAAAAAAGTGATATTTTTGATACTATCAAAACTTTAGTAAAATATAAAGATATAGAAAAAGCAAATTCTAATAGGCTTTTTATGCTAGGCTTTACCCTATGGAAAAGGCATTTTATCAAGCCTTTTTTTAAGGCTAAAAACAATGAAATCATTTTTTTAAATTCTTTAAAATCTTTAGCTAGGTATAAACTTAAAGAAAATGATAAATTTTTCATTTGGGGTAAAAGGATAGATTATAATACTCTTAAAAGTATTCTTATAAAAAAAACACAAGATGAGAATTTGCTTCATTTTACTCCTAAAATTTCTTTAGTTGAAGATGGATTTATCCGCTCAATCTCTTTAGGTTCTGATCTTACGCGCCCTTTTTCTTTAATCGTTGATGATAAAGGACTTTACATAGATCCAAATAAACCAAGTAAACTAGAAGAGCTTTTGCAAAACGAAATTTTTGATGAAAATATGCTAAATAGAGCAAAAAATATTATAAAAATCTTACTTGAGAACCGCTTTTCAAAATATAATGGCTTAAAGCATGAAAATTTAAAAATCAATGCCAAAACAGGGCAAAAAATTATTTTAATCCCTGCTCAAGTTGAAGATGATGCTTCGATGATTTTAGGGGGTTTTGGCTTATCTACTCTTGATTTACTTAAGGAGGTGCGTTCTAAAAATCAAGATGCTTATATCATCTTTAAACCCCATCCTGATGTGTTAAGCGGCAACCGTGTAGGTTTAAAAGATGAAACACTCATCTTGGAATTTTGTGATAAGATTGTAAAAGATTGCAGTATTGATAGTGCTATAAAAATTGCTGATGAAATTCACACTATTACTTCTACAAGTGGTTTTGATGCTCTTTTAAGAGCTAAAAAAGTTTTTACTTATGGTATGCCTTTTTATGCGGGCTGGGGTTTAACAAAAGATAAATATAGATGCGAAAGAAGAACAAGAAAACTAAGCCTAGAAGAGCTTGTAGCAGGTGCTTTGATAGCATATCCAAGATATATAAATCCTAAAACAAAAACTTTATGTGAAATTGAAGTTTGTTTAGATATAATGCTAAATTTACAAAAAGCTTATTTTTCAAAAAAATATATAAAATTGACAATAGATTTTAAAACTTTTATGCTTAGAAAAATAAGAAGATTTTATGAATTTTTAGCAAAGAAATGAGATTTAGCACTAAAATTAAAAAAGAATTTAGCGGTAAAAATGTTTTACTCTTGCAAGGGCCTGTGGGAAATTTTTTTCATCATCTTGCAATAAGAATGGAAAAAAAACAAACCAAAGTTTTTAAACTCAATTTTAACGGTGGAGATTTTTTTTTCTATCCTAGTGGAACGAGGTGTAAGTGCGATGAAAAAGATCTTGAAAATTTCTATAGAGATTTTTTTCAAAGCAAAAAAATCGATGCTATTTTAATGTATAATGATTGTCGTATTATCCATGCTAAGGCTATTAAAGTGGCTAAAGAATTAGGAATTGAAATATGGATTTTTGAAGAAGGATATTTAAGGCCTTATTGTATTACTTTGGAAAAAGATGGGGTGAATGCAAATTCTTCTTTACCGCGTGATAAAAATTTTTATCTTTCTCAAAATATTTTTACCAAAGAAATCATAAAAGAAATTCCAGGTGGATTTAAATTTATGGCTTTTGATGCTTTTTTGTATTGGTTGTTTGCTTTTATTTTGGCTCCATTTTTTAACAACAAACTTCATCATCGTGCTTTATATCCTTTTGAATTTTTATTTTGGTTTAGATCATTGTATAGAAAGTATCTTTATAAGATTACAGAAAAAAAACTAAATGAAAAGATTTATAATTTAGAAAAAAAGTACTTTTTGGCGATTTTACAAGTTTATAGCGATACGCAAATTAAATATCATTACAAAAAAAGCATAGAGCACTTTATAGAGGAAACCATACTTTCTTTTGCAAATCATGCAAGAGCTAAATCTTATCTAGTTTTTAAACACCATCCCATGGATAGGGGTTATAAGAATTATTCTAAACTTATAAATGATTTAAGTCAAAAATATCATGTAGAGGGAAGGGTTTTATATGTTCATGATACCCACTTGCCAGTTCTTTTAAGAAAGGCTTTAGGTTGTATTACTATAAATTCAACAGTAGGCCTTAGTGCTATTTTAGAAGGCTGTCCGACTAAGGTTTGTGGCAATGCTTTTTATGATTTTGAAGGCTTATCTTATCCAAAAAAACTTCAATTTTTTTGGCGTGAAGCTCATGCTTATAAACCTAATCCTGTTTTGGTGTGTAATTTTAAGAAATACCTTTTACAAACTAATCAATTCAACGGCAATTTTTATAAAAATTTCTTTTTAGACAAATAAGACTAAAAAGCTTTGATTAAGAGAGCTTTTAAAGCAAAGTTGTTATAATTAAAAGTAAAAAGAAATTATTGTATGGATAGGGAAGTATTTTATATAGCAGGATATGATCCTAAAAGTTATAGATTTTATTATGATTTATTTAAAAAAAACCTAAAAGATTATTCTCATGCTTTTAACATTAAGACTGATATAAGTAAAATTGAAAAAAATGAGCAATTTCCTTTTTTTCAAATTTCGTGCGAAGGAGTACAAACTAAATATCATTTTTTAACATGGAATGATATTGTTAAGAAAAATTGGTCGGAAAATTACAAAGATGCCTTAGCGGATTGTTATAGTTTTTTTAGAATTTATACTATCACAGGACTTTTTATCAAATTTGGTAAAGAGTCGATTTATCAACTTATCACAGGTTATTATCCTTTTTTTTATGTGTTATTTTCTTTACTATTTTCTTTGGTTTTAGCTTTTGGAAGTTTTGCTTTTTTGCAAAATTATATGCATTTTTCTTTAGCTATCATCATAGGATGTTTTTTAGGATTTTTACTAAATCATTTTTTATTTAAATTAGGCAAGAAATTAGCTGTATTTTGGATAGCAAGAATTTGTGCTTTTTGTGCTACTTGGCAAGATAAAAAAACAGGCATTATGCAAGAAAGAATCAAGCTTTTTGCAAATGTTATAGTGGAGAAGCTAAAACAAAACGAAAGTAAACAAGATTATGAGCTTATTTTAGTAGCGCATAGTGTTGGAACTATAGTTTGCATAGAAGTTTTGGAGTGTATTTTAAGACAAAATTTAGATTTATCTTTACTTCGTAAATTAAAAATTCTTACTTTAGGAGAATGCATACCTTTAGTGAGTTATCAAAAAAAAGCAGATGAATTTAGAAAGAAGCTTGAATTTGTTTCAAGGTTTGATTTAAAATGGTATGATTACACATCGATTATTGATGGAGCATGTTTTCCTCAAGTGGATTTTTTCCGCACGAGTGGTGTAAATGCTAAATTTACACCCCCATTTTTAAGTGCTAAATTTCACACTTTATATGAAAAACATGAGTATAAAAAAATAAAAAGAGATAAAAACAAAGCGCACTTTTTATATCTTTATAGTATTAGTGTTAAAGGTGATTATGATTTTTTTTCTTTCATCATAATGCCTAAATTTTTAGAAGAAAAGGTAAAAATATGAGTGAATGTCCCTTTTTTCCAAAACCTTATAAAAATAAGGCTTCTACACTTTTAACTTTTTTGTTAAAGCGTAGATCTTGGCTTGATGGGCTTTATGAGCGTAGTTATAAAATGCAAACAGGCTATGTGAAGATGCCAAATTTTGATCTTTATGTTATAAATGACACTAAAGAAGTTAAAAGAATGATGGTTGATGAGGTTAGAGAATTTCCTAAAAGTGCATTTTTGCATGAGCTTTTAAGTCCACTTTTAGGGGAGAGTATTTTTACTACAAATGGTGAAGTTTGGAAAAAGCAAAGAGAGCTTTTGCGTCCAAGTTTTGAAATGACTCGTATCAATAAAGTGTTTAATCTTATGAGTGAAGCTGTGGCAGATATGATGGATCGTTTTAGTAAGTATCCAAATCATGCTGTTATTGAAGTAGATGAAGCTATGACTTTTATTACCGCTGATGTGATTTTTCGCACCATTATGTCTTCAAAACTCGATGAGGAAAAAGGTAAAAAAATCTTAAATGCCTTTGTGACTTTTCAAGAGCAAAGTGTGCATACAGCCATGCGTCGTATGTTTCGTTTTCCAAAATGGCTTTCTTATGTTTTAGGAGATTGTAAGCGTGCTAAGGCTGGAGATGTGATCAGACAGGTTTTAAGTGACATCATAAAGCCAAGATATGATATGACGGATAATGCAGAATTTGAAGATATTTTAGGATCTTTGCTTTTAGTAGTGGATGCGGATACGAATAAGCGTTTTTCTTTTGAGGAAATTTTAGATCAAGTGGCTATGCTTTTTTTAGCAGGACATGAAACCACAGCAAGTTCTTTGACATGGACACTTTATTTGCTTAGTCTTTATCCTAAGGAGCAAGAAAAAGCTTATGAGGAGATTACTCAGGTTTTACAGGGTGGAGCCATTGAAATTTCGCATCTAAGACAGTTTAAATACTTAACAAATATTTTTAAAGAATCTTTAAGGCTTTATCCTCCTGTTGGATTTTTTGCAAGAGAGGCAAAAAAAGATACCCAAGTTAGAGATAAGCTTATTAAAAAAGGTTCTGGGGTGGTGATTGCTCCTTGGCTGATACACAGACATGAAGAATTTTGGACAAATCCGCATGGATTTAATCCTTCTCGTTTTGAAGGAGAATACAAAAAAGATGCTTATTTGCCTTTTGGGGTAGGGGAGAGAATTTGTATAGGACAAGGTTTTGCTATGCAAGAAGCGATTTTGATTTTGGCTAATATTTTAAAAACTTACAAACTAGAACTTGAAGAAGGTTTTGTACCTGATGTAGTAGGGCGTTTAACAGTGCGTTCGGCTAATGGTATGAGGATAAAATTTAGCAAAAGAGAGCTATGAAAAGAGTTAGAACTAAAATTCGTGCCAATTTTCGTCGTCGTGTAAAACGCACCTTAAAAGGAAGCTTAAAAGAAAAATTAGCAGGTACTATTCTGCTTTGTGCAATAGTACCTTTAGCAGTTTTAGGATATCTTTTTATTGTGATTATAGGAACTTTTTTTAATACCGCACGAGCAAGACAGGGTGTTAGAGCTTTAGATCATTTTGTAAATGCAAGCTTGTTTAATGGCTATGCTTGGGAGAGTGTTTCTTCTCATGCGTGGCGTGAAAGAAATCGCAAAAAATGGGCAAGGATTGTTATAAAAATCACAGATTTTTTTCAAAAAGATCATTGTAAAAGAGCAAATAAAAGAGAACAACCTGTGGTGGATTTCATACTTTCAAGAAATTTAGACAAGCAAACTATAGGAAAATAATCAAACTATAGCCACTATGGCTATAGCAAAACCATTATCATGAGAAATGCTTAGGGAAGTTTGAGTGATATTAAAATCTTTTGTAATTTTTTGAGAATATTTTAATTTAGGCGCGTTTTTTTCATCTTTTGATATTTCAATATCAAAAAAACTGCATAATTCACAAATTCCAACACCCAAAGCCTTGCTAGCGGCTTCTTTAGCAGCCCAAAGGCCTGCTAGAGTTGCTGGATTTTTAATGAGTATTTGTTCTTTTGGGCTTAGAAATTTATCCAAAAAATTTTTACCATGTCTAGAATGAATTTTTTCTATCCTAGAAATGGCGATGATATCACAGCCTACACGCATTAAGAAACTACAAAATCCGTAAAATAAACATTTTTAATAAAGCCATCGGTTAAAATTTCATTGATTTTTCCAACTAGCTCATCTTTTAAACGTTCTTTGCCTTTTTGTGTACTTACTTCTTCAAAAGTTTTAGCTGTTAATGTACGAATAATAATATCACGAATCACTGGAACTTTTTTGTCAAGCTCAGGTTTTAAAAGTTCGCTATTTTGTTCTAATTCTATAGTGCATTTTACATATCTTGAGCCACTATCGCTAAGTAAATTTAGGGTAAAAGGATCAAGTGGATACATAGGACCTATATTAGCAAAATCACTACCTCGTTGAGTAGGGGCTGAAACCTTAGGTTTATCGGCTTTTGCCTCTTCTTTTGGAGCTTCTTTGACTTCACTTTCATCACTTGAACTGCTTGAAATAAGCCAAGCAATCACTCCCATAATACTAAGAAGTAAAACAAAAAGTAAAATAACAATAATAATTACAAGTGAACCGCCTTTTTTCTTTTTCGTTTCTTCGTTTTCTAATTCTTCATCCATAAATTTTCCTTCATTTAGTGAAATTAATGTAAAATTGTAGCAAAAATTTCTTTTCTATCCAAATTTGCTTTAGAAAAACGATAAATTTAGGTCAAAGAAGAGATAAATTTGAAGGAAAAAAATGTTAGATGTGATTTTTAGAGAATATGATATAAGAGGACTTTATGGCAAAGAACTGAATGAAAAAAGTGTTAAGGCTATAGGTTTTTGCTTAGGACAAACCATGCTAAATAAAGGCTGTAAAAATGTAAGTGTGGGCTATGATGCAAGATATAGTGCAAATGAACTTTTTAATTATCTAGTGAGTGGACTTAACAAAGCGGGAATAAAAATCTATGATATAGGGCTTGTACCAACTCCATTGGGATATTTTAGTCTTTATGAGGGCTTGAAATTTGATGCAAATGTTATGATAACAGGCTCTCATAACCCAAAAGATTATAATGGTTTTAAAATCACTATCAATAAAGAAAGTTTTTTTGGCGTGGAATTAAAAGAGTTTTCAGAAGAAGTTTATAAGCATTTAGATGATGAGATTGAGGAAAATTTAGAAGTAGAAAAATACGATATTTTAAGCCTTTATGTGAAATTTATGTGCGAGCAATTTAGTTTTTTAAAGGATTTTAATTATAAATTTGGTGTTGATTGCACAAATGGTGCGGCTGGAGTAGTGATAGAGCCTTTAATCAAAGCTTTAAATTTAAAAGCTCATGTAATGTTTGCAGAGCCTGATGGACAGTTTCCAAACCACGCTCCAGATCCTACAGAAGAAGAAAACTTAAGTGCGATTAGAGAGTTTTTAAATCAAAATCAAGATTATTCTTTAGCTTTTGCTTTTGATGGGGATGCTGATAGAATGGTTGCTTTGAGTAAAACTCATGTATTTTGTGGGGATGAGCTTTGTTATTTGTTTGCTAAAAATATTCCTAATCCACGCATTTTAGGTGAGGTAAAATGTTCTAAAAATCTTTTTGATGAAGTGGCTAAATTTGGAACTATTTTTATGGGAAAAACAGGACATTCTAATATCAAAAAAATGATGAAAGAAAAAGATATTGATTTAGCTGCTGAAGTGAGTGGACATATTTTCTTTAAACATAGATATTTTGGTTATGATGATGGAATTTACGCATTTTTAAGAGCCTTAGAACTTGTTTATAAAGGTTTTGATTTAGAAAGTATGATTAAAGCTTTACCAAAACTTTATACTACACCTGAAATTAAAATTCCTATAAATGAAGAAGAAAAATTTAAACTTGTGGAAGAATTTCAAAAAGAGATTGAAAAAGGAGCTTTAAAAGGTGTTAAAAGTCTTTGTGAAATTGATGGAGCTAGGATAGATTTTGGCGATGGATGGGCTTTGCTTCGTGCATCTAACACCAGCCCTTATCTTATCACACGCTTTGAAGCAACTTCTTTAGAAAGAGCAAAAGAGCTTGAAAGTATGGTATTTGCTTTATTTGATGATATAAAAGCTAGGCTTAAGAATTGATGAGATAATATTTCGCGATTTAAATTTATTTTAAAAAGGAATTAAAAATGAAAAAAATACTTGTTCTACTTTCGTTGTGTGCCTTTGCTTTTGGTGCAAGTGAATGTGATAGAAAAATCGATCGTATCAATAAAGAAATCAGTTTTTCTAAAGCGCATAATGATACAGCTAGAACCTTAAGCTTAGAGCTTGCTTTAAAACAAGTACAAAATGATTGTGCTAAAGATCCTATGTTTTATGATAAAAAGTTAGAAGCTAAAAAACTTAAAGAACAAGAAGTGGAAAAAATCGAAAAAGAACTTGATGCTTTAAAAGAACAAAAAGATTATATGAGTAAGGCTGAGTATAAAGCTAAAAAAGAAGCTTTAAAAGAACAAAAAGAGAAAATCAAAAAAGAAATTAAAGAATATATTGATAATCTCTAAAAATTAAAAGGCTAATTAAATTTAGTCTTTTTAAACCCTACCTTTTTTAAGATTTTCTAATAATTCTTCTATATTATAAATTCCTCTGTGTTCTGGTGTTAAAAGATGGATTAAAATATCGCCAAGATCAATCACGCTCCATTCTTCACTACTATCTATGTTTAAAAATTCCTCACCTTTGGCTTTAAGTTGTGTTTTAAGCTCATCGATTAAAGATAGAGCGTGTCTTTCTCCTAAAGTAGCTGCGATAATGACATATTTTACAAAGTATTCTTGCTCGCTCATGTCAATGGTTTTGATATCTTCAGCTTTTTTTTCATCTAAAATTTTAACGATTAAATCTATTCTTTCTTGCATTATTGTCCTTTAATTTTTGAAATTGTATCAATTTTTTTGTAATTTTTCATAATATTTTTTTACTTCATCTTTAATTTCTTCGCAAACTTCATTTGTATTTAAGGTATTGCGTATAAAAGAAGATGCGATTTTTTTATCGGTTTTTAAATCTTTGAAATTCTTAGGAATTTCTATATCATTGCGATTGGCAATAACAAATTCTACTAAAGAATTAAGTTTTTCAAAATCATGCCAAAGATGAAGTTTTTCTAAATGATCTGCGCCGATTAAAAGATAAAATTTACTAGGATTATAAAGCTTATAAAGATACTTAACACTTTCTATGCTAGGAACAGGGCGTTTTTGCTTGGTTTCAAAATCACAAATTTCAACTTTTGGAAAATGTCCCCAAAGTTTTTTAACCCATAAGAATCTTTGCTTTTCATCAGCACTAAAGTTTTGTTTAAAAGGGTTGATATAAGTAGGCATAATAATAAGTTTATCAATATCTAATTTTTCCAAAGCCTCTAAAACAACGCTATTGTGTCCATTATGTGGTGGATCAAAACTGCCACCAAAAAGTGCTATCTTCATTAAAATTTTAACCTTTTTTTTGTAGAATATTAGCATTATATTTTGCAAAAGGAAATTAAATGGCTGTAAAAGTTGCTATAAATGGTTTTGGACGCATAGGCAGATGTGTTGCAAGAATCATCTTAGAAAGAAATGATATTGAGCTTGTGGCGATAAATGATACTACGGATGTTGAACTTACAAAATACCTTTTTAAATACGATACAGTACATGGTGAATTTAAAGGTAGTGTTGATAGTGAAGGCGATGATTTAGTGGTAAATGGTAAAAAAATCAAAGTATTTAAAAGTCGCAATGTAAAAGATCTTGACTTTGCAAAACACGGCGCACAAATTGTTTTAGAGTGCACAGGAGCGCATTTAACTATGGCAAAATGTCAAGAATTTATAGATATGGGAGTACAAAAAGTGATCATGAGTGCTCCTGCAAAAGATGATACTCCTACTTATGTTTTAGGAGTAAATTCAGAACTTTACAAGGGTGAAAGCATTATTTCTAATGCAAGTTGTACAACAAATTGTTTAGGTCCTGTTTGTCGTGTTTTACAAGATAATTTTGGCATAGAAAAAGGACTTATGACAACAATACATGCTTATACAAATGGACAAAGTATTATTGATGCTAAAGCTAAAGATAAACGCCGTTCTCGTGCTGCAGCACAAAATATCATTCCAACTTCTACAGGCGCAGCAAAAGCTATGAAACTTGTTATGCCTGAACTTAATGGCAAGCTTCACGGACAAAGTATGCGTGTGCCAGTGATTGATGTATCAAGCGTGGATTTAACTGCACAACTAAGTCGTAAAGTCAGCAAAGATGAAATCAATGAAGCTTTTAGAAAAGCTGCAACTACAAATTTAAAAGGCATTTTAATGGTGGATGATGATGAAAGAGTTTCAAGCGATTTTATCACTTGTTCTTATGGAGCAATTGTGGCAAGTGATTTAACTCAAGTGATTGCGGATGATTTTATCAAGGTAATTGCTTGGTATGATAATGAATGGGGCTATTCAAGTCGTCTAGTAGATATGGCAGTATATATTGCAAATAAGGCTTAATCATGAGTGATATTATTTCTATAAAAGATATTGATTTAGCTAAGAAAAAAGTTTTTATAAGATGTGATTTTAATGTTCCTCAAGATGATTTTTTAAATATCACTGATGATAGACGCATAAGATCAGCTATTCCTACGATAAGATATTGTTTGGATAATGGTTGTAGTGTGATTTTAGCCTCTCATTTAGGGCGTCCAAAAGAAATTAGCTCTAAATATTCTTTAGAACCTGTGGCTAAGCGTCTTGCTAGACTTTTAGATAAAGAAATTATTATGGCAAAAGATGTTATCGGCGAAGATGCAAAAACCAAAGCTATGAATTTAAAAGCGGGTGAAATTTTACTTCTTGAAAATTTGCGTTTTGAAAAAGGCGAAACTAAAAATGATGAAAATTTAGCCAAAGAACTTGCTTCTATGGTTCAAGTTTATATCAATGATGCTTTTGGAGTATGCCATAGAGCACATTCTAGCGTGGAGGCTATTACTAAATTTTTTGATGAAAAACACAAAGGCGCAGGATTTTTACTCCAAAAAGAAATTGATTTTGCAAGCAATCTTATCAAACATCCAGCACGTCCTTTTGTCGCTGTTGTTGGAGGTTCAAAGGTAAGTGGAAAACTTCAAGCATTGACAAATTTATTACCAAAGGTAGATAAATTAATCATAGGCGGAGGTATGGCATTTACTTTTTTAAAAGCTTTAGGTTATGATATAGGAAATTCACTTTTAGAAGAAGAACTTTTAGAAGAAGCTAATAAAATTCTTACCAAGGGTAAAAATTTAGGAGTGAAAATTTATCTTCCAGTAGACGTTGTAGCCGCTCCTGCGTGCTCACAAGATGCGCCGATGAAATTTGCTCCAGCGCAAGAAATTCCAAATGGTTGGATGGGTTTAGATATAGGACCTGCAAGTGTGAGACTTTTTAAAGAGGTGATTTCTGATGCGCAAACGATTTGGTGGAATGGACCTATGGGTGTTTTTGAGATTGACAAATTTTCAAAAGGCAGTATTAAAATGAGTCATTATATCAGCGAAGGACATGCAACTTCTGTTGTTGGAGGCGGTGATACGGCTGATGTGGTTGCGCGTGCAGGTGATGCAGATGAGATGACTTTTATTTCTACTGGAGGTGGTGCTTCTCTTGAACTTATAGAGGGTAAAGAACTTCCAGGTGTAAAAGCTTTAAGATCTAAGGAAAATGAATGATCTTTGCTGCAAATTTAAAATGCAATCACACAAGGGCAAGCTTTAAAATTTATGCTGAAATTTTAAATAAAACTATGGGGGCAAAATGCGATGATATTATCGTTTTTCCACCTAGCGTAGCATTTTTAGAAAATGAAAATAACTTCATACAAGGAGCACAAAATTTTTATCCTTGTGTTAATGGCGCTTTTACAGGCGAGCTTGGAAAAGAACATTTGGACGAATTTGGGATCAAATGTGTTTTAATCGGGCATTCTGAAAGAAGAGCTTTAGGAGATGAAGAATTTATTAAGGCTAAATTTGATTTTGCTAAAGAGCATGGTTACAAAATTATTTTTTGTATAGGTGAAAATTTAGATACAAAAAATTCAGGCAAGACTTTAGAGTTTTTAAAAAAACAACTTGAAATTATTGATTTAAATTATGAAAAACTCATCATCGCTTATGAGCCTATTTATTCTATAGGAACGGGAGTGAGCGCACAAACTACAGATATTGCTAAAGTGCTTGAATTTTTAGCGAGTTTAACTAAGGCGCCTTTACTTTATGGTGGAAGTGTGAATGAAAATAATATTAAAGAAATTTTAAGTGTAAATCATTGTGGCGGAGTTTTGATAGGCTCTGCAGCTTTAAAAGTAGAAAATTTTATAAAATTAATCAAAGGATAAAAGATGATTATGAAAGGTAAAAAAGGTCTTATTGTAGGGGTTGCAAATAATAAATCTATCGCTTATGGCATAGCAAAAGCATGTTTTGATCAAGGAGCCCAGCTCGCTTTTACTTTTTTGAATGATGCTTTAAAAAAACGCGTAGAACCTATAGCGCAAGAGTTTAATTCTAATTTTGTTTATGAGCTTGATGTAAATAATAACGAGCATTTAGATTCTATCGCTGAAAAAATCAAAAAAGATTTAGGCGAGATTGATTTTGTAGTGCATGCGGTTGCTTTTGCTCCAAAAGAAGCTTTAGAAAATTCTTTTTTAGAAACTTCAAAAGAAGCTTTTGATATAGCTATGCAAACTTCTGTGTATTCTTTACTTTCTTTAACGCGTGCAGTTTTACCTATTTTAAAAGATAAGGGTTCGATTTTGACTTTAAGTTATCTTGGAGGGGTTAAATATGTGCCTCATTATAATGTTATGGGTGTAGCAAAAGCTGCACTTGAAAGTTCTGTGCGTTATTTGGCAAGAGATTTAGGGGTAAAAGGAATCCGTGTTAATGCTATTTCAGCAGGTCCTATTAAAACTTTGGCAGCAAGTGGAATAGGGGATTTTAGAATGATTTTAAAATACAATGAAATCAATTCTCCTTTAAAACGCAATGTTAGTATAGAAGATGTAGGAAATTCGGCTATGTATTTACTTAGCGATTTGGCAAATGGTGTTACAGGTGAAATACATTATGTCGATGCAGGATATAACATCATGGGTATGGGTGATGTTGAAAAAAATGAAGAAGGGCAAACTGTTCTTTGTTGGGATAATCAAAAAGGATAAAAAATGGCAAAGCTTAGCAATGAAGAATTAAAAAATATACTTGAAGATCGCATTAAAAAACTTGAAAATTCTACTTTAAAAGAGGATAAGGTTATTAATGAAGAAAGTGTAAAAATTCTTGCTAGGCATTTATCTTTAGGCAATGAAATTCCAGCTCTTGCTCAAAGATTTTTTCAAATCGCACCTAAGACAAAGTTAGTATGGCTTCATCTTTGTGAATGTACAGGGTGTAGTGAGAGTTTGTTGCGTTCTGAGTTGCCAAGTTTTGATGAGCTTATTTTTGATTTTTTTTCTTTAGAATATCATGAAACTTTAATGGCAGCAAATGGCACTAAGGCTGAAGAACTTTTAGAGCATGTTTTAGAAGAAGATTTTATTTTAGCGGTTGAAGGTGGTGTTGCAGCCATTGATACCTTTTTTCTTACTATAGGAGCACAAGGAGAGAGTGGCTATGAAATTTTAGAAAAACTAGCTGCTAAAGCCAAGGCTATCTTTGCAGTGGGTACTTGTTCAAGTTATGGTGGTATTCAGGCTGCTTATCCAAATCCTAGTAAAACTTGTGGTATTAGTGAAGTTTTAAGTCAAAAAGTAGTAAATATCCCAGGTTGTCCTCCAAGTGATGCAAATATCATTGTGACTTTAAGTTTTTTTGCTTTATTTGGAGTTTTGCCTGAACTTGATGAGCAAAATCGTCCTGTGTGGGCTTATGGTAAATGTTTGCATGATATGTGTGAAAGAAAGGCGAAATTTGAAAGTGGGATTTTTGCTGAACATTTTGACGATGAGGCTGCAAAGAATGGAGCTTGTTTATTTAAGATAGGTTGTAAAGGACCTTATACTTACAATAACTGCCCTAAAGTGAAATTTAATGCTAAAACTTCTTGGCCAGTGGCTGCAGGACATGGTTGTATAGCCTGTAGTGAGAAAAATTTTTGGGATGAGTTTGGGAATTATGAAAAGCCTATGGCAAATATTTTTTCTTACGCTAAACTTTGTAATGAAGAGTTAAAACAAGAATTTTTTCTAGAAGAGCAAATTAAAATTTTAGAACAAATAGATTTTGAATTTGAAAGCAATATAAAACTTATTTTACAAAATATAGCTAAAAATAAATTAGGTGCTTTGCTTGTAGAAAATTATAAAAAATCCTTTGAAAAAAACTATACTTTTATAGAGCAAAATTTTGATGAAAATCCTATGCCTTCAAAAGATTTTTGGAAATATCTTGAAATAAGCTTTATTTTAGTTAAAGGAGAGTTTTTAAAAGATAAGAATGATTTTTTAATTGCGGCAAAAAATTATGCTTTTAAACATGCAAGTCCTTATGATTTTAAGTTAAATATGAACGCTGAAAAACCAAAGCTTGATGTGAGTAAATCTTTTCGTATGACTTTAATCTATCTTTGCGGTGGGCTTGATTTTGAAGGTATTGCTTATAGCATTTTAAAAGCTTTTGAAGATAATATTACTAAAATTTCATCATTAAAAGCAAGTTAGTTTAATAAAATTTTAGCAATATGAAGTCCTATAAAAGCTACTATATAAGCACTTGTGCAGGTAAAAAGAAAGAGAAAGAGAGTATATTTTAGCTTTCCACTTTCTTTTGAAAAAACTATAGTTGCTGCAAAGCAAGGATTATAAATCATTACAAATAAAATAAAAGCCACTGCACTTGGTATAGGTATATTTTTAGCGATAATTCCTTTTAAATCATTATTTGTTTCATCTACATCTTTTCCTAGTGAATAAAGCACTCCCATAGTTGAAATCATCACTTCTTTAGCAGCCAAACCACTGATTAAAGATACGCTTAATTTCCAATCTAACTCAAGGGGTTGAAAAATAGGTTCTATGCTTTTGCCAAATTGTCCTAAATAACTTTGTTCTATAGCTCTTTCTTGAGCATTAAAATCATTTAAATTTTCTTCACTTTTTGGAAAATTGCTAGCAAACCATATGAGCAAAGAGGCCAAAAGTATGAAAGTTCCTGCTTTTTTAAGATACATTTTGGCTTTATTATAAACCATAAACCAAACTAAATGCCAATTTGGCATACGATATTTTGGCATTTCCATAACAAAAGGTTCATCAAGTCCACGAAATGCTGTCATTCTTAAAAATTTTGCAGCACAAAGTCCTAAAATCGCACCTAAAATATAAATTCCAAAAAGATAATTTCCTGCTTTTTCACTTGGAAAAAAAGCACCGATAAAAAGCACATATACAGGAAGTCTTGCCCCACAACTCATAAAATTGATCACAAAAAGAGTTAAAAGTCTATCTCTTTTGTTCTTAAGAGTGCGTGTAGCCATAAAAGCAGGTACTGAACAACCAAAACCAGTGATTAGTGGAATAAAACTTTTACCATGCAAACCAAATTTATGTAAAATCCCATCAAGTAAAAAAGCTACTCTTGACATATAGCCTGTGGTTTCTAAAAGAGCTATGCCTAAAAATAAAATCATTATATTAGGCAAAAAAAGTATCACAGCACCAACACCTGCGATAATCCCATCAGCCAAAGCTGAAGCGATAAAGGTATTAGAAATATTGTTTTTAACAAATTCACCTAAGGCATTAAAGCCTGATTCTATATAATCCATAGGAATTTGTCCTAAGCTAAAGGTGAGTTGAAATAAAAGCCACATTAAAAATAAAAATATAGGTAAGCCAAAGAATTTATGGATAAGTAAAGCATCGATTTTTTTGGTTAAATTTCTTTCTTCTTTTTTGTGTGTAATAATTTTTTTTGAAAGTTCATTAATAAAATATAATAAATCTTCTTTTTCTGGACTTTTTTCGCAAAGCGGAGTGTAAAATTGAGATCTTGGAATAAATTTACTTTCAAATAAAATAATAATTTTTTGCAGCAAAAGTTCTAAATTTTCTTTTGTTTTTGCTGAAATTTCAACAACTTGACTTTGAAATTCTTGGCTTAAAACAGAAGTGTCAAGCTCTATACCTTCTTTTTTGGCTTCATCACACATATTTAAAGCTAAAAGCATTTTTTTATTAAGGCTTAAAAGTTCTGCACTAAGGATAAGATTACGTTCTAAATTGGTAGCATCTAAAACATTAACAATAACATCATAGTCATTTTGATTTAAAAAATGACGTGTGATTTTTTCTTCTTCGCTATATCCATCTAAAGAATAAGTTCCTGGCAAATCAATGACTTCAAATTCATAGTTTTTATAAAAAGTTTTTGCGCTTGCTTTTTCTATAGTAACTCCGCTAAAATTTCCTACTTTCATATTGGCTTTGCAAAGCGCATTAATAAGAAGACTTTTGCCTACATTAGGCTGACCTACAAGGGCTATCTTGATTTTTTTCATATAAGATTCACTTCTATGGTTTTAGCTTCATCAGATCTTAGGATAACACAACTTGTATCAAGTTCTACCATTATGGTGGCATTTTTTAAAGAGGAGTGAATTTTTTTCAAGTTTTTATTTTTAATAAATCCAAAGCTTAAAAGTCTATTTTTGAGTTCTTTGTGAGCGTTTAAATTGACAATAATAGCCTTTTGTCCATCTTTTAACTCGTTTAAAGTCATTGTAATTCCTAAATTAATAATAAATATTATAATAAAAAAGTGTAATGAAATTATCCTTCTTGTAAAAAGAAGGATAAATATTTAAAAAGAAAAGTGGTTTAAATTTTCTAGATTGATGATTTGATCTAGAATTTTGTTAGCTTTAGCATTATCAAGGTAAATTTGTGCATTGGCTAAAAATTTAGCTTTTAATTCTTCAAAACTTAGTGGATTATCAAAATTACCTTTATTGATAAAAACATCTTTTTGGATTATGCGTCCATCTTGCAAACTGGCTTCTAAATGCCCTGGAAAATATTTTGGAAAGCCTTGAGATTTCCTTTTTTCGTAACTGATTTTTTTAGCAAATTCTAGTACTTCTTCACGCTTTAAATTTTCATAAGAATCAAGAGTGATTTTGCCATCAAAGAATCCTAGAGCCATTAAAAAAGGCATGGAAAATTTAGCTTCATAAGCACTATTTGGAGTGTATTTTGCTTCCAAAGGATCACAGATAAAAGAAATAGGAACTTCATCTACAAAACAATGAATACTTTTAATTTCATCAGCTTTTAAACCATCATTTTTTAAAGCAATAGCACAATCAATAAGCCCATGAGCAAAATGACAACTTGGATAAGGCTTGATTGAAACTTGCATGGTTTGCCAAATTTCACCTAAGGCTTTGCCAAGTTCTGTTTTATCGCATTCTTCTTCTATGCCAAAACATTTAAAGATATTATCCCTACCTTCAAAAATACTCAAAGGTCCACTCATATTGTTTTTAGCAAAATGAGCTACCATAATGCCGTTTTTAATAGCATTGGCAATATGTAAAACTTTTGAATTAGATCCATTGGATAAAAACTCATTAACCCCACTTGCAAAACTTCCTGCAAGTCCTAAAGCATTGATGATTTGTTCTTTGTTAAGATCTAGCAAGATTGCACTTGCACTCACGCTTCCAAAAATTCCTGCAATAGCAGTAGTATGAAAACCACGCTTATGAAAAGTACCTTTGCTTGCAATGCCTACTCTAGCTGCAATTTCCCAGCCTATTATAAAAGCTTTGATGATTTTTTTCGCATCTTTGCTAACATGAAAACCATAACTTAAACAAAGTGGAGTTAAAATCGCACTTGCATGCAAAATCGCTTCTGTATGCGTATCGTCAAAATCTAACGCATGAGAAGCAATGCCATCTAGCATGGCTGCGTATATAGGATCTAATTTTTGATCATTTACCCAAATAGGAGTATTTTTTTCTGTGCTTGAATTTTCAAAAGCTTTAAAAGCATTTAAAACACATTCTTCTTTGCTTGCTGCTATAGCTGTTCCAAGGCTATCAAGCATAAGCTCTTTAGCCCTTTGAACAACTGTATTAGGGATATTTTCATATTTAAGATTGAAAATAAAATCCGCTAAAATTTCACTATAGAACATGATTTTTCCTATTTTAAGATAGCGCTATTTTTGATTTTTGCTAAAAATTCATCTACAAGTTTTGGTGCATATCCTACATAGGTTGTTGCATCAAGCAAAGCATCAATTTCTTTTTCTTTCAATACCTTAGATACTCTTTTATCTGCAAGTAAAACTTCTTTAAAAGTTTTTTGTTTTTCTATACCTAGCATAGCATTTTCATAAACAATCTCATGGGCATGTTGTTTTCCATAATGATCGCTTAATGCAAACATAACACGCTCTGCTAAAACAAAACCATTAAGAGTATTTAAATTTTTAAGCATTTTGTCTTTTTTTACTTCTAAATCACTAAGAGCGAATTTCATATTTGCTAAAACCACAGAAAGCATTAAAAACATTTCAGGTAAAAGCTTCCATTCCATTTTCCAAACTTGACCATCTCTTTCATGTTCATGTCTTTCAATATCGCTTAAAATGGCTAAATTTGCTTTAAAGGCATTGCTTACTGTAACTGCATTTTCACTTACTGCAGGATTTCTTTTGTGTGGCATAGTGCTTGATCCTACTTGTCCTTTGCCAAAAGGTTCAGCAACTTCATCAATTTCATTATGCGAAAGGATTAAAATTTCATGAGCGATTTTGTTAAAGGTTGCGTTGATATTACCTAGTACAAAACCAAGTTCTATAAAGCGATCACGTGCGGGTTGCCAAGAAATATTAGGCACATCAAGTCCTAAATTTTCTAAAGTGAGTTTTTCTACTTCATTGCACTCATCACTTAAACTTGCTTTAGTTCCTACAGCACCTACTATACTACCTACATAAAGTCTTTTTTCAAGCTCAAGTATTCTTTCAAAATGACGCTCAAGTTCGCTTAACCAAATAGCCACTTTATGTCCAAAAGTAATAGGCAAAGCCTGAAGTGCTAAAGTTCTTCCCATCATAGCAGTATTTTTATGGGTTTTAGCTAGTTTTGCTAGGGCTTTTGCGATAGCTTTTAATTCGCTTTTTACAAGAGTCATTGCTTCTTTAAATTGTAAAACCAGTCCTGTATCGATGATATCTTGAGTGGTTACTCCAAAATGTACATATTCGCCTAAATTATTATCGCAAGCTTTTTCTAATCCTCTTACAGTAGGAACTAAAGGGTGTTTAGTCTTTTTAAATTCAGCAAAGATAAAGTCCATATCCATAAATTTATAATGAGCTTTTTTTGCGATCTCATCAGCTGCTTTTTTAGGGATAATTTTAAGTTTTGCTTGTGCTTTTGCTAAAGCTGCTTCAACATCGAGCCATTTTTGTATGCGGTTTTGTTCGCAAAAAATAGCACGCATTTCCTGCGTGCTCCATGAGTCTGCTAGTAATCTATGATCAAATACGCTAATTCCTGTCATCTTATCTCCTTATTTTTTAATACTATCAAAAGCTTGTGTTAAATCAGCAATTAAATCTTTAGTATCTTCAAGACCTATATGAAATCTTACAAATGGCCCTCTTGCACTCCAATCTGTTGCAGTTCTAGGTGGAGTAGTTACGGTGGCTAAGCTTTCATATCCACCCCAGCTAGCACCAATTGAAAAGTATTCTAGTTTATCTACAAATTTAATAGCATCATCTTTGCTATAACCTTCTGTAAATTCTATGGTAATCATACCATTTGCACCTTTATGATCACGCATGAAAATTTCATGATTTGGGTGGGATTTGAGTTTTGGATAGAAAATTGTTTTAATTTCTTTTCTGCTTTGTAAAAACTCTACAATTTCATCAGCACTTTTTTCATGAGCTTTCATTCTTACATCTAGTGTTCTCATACCACGAAGTACTAAGTAAGCATCATCAGGACTTGTTGTAAAGCCTAAAGCTTCTGGAAGTTTGTCAAAATTTTTCCATTCTTTTTCGTTGATTACTACTATACCCATGGTTACATCAGAGTGTCCGCTAAGATATTTTGTAGCGGCGATAACTGAAATATCCACTCCAAGTTCTAAAGGATTTAGAAAATATCCACTAGAATAAGTATTGTCAATAGCTACAGGGATATTATGCGCATGGGCAATTTTGCAAAGTTTTGGTAAATCTATGATTTCATAAAGTATAGAACCTGGACTTTCACATAGGATAAGCTTGGTATTAGGTTTGATTTTTTCTTCTACATCACTTGCATCAGCTTTTAAAAAATCAATTTCAACACCCATTTTTTCTAAAAATAATTCGCAAATCGTTCTTACAGGACCATAAATTGCATCGGTGATTAAAAAATGCGCATCTTTGCTTGCATAGTTTAAAAGCACCATAGCTAATGCTGCAAGTCCTGTTGGGAAAAGTTGTGCTCTATAACCACCCTCTAGAGTGCAAATAAGTTTTTCAAGTTCAAAATTGGTTGTTGTTCCTCTAGCCCCATAGCTTAAAACACGATCTGTTTTTCTTAATTCTCTATATTTTTGCCAAGTTGCGTGATCTTTAAAAAGTATGGTTGATGCACGCATAAGTGTAGGATTGACTGATCTTACTTCAGCGCCTTGATCGCCTCTGCCACAATGAATAAGTTTAGTTTTTGAGTTCATTTTTTCTCCTTTTTAAAGATAGATATAAGTCATAATAACATTTACAATAGCCGCTACAAGCATAGGAATAGCTGTTCTTTTAACCACGGCAAAAGGACTTACTTTTGCAATAGCTGAGATAGCTAAAATCGCTGGTGCAATAGGACTAACACATCTTCCAAAGCCTGTCATAATTTGAATTGGTGCTATCATGGTGATAGTTTCAACTCCAAAGTGTTTTGCTATATTTGGGATAAGTGGAGCAAAGCTAAAAAATGCTGCATTTCCTGAACCCATTAAGAAAGCACAAACTGCAAGTAAGATTGAAACGGCGATAATAATAGCCAAAACTCCAAATCCTGCATTTTTGCAAAATTCTATTAAAGTATCTACAAAACCTACAGATAAAAGACCACTTGCAAATACTTGACCACAAACGATGAGTGAAACTGTGATAACAAATAAATGTCCCATTCCTTTAAAGAAAATCATAATAGAATTAAGAGTTTCTACAACGCTTTTATAGCGTATCATTTCAAAAATAATAGCCACAAAAGTTGAAATCACCATTGCTACTGGAACATTCATTTTAATTGCAGTACTAGCAGCTGCTTTAACTTCTTCAGCGCTACTTATTCCCATTAAAACCAAGATGCTATCAAGTACGGAACTAAATCCTAGGATTAAAACCAAAGGAATTATAGGTAAAATCGCATAAATTCTAGGAGGCTTTTTAAGTTCTTTTTCTTTGCCTTCATTTTCATTTAGTTCTTTTTCAATTTCTTGTGCATTGAAGACAAAATTATCTTTTTTGTCAAAAAATTTATTGCAAAGATATATCGCAATACCTACAGCTATAATGATAGGCAAGGTTGTAGGGAGTTGATAATGAACAAAATAAATTGCAGGATCAACTTCAGCTACTTTTGACGCCATGATCACATTTCCACTTCCAGGTCCATGATCGATATATTGACAAATCGCAATCACACTTAAGGCAGAAAGTTTTGAAACACCAGAGCGTACAAGTATAGGATACATAGTAACCATAAGTAAAAGTGCCAAGCCTGCGTGAGAAGGGATGAAAAGAACTAAAAATTGCACGATAAAATAAGCAACTATGAGTAAAACATAAGGAGATTTTACGGCTTTTAAAGGTTTTTCAAAAACTTTAAAAAGTGCATAAGAAGCCCCTACATGATCCATATAAGCAGAAAAACCTGCTATAGTCATAAGTGTAAGTCCAAGTCCTGCTAATGTACTTGACATGGTTTGATTAAAAACTTGAAAAATATCAAAAAAACCTAAATTTAAAGAACCTTTAGCGACAATGTGTGGAGAAAGTCCAAAAATAGCAGCTAAGGAAAGTAAAAGTAAACCACTTAAAAGCAATGCCATGTGAGCATTGATTTTTTTATAAAGCATAAAAACAAGTAAAAAAACACTAAATAAAGAAAAAACAATACCTAGCATGTTTTATCCTTTTTGAGCGATGATCTCTATCTCTACTTTAGCTTTTTTTGGCAGATCTTTTACTGCAAAAGCACTTCTTGCTGGATAAGGAGCTTTAAAAAATTCAGCATAAATTTCATTGAATGCTACAAAATCATTAATATCAGCTAAAAAGCAAGTGGTTTTAATCACTTTATCATAACTGATACCATTTTCTTCTAAGATAGCACCGATATTTTTTAAAGATTGTTTGGTTTGTTCTTTGATATCAGAGCTTTCTATTTCTCCTGAAGCAGGGTTGATAGGAAGTTGTCCTGATATAAATAAAAGTCCATTTGCTTCCCTATAAGCTGAGTATGGACCAATGGCCTTTGGATAGTTTGACATGAATTCTCCTTTGTTAAATATAGATTAAACAGAATGCATTTTATCACTACAATAATAATTTGTCAATAGTTTATTATCATAATAATAAAATTTTATTTTTAAGAAATGTTTTAAAGTATAAAGAGTAGAATTTAATATTATATTAATTTTTTATTGAAGGCAGTTTTATGGATGAGGGACAAAAACAACAATTTATAAAGTTGACATATTTTTTAGGAGAAGTTTTAGGTGAGCAATATGAGATAGTTTTTCATGTAATTACTGAAGATGGGGCCTATATTGCGGCAATTGCTAACAATCACATTAGTGGGAGAAGTTTAGATTCTCCCTTGACTGCTTTTGCAAGTGAGCTTATGCAAAATAAAAAATATTTAGAAAAAGATTTTTTATGTGATTATAAGGCTCTTGTTGGAAAATCAAAATTAATTAGAGGATCTACTTTTTTTATTAAAAATCATGACAAATTAGTAGGTATTTTGTGTATCAATCATGATACTAGCATTATGAGAGATTTAATATGCAAGATGATTGATTTAGAAAAAATTGGAGATATGGGTGATATTTTAGGAAATATTAGTTTTTCTCAAAATGATTCAAGCATAGAAACATTAAGTCACTCGATAGAGGATATTTTAGTTCAAAGTGTAGATTCTAGTTATTTAAATTCTGATTATCAATTAAGCATTGCTCAAAAAGAAGAAATTGCTGAAAAGCTATATGAAAAAGGTATTTTTAATATAAAAGGAGCGGTTCCTATCGTAGCAAAATTTTTAAAAATTTCAGAACCTAGTGTTTATAGGTATCTGAAGAAATTTAAAAAATAACTAAAATTTTTTGATAAATTTTAGTATTTTTAGGCTCATTTTCTTTAAAAAATTATTTTTAGATTTTTTGAGTAAAAATTCTGCCACATCTTTGCGTCCAAACATAATAGCAAAGGTATAAGGTGTCATTCCTAAACCATTGTTTTCGTCAATATTTGCTCCATATTTAACTAAAAGTTCACACATAGGTAAGTATCCTTTAAAACAAACTCCTGCTAATGGGGTTTGTCCGCGATCGTTTTTTTCATCTACTTTTGCACCTTTTTCTAAAAGCATTTTAGCGCTTTCATAAGAATTATTATAAGCTGCAAGCATAAGCAAGCTATCGCCTTTATGAGTTTTTAAATTTACATTTAAACCTGCTTCTATCATGATTTTAAGATTTTCACATTCATTATTTCTTGCAAAATTAAAAGCCATTTTGCAAAGCTCTTCAAATCTTTTTTCTTCTTCTAAACTAAGAGTTGTCATTGTTTTTCCTTAATTATTATAATCTTTAGTTTGCCACCAAAAGTGGCAAGTAAAAATTATTTTTCTAAAGCTTTTTTAATTCCTTTTGCATAATCAGGTGAAATTTTTTCAAAATGTTCTAAAGCTCTAGTGATAATTTTTTCATCAACTCCCTCCATAGAAGCGGCGATATTATGAAAAAGTTGAGTTTTTTGATCATCATTCATAAGATTAAATAAAGCTCTTGGTTGAGTATAAAAGTCATTATCTAGTGGAGCATATCTTTGCGCTACGCCTTCTAAGACTAAATCAGGTTCAAGATAGCTTTTGTCTTCTTTTGGGCTATTATCATAGCTGTTTGGTTCATAATAAGCAGCATCATTTTTATAACTATCAAAATTCATAGCACCAGCGACATTGTAAGTATTCACTTCGCTTTTTGCACGATTTACGGGCAAAAGATGATAATTAGTTCCTATTCTATATCTTTGTGCATCAGGATATGAAAAAATTCTAGCTTGCAACATTTTATCAGGGCTAAAGCCAATTCCAGGAACGATATTGCTTGGACTAAAGGCAGCTTGTTCAACTTCATTAAAATAATTTTGAGGATTTTTGTTTAGAATCATTTCGCCTATATCCATCAAAGGTACAAGACTATGAGGCCAAATTTTTGTTAAATCAAAAGGATTAAATCCAAGCTTTTCTATATCTTTTTTAGCAAGAATTTGAACTTGAACTTTCCATTTTGGAAAATCTTTATTTTCTATAGCATTATAGAGATCTCTTTGATGACTTTCCCTATCCTTTGCTATAAGCTCTGCAGCTTCTTGGTTGGTAAGATTTTTAATCCCTTGTTGGGTTTTAAAATGGAATTTCACCCAAAATCTTTCATTTTTATCATTAGTAAAACTATAAGTATGGCTTCCAAATCCATGCATATGACGATAACTTGCAGGAATTCCTCTATCACTCATAAGAATGGTTACTTGATGTAAGCTTTCAGGACATAAACTCCAAAAATCCCAAGCAGCGTTATTGCTTCTTAAATGTGTTCTTGGATCTCTTTTTTGAGTATGGATGAAATCAGGAAATTTATAAGCATCACGGATAAAAAAAGTTGGAGTATTATTTCCTACTAAATCCCAGTTTCCTTCTTTGGTGTAAAATTTAATAGCAAAACCTCTCACATCGCGTTCAGCATCTGCTGCACCTGCTTCACCTGCTACTGTTGAAAAGCGTAAAAATAATGGAGTAACTTCGCCTTTTTGAAAAATTTTAGCTTTGGTATAAGCACTTAAGTCTGCTGTAATTTTTATTTCGCCATAAGCTCCACTTCCCTTAGCATGAACGGTTCTTTCTGGAATTCTTTCTCTATTTTGATGAGCAAGTTTTTCAAGCAAAAGATAATCTTGCATAAGCAAAGGTCCTTTTGCGCCTGCGCTTAATGAATTTTGGTTATCGGCTATAATGTTTCCAAAATCGTTAGTCAATTTTTTCATTGTTTTCTCCTAAATAATAAATTTTATTAATTAGTAAATTATATCTATTAAAAATTAAAATTAACTGAATAATTGCATTTTATTGATAATAAATTTCAAAATAAATTTAGTTTTTTTATATTATAATAATAATTATCAAAATATATTTTAAAAATCACAAAGGAGAATTTATGTCAGTTTTGGTTATTGGTGCAGATGAAATCACTCCTATTAGAGCTGTTTTACATGATTTAGGTGCTAAAAAAATAGAACACTGGGATGCGCGTAATGAAAATAGAGTTAATCGCAAGCCGATTCCTTGTGATACAGAATGTATAGTAATGTTAACAAGCTTTTTAAATCATAATACTATGAAAAAAATCAAAAATGAAGCTAAAAAGCGCAAAATTCCATTAGTTTGTGCAAAAAGAAGTGTAAGTTGTGTGTATTGTGAATATTGTAAAATTTTTAATCTTAATAAAGAATTTTCTTGCTATAAAGGTTAAAGATGTTATTTGGATTTGATGATAAGCGAGAATTTATACCGCAAATTTATCGCTATTTAAACAATCAAGAGCTTATGTTGACTTTTTTAACTCAATATAATGCGAGCGTTGATAGCGCTCTAAAAATTCCTCTTTCATATGCAAAAAATACCAAGAGTTTAAAAATGATATTTGGAAATTTTTTACATGATATAATGCATGTTTCATTTGGTAAGATTCAAAATATAAATATCAAGCTTAATGCATACGCTTTTTACTTTCAAAAAAGAAAAAGCTTAATTTTTAATACTAAAATATCTAAGAATATCGATCTTTTAAGACTTTTAAGAATTTATCTTTATGGCATTTGTTTTGATGCACAAATTTTATTTAGCTCTTATGTTTATGATAAGGTTTCTTTTCAAAATAATGGAAAAAATATCGATCAAGATGGTGATCTTATTATAATAGATAAGAAATTTGCAATTTTACCACTTTGCAAAGAGATTAATACATATAATTTAAAAATTGAAAATGAAATTCATGAATTATTGAATTTAATAAAAGAAAATAATTTTGAAAAATTTTATATTGTTTGTCCGCGTAACAAAAATTTCACACATTTTATTGAAATAAAACATTTTTTGTGTGATTTAAACAAAACTATGTTAAAATTAGTTCCGTATAAAATATCAAATCAAATTATAAGGAGAAAATAATGTCAGTAGCAGTAATCTATGGTAGTGCTATGGGAAATACAGAAGGAGCGGCTAATACAATTGCTTCAAAACTTGGAATTAGTGATGTTTTTAATATCTCAGATATTGATGCAGCTAAAATGAATTCTTACGATAAATTAATTTGTGGAACTTCAACTTGGGGAAGTGGTGATTTACAAGATGATTGGGATGGTTTTGATTTTTCAGGGCTTAGTCTTGGTGGAAAAACTGTAGCTGTATTTGGTATGGGTGATAGTGAAAGTTATTCTGACACTTTTTGTGGTGGCATGGGTAAATTAGCTCAAAATTTAAAAGATGCAGGTGCAAATTTGGTAGGAGAAGTTTCAACTGATGGTTATACATTTGAAGCAAGCGATGCGGTTGTAGATGGTAAATTTGTTGGACTTGCTCTTGACAATGATAATCAAGAAGATCAAACTGAATCAAGAATTGATGCTTGGGTAGAACAAATCAAACCTTATTTTGCTTAATAATTCTTAAAATCAAGAGTCTTTATACTCTTGATGTCTTTTCTTAAAAATAAAAAAAACTCACTATTTGATTTATAATTTTATTTTCTAAAGATAACTGACAGCGTTCTTTATTTCCAAGATAAGCCGTTCTTGCAAGAAGACTTGTTTTTTGAGAATTGTGATTTTTAGAGTTGATTTGTAAATTAACCTGTATAGTATAGTAGTTTTCCACCATCCATTCTCCATCGCTTTCCAAAGGATCAAAATCATAAAAAAATCTTGCTGAAGTTGTGATTTTTTGAGCATAAGAATGCTTTTTCATATCTACAAGATTGATTAAAATTTCATAATCTGCATTCTCTTTTACTTCTTTTAAGCCTAAATTTTTAAGTTTTAAAGCCAAATCTCTATCCAAAGTAGTTCGAAGTTGGCTAGGATTTTGAAAGGAAATTTTAAAACTTTGTTGTTTTTGCGATCTGATAAAAATGCCTTCATTGCTTGTTTGAATAAAGCTTTGTATGAAAGTTGCATTGGTGCAAGCACTCATAAAGAGTGCTATAAAAAAGCTTAAAATTAAAGCAAATTTAGACATTAGGTTTATTTAATAATAGTTGGAGTAGCGCTAAGACCTAATGAGCGATATTTTTCATATAAGGAAAAAACTTCTTTTAATTCTGCATCGCTTACTTTTGGATAATTTTTGATATTTGCATCATAGTATTTGTTTAAAATTGCGATTTTTTCTTTATCATTTTTTGCTTTTTTTGCTTCTTTGTAGATTAGAGCGGATTTTTCAAAAGCAGATTTTCCATGTACTGGAGTTAAAATATAATTAACTTGATAGTTTTTAAGTTCATCATCAATTTGAGCTAAATGTTCTCTACAATAAGGGCATTCAGGATCTGAAAAAACATAAATTGCAGGTTTATTTTTATCTCCCAAAGCTATTACCATGGTTTCTTTTTGTGCTACAGCTTTAGCATTTTTTGTAAAATTTTCTCTTGCTTCTTGAAATTTTTTCATTTCATATTCTTGAGCATAAGAAATTCCCGTTTTCAAGTCGATAAGATCAGGGGCGATAAGACTATCTTTTGTAAAAAGAATGTTTTCTTGTTTTTGTCCATTTAATTCAACGCTTACAATAACACTTTCAAAACCCGTATTACCAACCTTTTGACGATTTGATACACTAACGGTAGCATTTGGAAATTGTGCTTTAATGCTTTTTGAATAAAAATCACTAATTTCTGAATTACTTGCAGCAAACAAAGATGCTGAACAGGCAAGAATTAAACTTAATTTTTTCATAGTTTATAAATCCTTTAAATAAATTATGTTTAATTCTATAATGATTTTCTAAATGTTTGTTAAAAATCTTTTTTCAGCTTCTTTGCTTACTTGAGGAAATTTGTCTAAGTATTCTAAATAAGCAATAGCATATTTTCTTGAAAGATTGAAATATTCTTTCATACTTTGCACATCAAGACTTTGATTTTTTAATAAATTTAAACATTCTTGCATAAGTTTTTCAAGAGCTTGTTTTTCTATAAAAAGATTGTGTGAAAGTCTTACAACCAAGCCTTTTTGGGTAAGTTTTTTGAGTATATTATCTCCGCTTTTTCTATCAAGTTCTAAAAAATCATAAAGATTATAAGGAGCTTCGGGTTTAATACCTTGTTTTTTTAAAATTTCATATAATTGATTATTATTTTTTTCTTGAAGTTTTTCAAAATCTATACCTTTTTTAAAATAAATTCCATTTTGAAAATCCAATAAATTTGACATTTCTTTAAGCCCAAGTTCGCAAAAATTTTCGCTTGCCCAAGTAATCCTTAAAGCTAAGGAATGTGCTGAAAGCATGGCATAAGGATTTTTTTCAAGTATGAATTTGATGAAATTTTTAATTTCTTTTAGGCTTTGTAAATGATATACATTAAGATTTTTTTCATCGACAAATACTTGATTTAATTCTTTTGCTAATTTCAATGCTTTTTGATGGGAAAGTTTAAATCTTTGATAGCTTGAAAGCAAACCAAAGCCGTATTTGTGTGCGTCTTTTAAGAAAGAAAAAGCTGCTTTAAAATCTTTATTTTTCAAAAACATTAAAAATTTATTTTTTTGTTCTTTTTTTAAAGGTTCGCTTAAAGGATTTAAAACCCTACCACCGCCTATAACACGATTGTTTTGTAATAAAATAAAAGCCTCATCAAAACTTAAAAATACATTTTTATCAAAACTAAAATGCACAAAAAATTCATCATTTTCTAGTTTTTTTAATATATTTATTTTGCATTCTATTTGTCTTGAACCTACACAAAAAATCATTTTGCTATTTTGTAAATTTTTTGCTTTAACTAAAGCATCGCATTCTTTAAAGGCTTTAAAATAACCTTTTTTACTTAGCAAATAACCTTTTTTCAACTCTTTATAATCACAATTTAAACTTAAAGCCACACGGTTACAAGCTTTGATTTGCTCTAAATTAGTATCGTGGTTTTTTATATTTTTAACAATGAGTTCTTTTTGAGTGTCTAAACAGATGATTTTTTCATTTAAAGTGATACTTCCTTCATTCAGGCTACCTGTAACGACAGTTCCTATGCCTTTTAGAGAAAAAACTCTATCGATATAATAATGAAAAATCAGTTCTTCATCGTTTTCTTTGTTTTCTATGGTATAAAGATAATTTTTTAATTCTTCTATGCCTTGATTATTTTTTATACTGGTGTGAAATACTTTTAAAATGGGATAATCTAAATTTTTTAACTCTTCTAAAATTTCTACACTTTTTTGCTCTATATTTTCACAAAGATCGCATTTGCTAAGCACTAAAATGATATTTTTAATATCAAGAATTTTTAAAATTTCTAAATGTTCTAAACTTTGTTCTTTTAAACCTTCGTTAATATCTACGACAAATAAACAAACACTAAAGCCAAAAGCTCCACTTACCATAGTTTTAACCAAATCTTTATGTCCTGGAACATCGATAAAAGAAATGTTTTTATCTTTTAATTTAAGATTTGAAAAACTTAAATTAATGGTGATTTGTCTTTCTTGTTCTTCTTTTAAACTATCGCCTTCAAAACCATTTAAAGCTTTAATGAGTGAAGTTTTTCCATGATCAATATGTCCTGCGGTTCCTATAATAACAGATTTCATAAGTTTTCCATTTGATTGATTATAAGAATAAGTTTTTGAAGTTCATTTTCTCGTATAGTTCTAAAATCAAGAACAAATTCATCATTTTCAATGCGTCCTATGATATTTTCTTTTCTAAATCGAGTTTGTAGTTTTAAAGCATCTCCTTGAAAAGTCAGTATATAAGTATCTAAACTTTTATCAGGCATAGAACCTCCTCCTACTAAACTTTTACTTTTTTTAAGCTGGGTTTGAAAAATTAATTCTTTTTGCACTCTTAAAGCTTTTTTCTCTATAAAGGATAAGTCATCATTTAAAAGTTTTAAGGTAATAATTTTTTCATAATCTTTTTGTAAATAAGCTTTTAAGCTTTCGTTTAAAAAAGATAGGGTTAATTTATCCACTCTTAGCATTCTTAAAAGTTGATTTTGTTTAAGTTTTTCTATGAGTTCTTTTTTTCCAAGTATAATGCCTGCTTGCACACTACCAAAAAGTTTATCTCCACTAAAACTTAAAATATCACATTCTTGCACGAGTTTTTTGATTTTAGGTTCATTTTTAATCAGTTTTTCGTTTAAATTTTCACACCAGCCAGAACCTAGATCATAATAACTCAAAAGCCCTTTTTCTTTTGCTAATTCATGTAGATCTTTTATATTTACTTCACTGTGAAAACCCATAAGAGCGAAATTAGACTTGTGGGTTTTTAAAATTAGAGCGGTATTTTCACTGATAGCTTGTTCATAGTCTTTTAAGTGTGTTTTGTTGCTAGTTCCAACTTCGCAAAGCTTTACACCTGCAGCTTTTATCACTTCAGGCACACGAAAACTTCCGCCAATTTCTACAAGTTCTCCTCTTGAGCTTATGACTTCTTTATCATAACAAAGAGAATTAAGCACTAAAAAAACTGCCGCAGCGTTGTTATTGACCACTAAAGCATCTTCACATTCAAAAAGCATTTTAAGTTTTTCTAGTACCAAAGCATAGCGAGATCCTCTTTTTCCATTTTCTAAATCAAACTCTACATTAGAATAATTACAAATGATATCTTTACACGCTTCATAAAGTTCTTCATGGATTACACTTCTACCAAGGTTTGTGTGTATAACCACTCCACTTGCATTAATCACACTTTGTAAATCTTTGCGATAAAAAGTTTTGATTTCTTTTTTGATTTCTAAAAGTAGTTTATCTTTAGAAATTTTATCTTGGGAAAAATTTTCTTTTAGTTTTGCGACAACTTTTTTACAAAAAAATGCTTTGATATAAAAAGGATAGGATTTTAAACTCTCATCTTCAATAAGAGTGTTAATCTGTGGAAAAGTTCTAAATTTGTTCATCTTAAGCCTTAAGAAAATATTTGGTTATTTTAACATAGAATTTATAAAATGATGTTTTAAAGAGATTAAGGAAGATAATGCAAGATTTTGTTTATATAAAAAATGATGTTTTAATCCCTTTGCCCGATGCTATTGAAATTTTAGATCAGGTAAATGATAAAGAAGTATTAGTTTGCAATGATAAAAATCAAAAAGCACAAATTTATGCCCCTGAGATTAATTTTTATCTTAAAAATTCTCAAGATGAAATTTTAGAGCAAAGTAAAAATGTTTTAACGCTTTATGAAGCAAGAGCTAGTGTTTATGATTTAGGGCTTGATTTAGAACAAAGCAAAGAAGTGCAAAATCGTTTGATTTCAGTAGATAGCGATACTCAAACCGTAGAGTTTTTAAAAGAACATGGATTTAAGGTTATTGCTTTAAGTAGTGCAGAAATTTTAGCTGTTTTTGGAAGTGTAGGGGAGCTTTGTGCTGTGGTTAAAAATCAAGGCGAAGAAGTGGAAATAGATTTTGATTTTTTACTTTTTAAAGCTGAGGATTTAAGCGTTGTGCGTAAAGATTTTACAAGACAAAGTGGATGTTATAATCTTTTAAATTTTGAAAATCTTGAAGTATTGTTGGAGTTTTTGCAAAGCAAAAGTCCAAAATATCATTATAAAACTTATATTAGCTATAATGCTAGCGTGTGTCAATACCACGAAAGACGCAGTGAGCATTGTGCAAAATGTGCTGAAATTTGTCCTACTGTGGCGATTTTAAAAGATGATGAAAACAAACATTTGGAATTTTCTCAAGTGGATTGTTTGGGTTGTGGAGGATGTATTAGTGTGTGTCCTAGCGGATCGCTTGATTATGCTCCTATGCCAAGAGAAAGTTTTTTTACCCTTTGTAAGTTTTATAAAGATAAAAAAATTTTAATCATTCCTAAAAAAATGTCTTTAGAAAATTTAAATCTTGCTTTACCAAAAGATGTTTTACCCTTTATGATAGAGGGTGAAAAATGGCTTTCTTCTATGCATTTTTTAACGCTTTTGCAAAATAGTGGAGCAAATTTGGTTTTTTATACGGATTTTGTATCTCGTGGTAGTAATGAGGCTATTGTACTTTTAAATACTTTTTTTGAGAGAAAATTTCAAAAAAAAGCTATTTTTGTTGCTAAAGATGAGAAAGAATTGCAAAATGTTTTAAAAGAGCAAGAATTCATACAAGATTTAAAATATGATTTTCATAATAACACCTTAACTACAAGAGAAAATTTTGCCAAAAGAATGCAAGAAATGATAAAAAATGAAGATTTTGGTAGTATAGAAAGTGGCGAATGGTTGCGTTATGGTAAGGTAGAAATCAATCCTAACACCTGTACGCTTTGTCTTTCTTGCGTGGGTGCCTGTAATGTAGGAGCTTTAATTGCTGATAAACAAGAAAATGCTTTGAAATTCAATGCTTCTCTTTGTACGACTTGTGGGTATTGTGAGTTAAGTTGTGCCGAAAAAGATACTTTAAAATTATTTCGTAGTGGAATGGAGTTTAGAGCTTCTTATTTTGAATATCAAACCATGGCAAAAGATGAGCTTTTTGCCTGTATAGAATGTGGTAAAGAATTTGCTACCAAAAAAGCTGTAGAAAAAATAGCCAATTTAATGAAGCCTAAATTTGGTAATGATGAAAATAAAATCAAAACACTTTATTGCTGTGCAGATTGCAAGGCAAAAGTGATGATAAAAGCAATGGGTTTTGCGGGGCAAAATTAGATTTAGATCTTAATTTTGCCTTCTAATTCTTCTTTATTTGTAAGTTTGCTATCAAATTTAACAACAAGATTTTTAGAGTTTTTATAAATATCTACAACCCCTAAATTTTCACTAAAAGTACTGAAATTTAAAGGCGTTTCTAAAGGTAGATAAAGGTTTTTAAAATCAGCTGGATTTTTTAAGAAGAATAATGCTACAAGCCAAATTAGAGCTAAAATTACTAAAATAATAGCTAAAAGATTTAAGGCATCTAGATGCAAAAATATCCCCCCGATAATACCACCTGTAAAACTTCCGCCATATCCAAAAGCATTAAACAATCCTAATGCTGCGCCTTTTTCATGAACTTTACAAAATTTTGATGCACAACTTTGCATAATAGGTTCGTGTAAATTAAAACCTATGAAAAAAATCACAACTGCTGTAATAAAAAAATCTATAGAATTACTAAAAGCAAAGAAAAGATAAGAAAGTATGAAAAAAACAATTCCTAAGAGTAAAATTTGTTTAGCTAAACCTCTTTTTTCGCCTAAACTTCCAGCAAAGCCCATAGCGATAAAACCTGCTACCATAGAAGCACTATAAACAATCCAAAGTTTATCAGAAGCAAAGCCTAAATGTTTTACTAGGATGATAGGAATACTTAAAAATGCTATACTCATAAGCATTTTTTGCATGAAATTAGTAAGATTCATAAGGGCTAAATTTTTTTGTTTAATAAGATGAAAAAAAGGAGTTTTTTCATTTTCATGAGTGATTTTATTTTCTTTAGGTACAACGGTATAAAGTAAAATTATACATAAAAGAGACAAAGCCGCACTAAGATCAAAAAGGCTAGATAAACCCCATTTTGCACTCATTAAAGGAGAAATTACCATAGAAGCTGCAAAACTAAGTCCTATAAAAGAACCCATTACCGCCATGGCTTTACCACGATTTTCTTCTGTGATAAAATCACTTATCATTGCTGTAGCTACTGCTCCAATAGCTCCTGCGCCTTGGAGCATTCTTCCTAAAAGCATGGTGTAAATATTTTCTGCAAAAGAGCAGATTAAAGAGCCTATTATAAAAATAATCAGTCCAATGAGCATGGTTTTTTTACGACCGATTTTATCGCTTAAAATCCCAAAAGGCATTTGTAAAATCATTTGGGTTAAGGCGTAAACACCAACTAAAAGTCCCACTAAAAATTCATTAGCACCTTCAAGTTTTAAAGCATAAAGACTTAAAACTGGCAAAACTATAAAAAGCCCAAAAAATCTTGTTCCAACTATGAAAGATAAGGGTAAGACATTATTTAGCATTATCAATTTCCTATTAAATTTGAAATTTAAATTAGGATAATTTTACTATGAAATGGATTAAGCATTGATTAACATCGTTTTATCATTTGATATTTAAAAGCTACGCACAAGGATAAATTTTATAAAATCATATTTTTGTTTTTGATATTATTTTGGAGCTTTTGTTATGAAGATTATCCTAGCTACGAGCAATAAACATAAAGTTTTAGAACTTAAAGAAATTTTAAAAGATTTTGAAATTTATGCCTTTGATGAAGTTTTAATGCCTTTTGAGATTGAAGAAAATGGAAAAACTTTTAAAGAAAACGCCTTGATTAAAGCAAGAGCAGTTTTTGATGCTTTGGATGAAAAGCAAAAAAAAGATTTTATCGCTTTAAGTGATGATAGTGGCATTTGTGTAGATGTTTTAGAAGGAAATCCAGGAATTTATTCTGCTCGATTTAGCGGTAAGGGCGATGATAAAAGTAACCGTGATAAACTTGTCAATGAAATGGTAAAAAAAGGTTTTAAACAAAGTAAGGCGCATTATGTTGCTGCTATTGCTATGGTAGGTTTGATGGGGGAATTTAGTACGCATGGAACCATGCATGGAAAAGTAATAGATACAGAAAAAGGTGAAAATGGTTTTGGTTATGATAGCCTTTTTATTCCAAAGGGTTTTGATAAAACCTTAGCCCAACTTAGCGTGGATGAGAAGAATAATATCTCTCATCGTTTTAAAGCTTTAGAGCTTGCAAAAATCATTTTAAAGATTTTAAATAAAGGATAAAAATGAAAAATTTTTTAAAATATATAGCTATTATTGTTTTAATATATGCTCTTTATGTTGGTTTGGAAACTTGGTTTTCTTAGAATAAATAGTGATTAAAAAGCTTGGTAATAAGAACAAACTTCCACTTAAAAGCAAAATCATTACAAAAACGGTTAAAATTCCAAAATAAATTGTTGGAATAAAATTGCTACTCACCATAACACTAAAACCTAAAACTATGCTAATGGTAGTATAATAAAGTGCCGAACCTATACTAAGGTGAGAAATCATAATGGCTTCTTCTAGGCTTTTGTTTTTAATTTCTTCTCTAAAACGATAAATATAATGTATAGCATCATCAACGCCTATACCTATAGCAATAGCAGCTATAGTAATACTCATCATATCCAAAGGAATACCTAAAAGCCCCATAAGAGCAAAAACCACACTTAAAGGAATAACATTTACCAATATAGCCGCAACTGAAAATTTTAAATCCCTAAAAACAATGATAAAAAGTATAAAAATAGCTAAAATTACAAATATAAGAGTATCAAATTGCGATGAAAAAAGACTTTGGAGCATATTATTATAAAGCACCATTATGCCTGTGATTTGAACTTCTACTCCATCGTTTTTTACAAGTTCGTTGAGTTGTTTTTTAAGATCTATTAAAAACTCATTACGTCTTAAATTCGGATCAGAATCAATAATACGCATACTAAATCTTAACTCATTATTTTCTATACTTACAAAAGGTGAGAGCAAGTCTTGTTTAAATTTAGCAGGTAAATTCTCATTTAAAAACGCAAGGGTAAAATCATCTAAATCTTTTCCATCGTTGATATTTTTTCCTAGGGTTAAAAGACTATTAAGACTTAAAACTGAGCCTACAAATTCTTTGTTTTCTAAAAATTCATGAACTTTTTTTGCAATGCGTGTTTTTTTAGAATCAAACCAATAAGTTTCTTGTGTGGCTAAATTTTCAAATTCACTTTCAAAACTATCAAGAGTATCGCTTGTATTTTGATCGTTTTTATTATTTGGAAAACGAATGATCACTTCTAAAGGCAAGGTTCCACCTAGATTTTTATCAATAACCAAAAGTCCTTTTTTGATTTCACTACCATCTTTGAAATAATTGACAAAAGAATTTTCAACTCTGAGTTTTGAAATGCCTATTAAAGCTAAGATTATAGCAAGAACTGAAATTCCATAAATCATGCGACGCTTTTTAGGATCAAGAGCGGTTTTGGCGCAAAAGGCTAAAAGATTAAATTTAAACTCTTTTTTATGATAATTTTTTGGTTTTAAAAGAACTAAGATACTTGCTAAAAACAAATAACTAAAGATAAGAGCTAAACCTATACCTATACTCATCATAATGCCAAGTTTTATGATAGGTTCGATATTTGATAGGATTAAAGAAAAAAATCCTATCATCGTTGTAACAATGGCATAAAGGCTAGGATTTGCTTTGGCTAGTAAGGTTTCAAGCACTATGCGCTCAACTTTAGCTTTGGGATGATTTTGAGTGCTTTCGATAAAATGCGTGATCAAATGAACAACTACACTTAAGGTGATAATTAAAACTAAAGCAACATAATTTGATGAAATAACCGTGATTTGAAAATTTAAAAGTGCAAAAACTCCACTAGCTGCACTTAAGCTTATAAAGCAAATAAAAAGAGGTAAAAAAACAAAACGCCATGAACGGAAAAAATAATAAAGTGCAAGTCCTAGTAAAAATACAAGAGAAACACCATAAAGCACAAGATCAGATTTTATATAAGCTATCATATCATCAGCGATCATGCTTACGCCACCAAGGTAGAGCGTATCTTTATTTTTTTCATAGTTTCGAACTATACTTTTAATAGTATCTAAGCTTTGTTTCGTGATAACTTTTTGCTTGTCTTGATGTTCTTTTATGGCAAGACGAATTTGATCTTTTTCTTTTTCATTGGTGGCAAGATCGCGTTTTTCTACAAGATCATTATAAACTGTATCAGGCTTTAAGTAAATAATAAGTCCTGTTACTTTTCCATCTTTTGAGATGATATTATTTTTATAAAAAGGACTATTTAAAATTTCATTTTGGGCTTTTGTGCGGTTTATATCTTGGCTTTCTATATTTGGGATATTTTTTAAAAGTTCTTTTAAATGCGTATTTTGCGAACTTTGAAGTAAAGGGGCATTGATGATACTAAAAACGCGCTCTACCAAAGGGGCTTTTTCTAATTCTTCATGAAGTTTTTTTAATTTAGCTAAATTTTCATTTGAAAAAGGTTTTTCATCATAGGGTTTGAAGGCTAAAAGTAAAAAATTATCACTTTTATAATGTTTTGAAATTTCTCTAAAAGTTTTTAAATCTGCATCATCTTCTAAAAGTAAACTTTCAGCACTTGCATCTACACTAAGCTTAAAAGCAAAAAAGCTTAAAAACAGGCATATAAACAAGGTTCCAAAAAAAGTACTTTTTGGACGAGAAATAAAAAACTTTAAAAGCTTTGCAAACATTATTCTATGACAATACTTTCAAGTTTTTGAAGTAGGGCATCAAAGCCTTGGTTGGCTAAAATATCTCCAAATTGTGATCTATAAGTTTGTACTATACTCACACCTAAAACATCTACATCATAAATAAGCCAGTTGTTATTATCATTGTAAAATTTGAAAATGATATTTTTTTCTTCCCCATCTACCACCATAGAAGTGGTTAAAAAATAACGTTTTTCATTTTTTAACTCACCATTTTTGACCTTTAAAACCTGATCTTTATAAAGACTGAGTTTATCGGTAAAACTTTTTTTAAGACTTGTTTCAAAGGCTGTGGTAAATTTTTCTTGTTCTTTTGAGTTTAATTTAGAATAATTTTTCGAAAGACTGAGTTTTGCCATGAGTTTATAATCAATTATGCTATCAAAAAGTTTAAAAATTCCATCAGCAGCTTGTTTTTTATCTTCTTTACTATCTTGTAAAAGTTTTAAGCTTGCATCAATGTTTTTTTGCATAGTGCTAGAAATTTCATCTAGTTGTAAGGCAAAAGCATTAAAAAATAAAGCCAAGATTAAAAATATTTTTTTCATTATTTTCCTTTATTTGCTAAGTTCATTGCGTCTTTGCTCGTAAGCATCACGCAAGAATGGATATAAATTAGGCGTGTTGTGATAAATTTCATCAATTTCATCAAGTCTAAAACTAAGTTCATTACCAAATCCATAAGCACTTATAGCTATACTTGCCCAAGTAGGATCAATGTAAGCGGTAAAAGTTGCATACCAAGTTGCAGGTAAAGCAAGAGTATCTCTAAGATTGCTAGGACCAAGTATAGGTAAGACAATATGAAAACCACTTCCTACACCCCAGTGAGCCAAAACGGTTCCTAGATCCGCGGGATGTTTTTTAAGACCCATTTTTGATGCCACATCCATAAGTCCACCAAAGCCCATAATGGTATTGGCGGTAAATCTTTTAAATTCTTCTCCCGCTTCTTCAAATTTAAACTGCAAAACATTGCCTACAAAACGCAAAGGAGCAAGTAAATTATCAAAGAAATTTCTTACTCCTAATCTTATAAATTCAGGAGTGATAGCGTTATAGCCTTTAAGAACGGGACGCAAACCATAATCATACAAAGCCACATTAAAGCTTGTCATAGCTTTGTTATATCCTGAAAGTGGATCGTTTACTTGATAGTTTTGGTATTCTTGTTCAAAATCATCTAAATTTTGTTCTTTAGCAAAAGCAAAAATAGTAAAAAAAATTAAAATAAAAGATATAAATTTTATTCTCAAGCAAAAACTCCTAAAAATTTTAAAAGTAAAATTATAGCAAATTTTTAATCAAGATTTATATCCCAGTAAAAATCCACCCATTCAGTAGCTTCTTTTACTTTAAAATCAGGCTCCAAAAGAGCAGTTTTTTTATAAAAAATGGTTGCAATTTTAAGTTCTATATGAGGAAATTTTTCAAGCAAAACTTTTTTTATTTCTGCTAAACTTTCTCCACTATCTACTATATCATCAATGAGTAGAATTTTTTTGTGCTTGCTTAAATCAGGAATGTTGAAAATTTCAATAGTATCAAGTTTTTTTGTATCATCGTAATGAATTGAGTTTAAAGCAAAAAGCTGACGCGTTTTTAAAGCCACTGCTAAAGAGTGTCCTAAACTCATCCCTCCTCTTGCTATAGCTAAAAGTGCATCGGGGTTAAAATCTTTTTTAATTTCTTTAGCAAGAATTTTTACATCTTCTTTAAATTCTTCATAGGAGTAAAATATCATTATATATCCTTATTTATTGTAGTGCCATAAGTAAAAAATTACCCAAAGATAATAAACTTAAAACTATAATGCCAAGATTGATTTTATCCCATTCGCGTTTAAAAATTCTTACAAGTAAATAAGAAAGAAAACCAAAAGCAAAACCTGTGGTGATGGAGTAAGTAAAAGGCATCATGATAATAGTAAAAAAGCTTGCTACAGCTATAGCACTATCTTTAAAATCTATATTTTTAACTTCCATAAACATTAAAATTCCAACCATTACAAGTACGGGGTATATTGCGTTTGCAGGAATGGCTTTAAAAAGTGGCAGTAAAAAAAGTGTAAAAGCAAAACAAATAGCTACAACTAAAGCTGTAAGCCCCGTTCTTCCCCCGCTTTCAACCCCTGTAGTGCTTTCTACAAAAGCTGTAACTGTAGAAGTGCCTGTCATAGCTCCTAAAGCCGATCCTGTTGCATCTGCCATTAATGTTTTGCTTAGTTTTTTTTCTCCATTTTTTGGATCATCAAAAATCTTTCCTCTTTCACCCACACCTGTGATAGTTCCTATACTATCAAAAAGTTGAGTGATAAAAAAAGTAAGAATTATAGGTATCATAGTAATATTTAAGGCACTTTTGATATCAAGTTGTAAAAAGATGGCTCCTAGGCCATTTTCCATGCTAAAATTTGGCAAAGAAAAGATTTGCACAGGAAAACTTGCATTGTCTAAATGGAAAATCCAAGCGATAATAGAGCTTACTAATACCCCCAAAATAAAAGCTCCGCGAAGTTTTATAGCCCAAAAAAAGATGATTAAAGCTAGAGTGAAAATTCCAAAAAGCACATGAGGACTTTTGAAATTTCCTATGCTTACTAAAGTATCTTTATTATGCATGATCACACCCATTTGACTTAAGCCTAAAAAAGCTATAAAACAACCTATACCCGCACAAATTGCAAGGCGTAAATCTTTTGGGATATTGCGGATTACCCAAAGGCGAAAATGCGTAAAAGAAAGTATGAGAAAAATAATACTTGAAATAAAAACAGCTCCTAAGGCACTTTGCCAAGCTATGTTTTGACCTAAACAAACCGCAAAGGTAAAATAAGCATTTAAACCCATTCCTACACTCATAGCTACAGGAGTATTGGCAAAAAAAGCATTAAAAGCACTTGCAACTATGGTGATTAAAGCTGTTGCGGTGATTAAAGCTTCTATGGGCATTCCTGTATTTCCTACTATGCTAGAATTTACGGGGATAATGTAAACCATAGCCAAAAAAGTAGTAAGCCCTGCTATAACTTCGGTTTTAAAACTCGTATTGTTTTCTTTGAGTTTAAAAAAGTCCATTTTTTTCTCCTTAGTAGGTTTTTAGCTCGTTATATAAACTATCGCGTTCTACAGGAATAAGATTTGAAGTTTTTATCATATCGATAAAAATTTTTAAACTTGTGCCTTTAGCAGATTTTGCACCACCTGCACTTTGTATGCTTTCTTTTTCTATGGTACCGTCTAAATCATTAGCTCCAAATTCTTGTGCTACCATGGCTAAATTTAAAGTCATTGTTGCCCAGTAAGCTTTGATATTTTTAATATTATCAAGCACTAAACGAGCAATGGCAATGGTTTTTAAAATTTCTTCACTATCTATGATTTTATCAGTTTGTATAAAGCTATTATCCCTTTGCCAAACTAGAGGGATAAAAGCATTAAATCCACCGGTTTGATCTTGAAGATCACGCAGTCTTAACATATGATCGATTCTGTGATGTCTTTCTTCTATATGTCCAAAAAGCATGGTAGCATTACTTTGTTTGCCTTTTTCATGCCAAAGTTTATGAATTTTAAGCCAATTTTCACTGCTAACTTTTCCATGACAAATTTTCTTACGCACTTCTTCATCAAAAATTTCAGCCCCACCGCCTGGCATAGAATCAACGCCGTATTCAAGCATTTTTTCTATCACTTCTTCATAGCTCATTTTAAAACGACGATGCAAAAAATCAATCTCAGCAGCAGTCATAGCTTTTACATGAAGATTAGGATATTTTTCTTTTATCATTTTAAAAATTTCTAAATACCACTGCCAAGTTGTATCTTTGTTGTGAGCTGAAACGATATGCACTTCTTTAGTTTCTCGTTTTACAGTTTCATCGACAATTTTCATAATCTCTTCATGAGTCATCAAATAAGGATTAGGATTTTTTCGGTGCGCTGAAAAGGCGCAAAATTTACAGGTATCTGCACAGATATTAGTTGGGTTGATATGGCGATTGATATTAAAATAGACTTTTTTTCCGTGAAGTTTGGTGCGTTTTTTGTGAGCGTATTTGCCTAAGGTAAAAAGATCTAGATCCCAAAGTGCATTGGCTTCTTCTTGGTTTAATCTTTCTTCATTTTCTAGTTTGGTAATTAAATTTTTCATTTTAATTTTACTCTTTTGCTGTTTTTAAATAAAGCATTATAATTTTTGCTTACTGAAAAAGAGTTTATAGAAAAAGCCAAAATAAAAGATATTTTTGTTAAGATTATTATTAAAATATTAAAATTTAAAGAGAGTAGAAATTTTGTTAAATAAAGAATTAGAAATTTTTAAAAAAAATCTTAGTTCCTATACCCAAAGTTGTAGAAAATTTTTTCTTAAGCAAGGGGCGTTTAGCTTATATCATTCTAAAAATATGGATAATTTCATAAAAAAAGCTTATGATATAGTTCTTAAAGATTATTTTGATGATTTTTCACCTCCAAGTGATAATATCCCTTTTTGTGTTTTAGCAAGTAAAGCATATGCAAACAATAGTCTTTGTTTTAATGAAAGTATTTCTTTGATTTTTGTTTATAAAGATATTAAGGCTTTTCATTTAAAACCTATGATTAAGGCTTTTATCGAAATTTTAAATGATGCGCATTTGCAAATTGACTCTGTTGTCTTAGAATTTAACGGACTTTATAATGCTAGCAATGAGCTTAAGACTTCTATAATACAAACTCGTTTTATATGTGGTTCTAGGATTTTATTTAAAGGGATTAAGACAAAATTTGAGAGTATTTTAAAAGAAAATAAAAATGATTTTGCCAAGCTTTTATTAGAAAATTTTAAAGAATTTGATATTCCATTTATAAAGCAAGAATTTAATATCTTAAAAGATTTTGGCGGATTAAATCATTTAAGATCCTTAGAGAGTTTGCTTGTTCTTTTTAAGACTTCTCCAAAAAATTATGCTTTAAATTTTATAGATGAAAAAAATTTAAGTGAGTTGCGTTTAGCTGGAGATTTTTTGCTTTCTTTAAAATCAGCGATGAATTTATTAAGCGCTAAAGATGAGGATGAGTTTTTACTTATTAATGTTCATGATTTGAGTGAATTAATGTATAAAAAAGCTAAAAAACATTTTGGAGCAAATGAGTTGTTGGTTCAAAAGGCTTTACAAAGTATGCATACTATAGGTTTTTATACACACTTTTTAGCAAAGCAAATTCAAGATGGATTAAATCATACTCTTAAACAAGAATATAAATTTAAAACTCTTGTGGAAGTTTTAGAATACTTATTAAAACTTGAAGATAAACAGGTTATTTTCGATCTTAACTTGGTTTTTGCCCTAAGAAGATTGAAATACAGTAAAAAAGATATAGAAAAAGCTTTAATACTTTTTGAGAAAATTTTTTATAAAAGGCATAGTTTTTGTGTTTTAAAACTTTTGCTTGATAGTGGAATTTTAAAAGATTTATGCAAGCCTTTTTGGACAGTTCGTTTTTTAAGCGATGAAGAAGGAAATTATAGTTTTGATGAGCAAGTTTTTCTTATGTTAAGTGAATTTGAAAAATACGAAGATGAGCTTGAGATACTCCAAAAACTTAAAACCGATGAAAAAATGATTTTAAAGCTTGTGATACTTTTAAGCGCTATAGAAAGTGAAAATGAAATTTCTTTAGCAGGCATATATAGAGCGTATTGCTCCAAATTTGATTTAAAGAATGAAATTTTAGAATGGGGTCTTAAGATATTTAAAAACAATAATGCCTTAAAAGATCTTGTAGAAAAAGAAGATATATACAATCCTATTGTTGTAAGTAGCTTGGTTTCTAAGCTAGAAAATTTAGAAAATTTAGAGCTTTTATACACTTTAACTTGGCTAAAGGCTAAGGCTTTAAATTATAATGCTTTTTATTTTAGAGTTCTTGATAAACTTTTAGAAAATGCAAAACAAGGTTTTGAAGATGAAAATCTACTTGAAGAAAGCGCAAGAAGAGTAAAAAAAGAATTAACACTTAAAAGAAGTAAGATTTTTTTAGAGCAAGATGAAATTTTGCAAGATAAAATCATACATATCAAATCAAATCTTTTTATTATAAAAAATACTTTTGAAGATATTGTTATGATTTCTAAATTAGCCAAAGAAAATGATTTTAAATTTTGGTTTAGCAATGAAACAAATCTTAGTTTGCAAATTGTTGCACCACTTCATTTTAATATTGCCATTATTTTAAGTTCTTTAACAAATTTAAATCTTATTTTCATGAATTTTTTTGAACTTTTTGATGATAAAATTTATTTAAGATTTGAATATGATAATATTATCAGTGATGAGCAAAAACTAAAACTTTGCGAGCTTTTAAATTCAAATCTTTCTGGTTTTAATTTGAAAAAAATTAAAAAGCCAATCATTAAAAAAGATGAGTTAAAATTAGACTTAAATTATTCTAAAATGTATGCCAAATTAGGTCTTAATACTAAAGATCAGCAGGGTTTAATGGCGTATTTGATGAATGTTTTTAATGAACTTGAACTTGTTTTATGTGCAGCAAAAATTCAAACCATAAGACAAAGGACGCGTAATATTTTTATTTTTCAAAAGAATGAAAAATTAGAACATAGCGAGCAAAAGTTAGTTAATTTATTAATAAGTGAGTAAAAAAATGTGTGGAATCGTAGGCTATATAGGAAATAATGAAAAAAAACAAATTATATTAAATGGACTTAAAGAATTAGAATACCGTGGCTATGATAGTGCGGGTATGGCAGTGATGCAAGAAGGCGAACTCAGTTTTTTTAAAGCTGTAGGGAAACTTGAAAATTTGGCAAATAAATGCACGGATTTTGAAAGTCAAGGTTATGGTTTTGCTATAGGTCATACAAGATGGGCAACTCATGGTAAGCCTACTGAAATCAACGCACATCCTCATTTAGGACAGTATTCTTGCGTGATTCACAATGGTATTATAGAAAATTATAAAGAAATCAAAGATAAACTTGAAAAAGAAGGCGTGAGTTTTTTAAGTCAAACCGATACAGAAGTTATTGTTCAGCTTTTTGAATTTTATGCAAGAAATTTAGGAGTTTTTGAGGCTTGGCAAAAAACCATCAAAGAACTTCGCGGTGCTTTTGCTACTTTGTTGGTAACAAAAAAAGATCCCAATCATGTGTATTTTGCAAAAAATGCCGCTCCTTTGATTATCGGTAAAAATGCAAATAAAGAATGGTATTTTTCTTCAGGTGATGCACCTTTGATAGGAAGTTGTGATGAGGTAATGTATCTTGAAGATTTAAGTTTAGGGTATGCGAGTAAAGACGAGCTTGTCGTTTATGAAAATGATGTTTTAAAATCACTTTGTTTTTCTAAGCTTTCAGGCGATAAGGCTTATGCAAAAAAAGACGGATTTCGCTTTTTTATGGAAAAAGAAATTTATGAGCAAAGTCGCGTGATGAGTGAAGTTTTAATGGGGCGTATTCAAGGCGATGAAGTCGTTTTTGATGAGTTAAACAATGAAGATTTAAGTCAAGTAGATGAAATCACGCTTTGTGCTTGTGGAACAAGTTATCATGCTGCAATGGCAAGTGCTTATTTGTTTGAAAGAATTGCTAAAGTTAAAGCTAAAGTAGAAATTGCAAGTGAATTTCGCTACCGTGAAGCGATTGTAAAAAAAGATTCTTTATTTATTGTTATTTCTCAAAGTGGAGAAACAGCAGATACTTTAGAGGCTTTAAAGATTGCAAAAGAGCAGGGTGCTAAGACTTTTGCAATTTGTAATGTGGATAATTCTAATATAGTGCGTTTAGCTCACCTAAGTCTTTTAACTCGTGCGGGTATAGAAAAAGGAGTTGCTTCAACTAAAGCTTTTGCCACTCAGGTTTTAACACTTTGGATGCTTGCTATTTTTATGGCACAAAAAAGAAATTTAAATGTTTCTGCTGAAATTAAAGCACTTTTGCATACTCCAAATTGCGTGAGTGTAAAACAGGCTTTACATGAAAAAATTCATCGTTTATCCAAGCGTTATTTAGATGGACATGGCTTTTTCTTTATAGGCAGAGATGTGTTTTATCCTTTGGCCTTAGAAGGAGCTTTGAAACTTAAAGAATTATCTTATCTTCATGCTGAAGGTTATCCTGCAGGAGAGATGAAACATGGCCCTATTGCTTTGGCTGATTCTAAGCTTTATACTATAGCTTTAATGCCAAAGCACATGCTTTATGAAAAAACAAAATCAAATGTTGAAGAGCTTATTGCTAGGGATTCTACAGTGCTTAGCATTTCACCTTTAGAATTTGATTTGAGTGATGATTTTATAAAAACCAATGAGCAAGATCATTATATGTGTGAATTTTTTGAAATGATGGTAATTACTCAACTTTTAGCGATGGAAATTTCCATAAGACTTGGTAATGATGTGGATATGCCAAGAAATTTGGCTAAAAGCGTAACAGTCGAATAATCCGTGCAGTTTAAATAAACTGCACATAACTTTCAAATACTTCAAAAAAAATATAAATAAATTTTAAATTATAAGCTAACTTTATGCTTATTTTTGTTTAAATAATTCTAACAATATTTCTAGAAAGGAAACACTATGGAATATAGAGTTGAACACGATACCATGGGTGAAGTTAAGGTCCCAAATGACAAATATTGGGGAGCTCAAACTGAAAGAAGTTTTGAAAATTTCAAAATCGGTTGTGAGAAAATGCCAAAGGTTTTAATCTATGCTTTTGCAAATCTTAAAAAATCTTTAGCTTTAGTCAATAACAAACTTGGCAAACTTGATGATGCTAAGAAAAATGCTATAGTTCAAGCTTGCGATGAGATTATCGCAGGTAAATTTGATGATAATTTTCCACTTGCGATTTGGCAAACAGGTTCAGGCACACAAAGTAATATGAATATGAATGAAGTTATTGCAAATCGTGCCACTGAAATCATGGGCGGAGATTTTCGCAAAGAAAAGCTTGTACATCCAAATGATCATGTTAATATGAGTCAAAGTTCAAATGATACTTTTCCAACTGCTATGAGTATCGTTGCGGTTGAGCAAGTAGAGAAAAAGCTTATCCCTGCGCTTGATGAGCTTATTGCAACTTTTGAAAAAAAAGTAAAAGAATTTGATGGTATTATCAAGATAGGACGCACGCATTTACAAGATGCTACGCCACTTACTCTAGCACAAGAATTTAGTGGATATCTTTCTATGCTTTTGCATTCAAAAGAGCAAATCATCGCTTCTTTACCAACTTTAAGAGAACTTGCCATAGGAGGAACTGCAGTAGGAACAGGGCTTAATGCACATCCAGAATTAAGTCAAAAAGTAAGTGAAGAACTAACTCAACTTATAGGTACAAAATTTGTTTCAAGTCCAAATAAATTTCATGCTTTAACAAGTCATGATGCGATCAATTTTACTCATGGAGCTATGAAAGGTTTGGCTGCAAATTTAATGAAAATTGCAAATGATATAAGATGGTTAGCTTCAGGCCCAAGATGCGGTCTTGGTGAGCTTATCATCCCTGAAAATGAGCCAGGAAGTTCGATTATGCCAGGTAAGGTAAATCCTACCCAGTGCGAAGCTGTTGCTATGGTTGCTGTACAAGTGATGGGAAATGATGCAGCTATTGGATTTGCAGCAAGTCAAGGAAATTTTGAACTTAATGTGTTTAAGCCTGTGATTATTTATAATTTCTTGCAAAGTCTTGATTTGTTGGCTGATTCTATGCATTCATTCAATATCCATTGTGCTGTAGGCATAGAACCAAATCGTGCAAAAATCGATCATAATCTTCATAATTCTTTAATGCTAGTTACCGCTCTAAATCCACACATAGGTTATGAAAACGCTGCTAAAGTAGCCAAAAATGCCCATAAAAAAGGTATTTCTTTAAAAGAAAGTGCAATGGAGCTTGGTTTGGTTAGCGAAGAAGATTTCAATAAATTTGTTGATCCTACTAAAATGATAGGTCCAAAAGCCTAGAACATAAAACTTGCCTTTTTTAAGGCAAGTTAAATTAAATTCTTATCTTTTAAAATCACATACATTCTTAAAGTTGATACAAAAAAAGTTAAAATCGCAGGACCTAGTATAATACCCCAAAAACCAAAGGTTGAAATTCCTGCTATCATAGCCAAGAAAATTAAAAGTTCGTTGATTTTAGTAGGGGTTTTTACAAGTTTTTTGTTGATCCATTTGATGATTAAAGGCTTGATTAAAGTATCTGCTATAAAAGAAATTACAATTACAGAGTAAATAAAAATAACAAGAGCTGAGTTAAGATTGTTTGAGGCAAATTCATAAAGACTTACAGGCACATAAATTAAAGCTCCTCCTATAGCAGGTATGAGAGAACTTACAGCAAAAATTACTCCCATTAAAATTCCATCATAACCATAAAACATTGTGATTAAACCAAAAAGTGCACCTTGAAATATTGCTACAATTACCATAGAGTAAAGCACAACAGCCATAACATTACCCACTTCGCTTAAAACATCATCGAGTTCTTTTTTATCAATAGGAATGATGGATTTAAGATAGATAACAAGTTCTGTTCCATATAGATTTGCAAAGAAATAAAACACACAAATTAAAACCATATCTATAAGAAATTTAGCCCCTGATTTTGTAAAACTTGAAGCATAGCTTAGAATTTGTTTGGAAATGCTATTTAAATCTATAGAAGCTAAAAATTCTTTGATTTTAGGTTCTAAAAAATTAAAGCTTTCAGGCAAGGTAAATTGATAGTTTTTGACATAATCAAGTGTTTGTGTGACTAAATTAATATCAAAATTTTTTAAAGCTTTGGCAAGTTCTATCATAGCATAAACAAAAGGTGCAAAGAAAAGCAAAACCATACAAGTTGTTGTAAGAATGGAAGCTAAAAATTTATGCCCTTTAGTAAGATTTAAAAATTTCGCATTGATATTTGAGGTAGCTACCGCCATTAAACTAGCTATGATAATTACAAGTAAAAAACCTTTAAAAAGGTAAAGCAAAAGAAATAAAATGACTAAAATAAAGCTTATAAGAAAGAATTTTCCATTTTGCAAAATTTACTCCTCAAATAAAGTTTTTTCATAGTTTAGTTTTAAAGCACTATAACTTTTTGCACTTGCTATACGCCCTTTTGCAGTGCGTTCTATATAGCCATTAGCTAGTAAATAAGGCTCGATTACATCTTCTATGGTATTTTCATCTTCGCTTAAAGCCGCAGCAATACTTGCAAGCCCAATAGGTTTTTGCTTAGCAGCGGTTAAAAGTTCAAGATATCTTAAATCCATCGCATCAAAACCAAGCTCATTAACCCCTAAAGAATTTAAGGCCTCATTAGCCCTTTTTTCTGTGATAATCTCTTCATCATTAACATCGGCAAAATCTCTAACTCTTTTTAAAAGCCTTAAGGCTATCCTTGGGGTAGAGCGACTTCTTTTAGCGATCTCAAGTGCGGCTTTTTCTTCGCAAGTTTTATTAAGTTTTAAAGCTGCTTTTTGCAAAATGAGGGCAAGTTCGCTATCTTTGTAAAATTCTAATCTAAATTGCATACCAAAACGATCACGTAAAGGATTGCTAAGCATACCTGCACGAGTTGTAGCCCCTATAAGAGTAAATTTTGGTAAATCGATTTTTATGGTTTGAGCAGCTGGGCCACTACCTATAATGATATCAAGGCGGTAATCCTCCATCGCAGGGTAAAGCACTTCTTCGATAGCAGGGCTTAAGCGGTGAATTTCATCGATAAAAAGTATATCCCCTTCGCTAAGATTGGTTAAAATAGCGGCTAAATCTCCGCTTTTTTCTATCATAGGAGCGGCGGTTGTTTTGATATTTGCACCCATTTCATAGGAGATGATATTAGCTAGTGTTGTTTTTCCAAGTCCTGCAGGACCACTAAAAAGTATATGATCTAAACATTCATTGCGTTTTTTGGCTGCAGCTATAAAGATATTTAAATTTTTTTTAATGCTTTCTTGACCTATATAACCATCAAAATTTGAAGGACGCAACGAAGTTTCGTAAGTTTCATCAAAGGAGTATTTTTCTATTTCTACTATTCTATCCATATCTTTGCTTATATTTTGGAAAAATTAAAATAAGATTTTAGCTAAAATTTGCTAGAATTTACATTAAACTTTAATGATTATGGTTTAAAAATGGGAATTTTAACAAAATTAGAATTAGATTATGAAATTGACGATATAGAAAAATTTTTGCAATTTTTTAGAACCATGTGCGATAGGTTTGAACCTTTAATCATCAAGCTTGGAAGCGATAGTGTGCGTTATAAAGAAGCCATAAAAGAGCTTGAAACTTTAGCACACAATACCGCTTGGGCAGCAAGACGCTTAAATCTTGAAGAAGTGACTGATTTTTGTGTATTTTGTGAAGAGATGATGGCGCAAGCAAATCGCTTTAATGGGCCTGCTAGTGATGAATTTACGGATTGGATGCTTTTGATGAGTGATCAGTTTGAAAAATATTGTCGTTCATATGAAAATGATGATTCTGTTTTAGCGGTTTTTAATCCTTTAATTGTTAATGTTCCAAATATTATTTCTAAATAAGGGAGCGACTTGGCTTCGACAGGAGTAAGTCTGCTTAGATGGCATGTCGCTTTGGGCAAAGCGTAAAAAGCCCAAATAAAATTAAACGCAAACAACGTTAAATTCGCTCCTGCTTACGCTAAAGCTGCGTAAGTTCAGTTGAGCCTGAAATTTAAGTCATACTATCTAGCTTAATTTTCGGTCATTTTTGATAGTGTAGCCTTGCGTTTGACAAGCGTTGAGGTGAAATAAAGTCTTAGCCTTGCTTTTGAGTTTTGGAAGATGAGCGAAGTAGGGTGAAGTAGTCATCTTTGCTAAGCATGTAGAGGTCTTTGTGGGATTATTTTTGGACAGGGGTTCGATTCCCCTCGCTTCCACCATCACGCTAATTTTAAGTAAATCATAAGTTTATTTCAAATTTTTAGAATTTTTTATATGAAGTTAAGATCGATTTATTACCCTTAAAACTTTGATATATTAGGTTCTATAATTTTTCATTAAAAATTATAGTTTTATTTTTAAGCTTATTTTTAGGGGGGGGTATAATTTCTTCTTTAGTTTAAATTTATTGAAGGAGAAACTTATGAAGAAAAATGCTTCGAGCAAGATATTGCTAAGCTTAGGTGCAGCAACTTTGCTTTATTCGGGTGCTTTTGCTGAAGAAATCAATCTTGCACAATCTTCAGATATAGGAAAATATTTTGAAGAAAATGGTAAGGATATCAATCTTAAAAATCCTGATAATTACAAAGGAAAAGATTTAAGTATCAAAATGGGCATTGGGGATTTACCAAGCGATGGCTATGATAGCGCTGATTATCGATTTAATATTGATATCGGTAAAAACAATACTTTAAGCTTTACGCATAATAACAATCAAGAACCTGCTTATGTAACAAATCTAAACGCTACTGCTAAAAAAGTTGAAACAACAGATATAATTTTACAAGCTTTTGCGCCTTCGGTGATTAATGGAGATTTGACTATGACTGGCTCAGGAAAGGAAGCCATTACTCAAGATGAAGAAAAAGGTTCGGGTATAATTCTTTATAATGGAGCAGGTGAAACACAAAGTGCTAATGGTAGTTTAACTATAAATGGAAATTTTACTGCCGATAAAACCCTTTTTGCTACTTATGGAAATTTTGTTAAGGTAAATGGAACTGCAAATCTTACAAATTCAAATTTTGGACTTATCAAACGCTCTTATACAGACTTAGAAGCAAATAATGTAGTAATGGTTCAAGCTAAAGATTTCAATGAAGATATTTTAAAAGCAAAGAACAACGCAGGTGCATTACTTGTAAAATTTTTAAATGATTATGTTTCAACTGATCTTCATGGCAAAGATGTTGCAGAAACAGGAGCTGTTATAGATATTAGCGATGAAGAGAAATATGGCGATGGAGAAAAAGGCTTTGTAGATTATAAACTTAGCGTTCAAAACTGCGGTGGCAATAAATGCTTAGTGATCAATGGAGGTGCTACTGCAGCGGCTAAAAATTTAACTAATCAAATCACAGTAGATATAGATGCTATAGATAAATTGCTTAAAAATGAATTTGATCCTAGTCAAGAAGAAGAATGGACAAAAGTTAAAGAAGCCCTTGAAAAACAAAAAGAAGAGCTTAAAAAACTTCAACAAGAAGCTATGCAAAACGGCGGTAAAATCGATGATGAAAAATACGTTGATTTAGTAAATAAAAACTTAAATTTAAATCTTAGTGCTAATGATAAAGCTTCTATCCTAGCTCTTCGTTCTATCACAGAACAATTAGGAAGTATAGGGGCAGATTTAGCAAGTAGAGAAGGTGTAAAACTAGCTTTAGATATCAAAAAAGACACAGACAATACAGGTAAATCTGTATCTAATCTAAATTCAGCTTCTAGTGCAGTGAATACCACTATGAATATTTCTAATGATGTTTCTATAGGTTCTCGTGTAGCAATGCTAAACAATCCTTTTGGAACTTATGCTTCTAAAATGAATGGTCTTAAATTTGCTGCTTTAGATAGTGATATGAGACCAAGCTATGTAAATGAATATACCAATAGTGTTTGGGCTAATGCTTTTGGTGGTGCTAACATTATCGATGGAGATAGTGGTGCAATGTATGGTGCTACTATAGGTGTAGATAAACAAGCTAATGATAATGTTTTATGGGGTGCTTATTTTACTTATGTAAACGCTAAAATCAAAGACAATAATTTAGAACAAAAAAGTGATAACTTCCAATTAGGTATGTATTCTACTATCAATGTAGCTCCACAATGGGAACTTAATCTTAAAGCTTATGCTCAAGTTTCTCCAACTAAACAAGACAATGTTCAAGTAGATGGGGCATATAACTCAGATTATACAAGCAAATTCTTAGGACTTAGTGCTAATGCAGGTCGTGTGTTTGACTTTAGTGATAATACTTTATTTATTAAACCTTTTGCGGGAGTAAATTATTATTTTAGTTATACTCCATCTCATACAGAAAATGGTGCTATTGCTAAAGATATTGATTCTATGAAAAACAATTCTGTAAGTGTTGAAGTGGGTGCTGAATTTAGAAAATATATGAATGAAAACTCTTATATTTTTGTAACTCCAAAAATAGAACAATTTGTTATCAATAGTGGTGATGATTACACAGCTAACCTAGCTGTAAATAATGCTTTCTTTACTAGTATAGAAGCTAACAACAAGAAAAAAACATACGGACAAATTATCGTAGGGGGTAATGTAGATTTTACAAATCAACTCAGTATGAATCTTGGCTTTGGTGCTAAACAAATACTAGCAGGTAAAGTAGATAATAAAAATGAAACTTACTTAAGTGGTCAAGTAGGACTTAAGTATAAATTTTAATCTTAAAAATCATTTCTAAATCTTTTTATAGTTTAGAAATGATTGTTTATTTCTATGGGAAATCTCCTAGGGCTTTATCTTAAAGCCCTTTTTTATAACAAACAAGTAAATAAGTCTTTAGAGTAAAAACCCTAAAAACTTTTAGTTTTCTTTGAAAAGTTTGGAAGCTAAGTGCGTTGCACGACTTTGATCTGTATCTTTTTTAAGTGTTTTATAAATTTTACTTACATATTCTTCTAAGGTTTGTTGAGAATCTATGATTTTTTCAGAAGAAGGAATTTTTTCATATTCTCCATTGTTTTTAAGCTCATAAGCTAAAACATTATCGCTAAGTTGCAAGCGTAAAAATTGAGCTAATTTAGCTTTGCTTCTTTCATCATATATAGGAGTCATAAGTTCTAAGCGACGCTCTAAATTTCTTGGCATCCAATCTGCACTCGATATAAAATAATTTGGTTCACTATGTTTAAAATAAAATACTCTAGCATGTTCTAAGTATTTTCCTATGATGCTTCTAACGCGTATGTTTTTACTGTATTCTTCATCAGGTTTTAAGCAACAAATTCCGCGTATGATAAGATCGATTTGCACTCCTTCCATACTTGCTTCATAAAGCGCTTGTATGATATCACTATCCACAAGAGAATTCATTTTAGCTACAATCACACCTTCATTTTTCTTGCTTGTTTCAATGCGTATCATTTCTAAAACTTTTTCTTTGATTTGATTTGGGCTCATTGAAAGAGTTTGAAGGCGACGATTTTTACTAAAGCCCGATAAGATGTGAAAAAAGCTTGTCGTATCTCTTGCAAATTCTGCTTTGCTTGTAAAATAACTCACATCAGTATAGATTTTAGCACTGCTTGCATTATAATTTCCTGTGCTTAAATGCATATAAAATTTAAGTTTATCTCCTTGTTTGCGTATGACTTGAGAAACCTTAGCGTGGACTTTAAAACCTGTAATGCCATAAATAACATGAGCTCCGGCATTTTCTAAAGCTTTCGCCCAATGAAGATTATTTTCTTCATCAAAGCGTGCTTTTAATTCTACCATCACAGTTACTTGTTTTCCATCGCTTGCAGCATCAATTAAAGCTTGAACTATATTGGAATTTTTTTCAACTCTATAAAGTGTCATTCTTATGGAAATTACTTCAGGATCTTTGCTTGCTTCTTTGATAAATTTATAAACTGGATCAAAACTTTCAAAAGGTTGTATGATGAGTATATCTTCTTTTTCTACAGCATCAAAAATAGATAAATTCTCATCAAAAGGTGGTAAAGTTTTAGGCGTGTAAAGTGGGCTTAAAAGATGCGTAAAGGTTTTATTTCCCGCGATTTGCCAAAGGCTAGGAAGATTGAGTAAAATAGAATATTCATAAACATCTTTATGAAAAATTTTCATGTGAGTATTAAGAAATTCTACGATTTGTTCATCTGCATCTTTTTGGATTTGTAATCTTACAAAAGCTCCTTTTCTGCGAAGTTTTAAGCCTTGTTCTAAAATCATCATAAAATCATCAGCTTCTTCCTCTTCTATTACCATATCTGCATTTCTAGTCACTCTAAATGCTGCTGAAGCTAAGAGTTTATAACCTGGAAAAATTTCTTCTGCGTGTTGATGGACTATACTTTCTATAGGAACATAAATATTTGCACTTACCTCATAAAAACGAGGTAAAACTCTTGGAATTCTAATCATTCCAAATTTTACAAGTTCAGGATGCGCTTTATCGCAAATTTTAACCGCTAGTGAAAAAGATAAGTTGTTTAAATGCGGAAAAGGGTGAGTAGCATCAACAGCTATTGGAACAATAACAGGAAAAATATTGGAGAAAAAATACTCATCACATTTTTGTTTTAAATTTTCATCTAAATTCTCATAATGTTTTATGAAAAGATTTTCTTTTTCTAATTCACTTGTGATTTCATTAAAATAACGCTCCAAAAGTTCTTTTTCTTGATGTAAGTATTTGCGTATGGCTTTTAATTGTTGTAACGGGGTCATTTCATCGCTACTGCTTGCATTAACTCCAGCTGAAAAAAGTTGTTTTAAGCCTGCGACGCGTATCATATAAAATTCATCTAAATTAGTGCAATATATAGCTATAAATTTTAATTTTTCTAACAAGGGTAAATTTTTAGAACATTGGTCTAAAACACGAGAATTAAAGCGAAGCCAAGAAAGTTCGCGATTGATAAACATATCAGGACTTGTTTGCATTAATTTTTCCTTTTTTAGTTGTATTTTATCATTTATTTTGAAATTATTGAATAAAAGTTTTAAATTTTTTAGGTTAATTAAGAGTAAATATATCTTTAAAATTATATTAAATTCATCTATGTTAGAATCACAAAATTTATTTCTGGGAAATTCTGTGACATTGTTGTTTCATTGAAGATTTTAAGAAATGATAATTTTAAGGAGGAAAATTTTGAAGAAAACTTCGAATCTTTTTACTATTTTTCTTGTTTTGCTTTTTGTTTTCTTTGCGGTTGGGTTTTATACCTTTTATAACGCTAAGGGCACATCTTATTTAAGCAATGCAAGTGAATCTTGTAATAACTGCCATATTATGAATGAAGTTTATAACGAATACATGGCAGGGCCGCATTCTCAAAAAGTCAAAGGCGAACCAAGAGCAACTTGTGTGGATTGCCATTTGCCACATAATTTTGTAGCTAAGTGGATAGCTAAGGCTCAAAGTGGTTTAGGGCATGCTTATGCTTTTACTTTTAAACTTGATGAGTTGCCTACAAATTTGAGCGCGACTGAAAAAAGCAGAAAAATGGTGCAAGAAAACTGCATACGCTGTCATGCAGATTTTGCTCAAACAGCTATCAATGCTACAACAAATCCACATGCAGACAAGTCATTAAATTGTGCTTCTTGTCATAAAGATGTTGGACATAAACACGGAATTTAATAAGGAGAAGATGAATGAAAAAAAATATTTTACGCTTGGGTATTGTTGTTTTGGTTTTACTTATAGCGGGAGTTTTATGGCTAAATAATGATATCAATCAAAAAAAAGAAGATGAAGCAAATAAAAATGCCATTGCAGCAAATGCTGATTTTTCTTTGCTTAGCGACGATGATCCAAATTTTGAAAAATGGGGTAAGGTTTTTCCAGAGCAACTAAAAATGTATTTAACGGTTGAAAAAGAAGAGCCTAAGGCTACTGAATTTGGTGGTAATTTAGCTTATTCAAAATTGATTCGCTTTCCTCAATTAACCATACTTTGGGCAGGATATCCTTTTAGTCTTGATTTCAATGAAGAAAGAGGGCATTTTTGGGTTCAAGTAGATCAAATGAAAACAGCAAGAAACAACAAAGATTTTCTTAATGCCCATGGACTTGCTGCTTTTAAAGGTCAACCTGCAGCTTGTATGAATTGTCATAGTGGATGGACTCCATGGCTTATAAAAAATGTTGCTAAAGGAGATTTTACTGCTTTTAACTCTACAAATTATTGGACTATGATTAAAAATATCCCAGCTGTTGATGGTATAGTAGAAAATTCACCTGAACATGCAGGCCCACATGGTGGTAAAAGAATGGGTGTAACTTGTGCAGATTGTCACAATCCAAATGATATGAGTTTAAGACTTACTCGTCCAGCAGCTATTAATGCTTTAGTTTCTAGAGGATATGAAAAAGATCCAGTACAAGGTGTAAAAGCTACAAGAGAAGAAATGAGAACTTTAGTTTGCTCTCAATGCCATGTTGAATACTATTTTAAACCAACAGGGGAAAAAGTAAAAGTAATGGGTGAAACTATTGTAGATGATAGTTCTAAAAAATGGTGGAATGGAACTCAGAAAAATTATGATGAGTATGAATTTTGGAGAGATGGCAATAAAGCTAAAGAGATTGAAACAGATGGTATAGTTTTAACTTTTCCTTGGAGTGAGTGGAAAAAAGGACAACCATTTAGAATTGAAATGCTAGATGATTATTATGATAAAGTTCGTGGAGTATTTGGAGCTGATTTTACTCATAAATTAACAGGAGCGCAAATTATTAAAATTCAACATCCAGAAAGTGAACTTTATAGTGGCGGTGTGCATGCTGCAAATGGAGTAAGTTGCGTGGATTGTCATATGCCTTATGTTAGAGAAGGAGCTAAAAAGGTTACTCAACACAATATCACTTCTCCTTTAAGAGATATTAACTCTGCTTGTAAGTCTTGTCATAAACAAAGTGAAGATTATTTAAAAGCTCAAGTGCTTGACATACAAAACAGCGTTGCACATGATCAAAGAACTGCAGAGTATGCAATTGTTAGTTTGATTATGGATACTAAAAAATTACGCGATGAACTAGGCAATATGGAAAAATTCCAAAGCGATGGAAAAGCTGATGCGAAAAAAATTAGCGAAGAGCTAAAAGAAGTTTTAGAACTTCATCGTAAAGCTCAAATGAGAGCAGATTTTGTTAATGCTGAAAACTCAACTGGTTTCCATAATCCTCGCGAAGCTTCAAGAATGTTATTGCAAGCTGTTGATATGGCAAGAATGGGACAAACTAAACTTGTAGAAATTGCAGTAGCAAATGGAATTAAAGATTTTAAAACTTCAAATTTAGGTTTTGAAGATATTCAAAAATTTAATCCAGGAGAGCTTTATTATAAAGTAGATGTTAATAATCATAAAGCTGGAGAGCGTTACTATGCAGATGAAAAAGATGTTAATGGCAATCCTCCAAAAGAACTTTTAGAGCATGATAAAGAGCTTACTCCTTATAATTATCAAGTGATTGATAAAAAATAATTCTTAAGCCCTATAATCATAAGGGCTTTTTCTTTTCTTTGTTTTAAAAAATATAAACTTTTTATTTAAAATTCACTTTTGCTTCACTTTGTTTTGTCAAAATATCACAAATTTTGATAATCAAAAAGGAGTTAAAATGATCAATAAAAATAAATTATTTAGACAGGTTCATATCTATCTTAGTTTGTTCTTCTTGCCTTGTGCTTTGCTTTTTGCTTTAACGGGTATAGCATATATTTTTGGTATTAATCAAGATGTGGGCTTAAAAGTTGAGCAGTATCAATTGTCAAAAGTTATAGAAAGTGGTAAAGAAAGAGAAGCTTTAATAGAGTATTTAAAAACAAATGGTTTAAAAGTACCATCTAATACAAATATAATTAAAAGTAAAGATAAAGGTATAACAATAGGTGGAACTCATTATAGTGCTAATATAACTCAAAATTCTACTAATGAATACAGCATTACCTTAAAAACAAGATCTTTACTTGGAGATATGATTATGCTTCATAAAGATAAGGGTGCTTGGTATTTTTCTGTGCTTAGCGTAGGTTTTGGTATTACTTTATTTATGCTTTATATTTCAGGGCTTATGATTACTTTGTTTGCAAATAAAAAAGATAGAAGTAAACAATTTGCAGTTCTTGGAGTAGGGGTTGTTGTAACTTTGCTTTTGGCTTATCTTAGCCTTTGATTTTTCCTAGCTTTTTAAGCTAGGTATTATTTATTTTTTTGTATAATTACACTTTACTTTATTGGACAGATGGGTGAGCGGCTGAAACCACACCCCTGCTAAGGGTGCAGATCTTAACGGGTCTCGAGGGTTCAAATCCCTCTCTGTCCGCCACTAAAACTTTCTTGAAAATTCCAAGTATTTTATTAAGTATTAAAGCAAGAGACTAGCTCTTGCGAGGTTGTATTATTTTACAGCGTTTTTGATTTCTAAAATCATAGTTTTTAAAGACTCTAGTCCATTTCCACTTGCTAAATACCAGTATTCTGGATCAAGATAGATGATTTTTTTGTTTTGTGCTGCTTTGGTTTTAGCAACAAGCGCATTATCGAGTATGCCTTGAGCGCGTTCTTTGTTGCCTACGATGATATTTCTATCAACAACAAAAATATAATCAGGGTTTTTTTCTAATATAAATTCAGAATTGATACTTTTGCCGTGTGTGCCTACTTTTATATTCTCATCTACTGCGTTAATCCCTAAAACATCGTGAATAATCCCAAAGCGAGATTGGGGGCCAAAGGCTGAAATTTTGTTAGAATTTGTAAGAATGATAAGAGCTTTTTTATCTTCATCAACTATGCTTTTGGCTTTTTCAATTTCATTTTTAATATCTGAAATTTTTTCCAAAGCTTCTTTTTCTAAACCATAAAGTTTTGCAACGCTTAAGACATTGTTTTCAAAAGAGCTTAAAAAATTTGCATTATCAAGACCTACAAATAAAGTTGGAGCTATTTCTTTTAATTTATCATAAAATTTACTTTGGCGTCCAGAAATGATGATAAGATCAGGTTTTAAAGCATTAATGGCTTCAAAATCAACTTGTTGTACTCCACCTACACTAGGTTTGTTTTTAAATTGTTGTAGGTATTTTGGTAAATTTTTAGCAGGAACGCCCGCGACTTTATCGTTTAATTTTAAAGCATCAAAAGTATCTAAAATTCCAAGATCTAAGATCACTACCTTAGAAGGATTTTTAGGGATTTTATTTTCTCCTAGACTATCCTTCACTAAAAAACTATCACCCTCATCACTCATGCTAATAGGCAAAACTTTCACTGTAGCAGTGTTGGTTTTTGTTGTAGAACTTGCGTTGTTTTCATTTGAGTTTGAATTACAAGCTGTTAAGATTAGACTTAAAAAAAATGCAAAAAATGCAAAAACTAAAGATTTTTTCATATTTTCTCCTTTTTAAAAATAAATACAAATTTTCTTACCATCAATTTGACTTACGGGTATATCCATATCATAAATTTGTTTTAAATTTTCTTGATTGATGATTTCGTCTTTTGAACCTTGTTTTAAAAGCTTCCCATCTTTTAAGGCTATGATTTCATCAGAATAAATCGAAGCAAAATTAATATCATGCAATACAACAGCTATACTTTTGTTAAAGTCTTTGACTAAATTTTTCATTAGTTGCATGATTTGTACGCTATGCTTCATATCAAGATTGTTTAAAGGCTCATCAAACATTATAAATTCAGTATCTTGAGCGATAATCATGGCTATAAAAGCTCTTTGTTTTTGTCCGCCGCTTAATGTATCTAAAAATTCATTTCTTAAGTTGCTAAGTCCCATGTATTCTAAAGCTTCATTGATTTTGATTTTATCGTTTGCATTAAGTCTTCCTTGAGAATGTGGAAAACGCCCAAAAGCGACTAATTCTTCAACTTTTAATCTTAAATTGATATTGTTTTGTTGTTTGAGAATGGAAATTTTTTGTGCTAAGATTTGCTCTTTATAGTCTTTTAAATTCATTCCATCGATATAAATTTCTCCACTACTAGGTTTTATTAAACGACTTGCTAGAGCTAAAAGAGTGGATTTTCCAGCGCCATTGGCTCCTATTATAGAAGTGATTTTGCCTTTATGAAAATCAAGGCTAAGATCTGAAATAATGGCTTTATTATCATAAAATTTGGTGATATTTTTTAGTTTAATCATAATTTATTACCCTTTAATACAAGATAGATAAAATATATCCCACCTAAGAAATTAATAACCACGCTTATAGTGGCATTATAATCAAAAACTCTAGAGATAAAAAATACCCCTCCAAGCAAAGCTAAAATGCTAATGAGTATGCAAGCGCTTAGTAAAATACTATGCTTTGCAGTTTTAAATAGCTCATAAGTGATATTTACCACCAAAAGCCCCAAAAAGGTTATAGGACCTACAAGTGCGGTGCTAATAGAAGTTAAAATAGCTATGATAATCATCAATTGTTTTGAAATTTTTTGATAATTTATCCCTAAATTTATCGCTAAATCTTTGCCTAAATTTAAAGGATCTAAAAATTTCATATAGCGAAAAATCCATATAAAACTTAAAAAGCTAATGATATAAGCAAGAATTAAAACATCAAAAGCAATATTATCAAAACTAGCAAACATTCTTCCTTGTATTACCATGAATTCATCAGGATCGATTAATACTTCAAAAAAAGAGCTTAAAGTGCTAAAAAGTGTTCCAAAAACTAAGCCTAAAAGCATTATAAGATAAATGCTTCTATCGTTACTAAATAAAATTTTATAAAGTCCTAGTGAAAAAACCACCATACAAACTAGAGTGATTAAAAAATTGATATCGTTTTTATAAACACTTAAATTAGCTGCACCAAAAGAAAAGATAAGAGCACTTTGAAGTAAAATATATAAAGAATCTAATCCTATGATAGCAGGGGTTAGAATTTTGTTGTTGCATAAAGTTTGAAAAATCACTGTTGAAACAGCGATACAAATAGCTACTATGATAATAGCTGTAATTTGTAAAAAACGACTTTTTAAGGCATACTCATCAAAGCCATTTAAACCCACAAGTATAAAAATCCCTATCATACCAAGTGTTAAAAAGCTTAAAATCAGCATTTTTTTACGCATAAACTTTCCTTTTTAGCAAAAGAAAGATAAAGATTAAAGATCCTAAAACACCTGTAGTGATACTTAAAGGCATTTCAAAAGGAAAGATGACAAGTCTTGAAATGATATCGCAAACAAGTAAAAACAAAGCTCCACAAAGTGCTATATAGATAAGATTTTTTCTAAGATTATCACCTAGATAAAGAGCTACTAAATTTGGGATAATTAGCCCTAAAAAAGGGATAATTCCAACGCTTACAATCACTAAACTAGTGATAATGCTTACAATCATCAAGCCTAAAAATAATATACCATTATAAGAAATTCCAAGATTTAAAGCTACATCTTCGCCCATGCCAACTATGGTAATTTTATGAGCTAAAAAATAAGCAAGTATAAAAAGTGGCAAAGAAATGTAGAGCAATTCATAATTTCCCTGCATAACATTTGCCATACTGCCTTGTAACCAGCCTTGGATATTTTGTATATAATTTAAAGCATAGGCAAAAAAAGTGGTTATAGCACTAATAATGCCTCCAAACATCAAGCCTATCAAAGGTACAAAAATCACATCTTTGAGTTTGATTTTTCTTAAAATTTGGATAAATATAAAAGAACCCAAAAGTGCAAATACAGAAGCAATGATAGCTTGAGTGAAAAAAGACGCTCCAGCAAAAAATATTAAAGAAATAAGTATGCCAAATTTAGCACAATCCATAGTTCCTGCCGTAGTTGGAGAAACGAATTTATTTTGCGTGAGTTGTTGCATGATAAGCCCGCATATACTAAGACTCATTCCTGTGAGTAAAATCGCTATAAGTCTAGGAATTCTTGTAAGGGTTATGATTTCTAGTTGAGTGGAGTTAAGATTAAGAATATCTTTTACATTGATACTGATAACTCCTATAAATAAACTTATCATTCCAAAGAATAAAAGTAAAGCTATAAGCACTTTTAAACTCAATATATGCTTAAAAAACAAATCTTTCCTTATAGTAATAATAATTATCAAAAATGAAATTGTAATGAAATTTGTTTTAAGAAATGATAAAACTACAAAGGATATTTTAGTAAGAAATCAAAAATCCAGTGGAAAGTCTTTGCAAGTGTTTGTTATAGTCTATAAGGCTTTCTCCATAGCCATTAAAGTATTGTAAATACCAATAAATTCCGTTATTAAAAATATCATATCCTAGATCAACTTGTATAGCACCTTTGTTATCGTGGAATTTAAGATTGTTTCTTAGCATAAGATTGATAAAATAATCATCGCCCAAATACGCTAAATTCACATCAAAATTTCCCATATAATGCAAGATGGCAGGATTGTCATCATCTTTTTTGCTTTCAGGAATTCTATACCAAAGGCGTGGAACAAATAAAAATTTATTATATAAAATAGCCGTAGATACATAAATTCTATTCCATGAGCGAGATTGTAAATTCTCATCTCCCTTGCCATTGCTTTCATGCAATATACCTACGCGTAGATTGTTAAAAAATTCATAATCTTTAAGATATAAAGGAAAATCTATAAAAAATTCTGGTTGATAGTTGGTTTCTCTAAAAGGAGAAGAATGCTCATAAATTTGCCACCAAGAAGTTTGAGTATAGGCTATATAATATTTTTCATCTAGTCCTAGTAAATTTTCAAAAAGTCTTTTTTTAACACTAAGTTGGAATTTCGCCTCACTCTTATTATTATTTGCTCCTAAAGAATTAAAACTATAAGCTAAAGGTAAAAAATAATTCATCTTGTAAGAGCTAATGCCAAGGGGATTAAAGCTTTCATTTTTACCAAGATAATTAGCCAAGGCTAGGCGAGAAAAGTCTTGTTTTTCTTCTTTTTTTATAGTGATAGAATTTTGTGTTTGTGTTGCTTGGCTTGAGTTATTTTGTTCTTGAGAAATCAAAACAGATGAATTTTTTAAAGCGAGTTTTTTGTAAATTTCCATAGCTTTTTTATAATCGCCTTGTTTTTCATACTCTAAAGCTTGTTGTAAATCACTAGCCCATATAAAAACACATAAGCTTAAAAATAAAGCAATTTTTCTCATTTTAACTCGCTTTTAAATTTTTCATATTCTTCATAAAAATTAAGATTTAAAAAAGCATCTTCATCTTCAAATTCTACAAATTTGGTTTTAATCTCAGAAAATAAAAGTCCTATTTTTTGTTCATTTTTTTCTAAGAAATTTTTACAAGTTTGAGCTAAAGAGCTGTGATAAAAGCCACATAAGGGATGTTTATGTAAAGGGGTTTTGGCTATGATTATTTTATAGTTTTGCTCTAAAAAAGGAAGCATTTTTAAAAGCTCATTTTCACCTACTTTAGGACTATCTACACTTAAAACAAAAACAAATTCATTTTTAAAATTTGAAAGTATAGAGTAAAGCGCAAGCATAGGAGAGTAAACTTCAAATTCTAAAGAATCTTTTATCAAGCTAAAATGGTTTTCAAATTTGTCTTCTTTCGCACTCACATAGACATTTTTAAAAATTTTAGAAAATTTATTTACTTGAAATTGAGTTAAATTTTGATTTTTAAGAATCAATTTGCTTTTATCTTGTCCCATACGACTAGATTTACCACCACATAAAATCACACAATTTAGCTCATTAAGCTGCACAAATTTCCTTTTTTAATGTAATTCTACCACAAATTCGCCAAAATATTTTATAATTTCTTTTATGAAATACACAGAACTTTTACAATTGCAAACTTTTTTTTCTCAGTTTAAAAAAATCGATTTTATCAAGCGTATCAATGACAATATTTTGGAGTTAAGCTTTGATAGAGAAAGATTTATTTTTGATCTTACTCGTGCAATGAGTGCGATTTATACAGCTAAATTTAATGCAAAAAATTATAATGCACCTTTTGATTTTATGCTTAAAAAGTATTTTAGCAATGCTTTTATAAAGGAAGTTAAAGTCCTTGAAGGCAATCGTATTTTATGTTTTAGTGTAAAAGCTAATAAGGCTTATAAAAGCTATGAGAGCAAAATTTATTTTGAATTTACGGGTAAAAATACCAATGTTATTCTTACAGATGAAAAAGATTTGATCATAGAGGCTTTAAGGCACATTGATAAAAGTTATCGTGTCGTAAAACCTAATGTGATTTTAGAGCCTTTAAAGCCTTATAAAATGGATGAAAATTTTGAAGAAATTAAAGACTTTGCAGATTATTTTTCTCGCAAATTTACAAGCATTTATGAGAGTAAAATCAAACAAATAAAAAATTTAAAACTTATACAAGTAGATAAAAAAATACAAAATTTACAAGAACTTTTTTCTAGTTTAGATGAAGAAAATTCTTTACTCTTAAAAGCTTTAGAATACAGAAAAAGGGCTGATGTATTGTTTGCAAATTTGAGTGTTTTAAAAGATTATGAAAGGGAATTTAAGCTTGATGATTTTGAAGGCAAAGAGCTTGAATTTAAGCTTGAATTTAGTCCTAAGCAAAGTGCTAATTTATATTATAAAAATGCTAAAAAATTAGAACAAAAAGCTAAAAATTTAAACATACAAAGACAAAATTTAAAAGAAAAGTTAGATTTTACCTTGAGTTTGAAAGAATTATTGCTTCAAGCTAAGAGTGAGATAGAGCTTGAAATTTTACTACCTAAAAAAAATAGCAAAAAAAATCAAGATCATAAACAAGAAGATCTTGTGGCAAATTTTTATTATAATGAGTTTAAAATTTGCGTGGGTAAAAATGAAAAAGGCAATGAATTTTTACTTAAAAATGCTAAAAAAGATGATTTGTGGCTTCATGCAAGGGATATTCCTAGTGCACATACTTTGATTATATCAAACAAGCAAAAAATCAGCCTTGATGTGATAGAATTTGCTGCAAGGCTTTGTGTAAGCTTTTCTAAGTTAAAGAAAGGTTCGTATTGGGTCGATTATACCTTAAAAAATTTTGTTAAGGTTCAGCAAAAGGCGTTTGTAAATTATACAAATTTTAAAAGTATTAATATCACAAAGGATTAAAATGCCAGTTAGCCCATTAGGAAATGTCAATTATATAAATCAAAATATGGCTTATCCAGCTACACAAGCAAGCAATGAGCTTGCAAAAGAAGGTTTTGCAGCTACGCTAAATATGGCTGAATTTAATGAAAAAGAAAAAACTTTGAACAAGCTTGAAAAAGTCAATGAGACTCATGAAATCAAAGAAGAGATCAAAGAAAAAGCCGAACAAGAAGAAAAAAAGAAAAAACACAATCAAGAAGCTAAAACCAGCGATGATGAGAAAAACAAAGAAGATGAGTCTAAAGATCCAAATTTTAAAGACGCACAAAGCATTCATCGCTTAGATATTAGTATATAAGGAAAAATATGTTTAATACAACTAGAATTATTTCAGCTCTTGTGATGATAGGGGCTATTATTATTATCGCGTTGATTGATCAATTTTTTATCAATTTTATCGTTTTTGCGGTTTTATTGTATCTATCTTTTAGTGAAGCAAAAAAACTTTTTGCTTTGGAAAATATTTCTATTATCCCTTTGGCTATAGCTTTTATTTTGGGAAGTTTATCGCATAAAGCTTTGCTTTTTGGGATTTTAGCTTTGTTATTAGTCGTTGGATATTTGGTTTATAAAAAGGCTTCCTTAAAACCAGCTCTTATTTATATTTATCCTAGTTTGCCTATTTTAGCACTTTGGCAAGTGTATTTAGATCAGGGTATGTTTGCGCTTTTTTGGCTTATCATTATCGTTGCAGCTTGTGATAGTGGGGCGTATTTTATCGGAAAACTTATGGGTAAAACTCCTTTTTCTCCAACAAGTCCAAACAAAACCTTAGAAGGTGTTATAGGTGGCTTGATTTGTGCGAGTGTTATTGGAACTATTTTAGGAGTTTTTGTTTATAGCTTTTGGCTTTCTTTGCTTTGTTCGTTTTTTGTAGCGATTTTTGCAGTAATTGGAGATTTGCTTGAGAGTTATTTTAAAAGAGAAGCAGGTGTAAAAGATAGTGGAGATCTTATCCCTGGTCATGGGGGAGTGCTTGATAGGATCGATGCGGTGATCATTGCTGCTTTTGTGATGGTTGCTCTTTTATGATACTTTTTGGAAGTACGGGTAGCATAGGAGTAAATGCTCTTAAACTTGCTGCTTTAAAAAACATTCCCATTTCTGCTTTAGCTTGTGGAGATAACATCGCTCTTTTAAATGAACAAATCGCAAGATTTAAGCCTAAATTTGTTGCCATAAAAGATTCAAAAAATAAGCATTTAGTTAAACACGATAGAGTTTTTATAGGACAAGAAGGTTTAGAGCAAATTTTAACAGAATGCCAAGACAAACTTTTACTCAATGCTATTGTAGGTTTTGCAGGACTTAAAAGCACTTTAAAGGCTAAAGAACTTGGCAAAAACATAGCCTTAGCTAACAAAGAAAGTCTTGTGGTGGCTGGGAGTTTTTTAAAAGGGGCTAAATTTTTACCCGTTGATAGTGAGCATGCGGCTTTAAAATTTTTACTCGAAGGTAAAAAAAATATAGCAAAACTTTATATCACAGCAAGTGGCGGAGCTTTTTATAAGTATAAAATCAAAGATTTAAATCAAGTCAGTGTCAAAGATGCTTTAAAACATCCTAATTGGAACATGGGAGCAAAGATCACTATAGATAGTGCGACTATGGCAAATAAGCTCTTTGAGATTATAGAGGCTTATCATTTATATGATTTTAAAGAAATTGATGCTTTAATAGAACCAAGATCTTTAGTGCATGCAATGTGTGAATTTAAAAATGGAGCTAGCACGGCGTATTTTTCAAAAGCAGATATGAAACTAGCTATTTCAGATGCTATATTTGAAAAACAAGATACGCCTATTTTAGAGGCTGTTGATTTTAGCAAAATGCCTGCTTTAAAATTTCATCCAATCAGCACAAAAAAATATCCTATTTTTAAGCTTAAAAATGCATTTTTAAAAGAGCCAAATTTAGGTGTTATTATCAATGCTGCTAATGAAGTCAGTGTTTATAATTTTTTAGAAAATAAAAGTGGATTTTTAGACATTGCTAAATGCATTTTTAAAGCCCTTGATCATTTTGGAGCGCCTAAAATTTCAAGTATAGAAGAGGTTTTTGAGTATGATTTTAAAACAAGAGAGTATTTAAGGAGTTAAAATGAAAATTTTTTTAACAATTTTATTTTTTATAACAAGCATTTTTGCTTTAGAGCTAGACTTTAGCGTGGGGGAAAATGGAAAAAGTCTAGATGATAATAATACAGTTTTGATTTTTGGTGGAATTCAAGGCGATGAGCCTGGTGGATTTCATGCAGCAAGTTTGCTTTTGAGTGATTATAATATCACTAAGGGTAAGATTATAGTGGCTCCAAATTTAGCTTTTGATAGCATTATCAAGCGTTCGCGTGGGAATAACGGGGATTTAAACCGTAAATTTGCAAGCATTAGCCCAAAAGATCCTGATTATAAAACCGTTCAACGCATTAAAGAGCTTATTTTACTTCCTGAAGTTAGTATGGTGATCAATCTTCACGATGGTTGGGGTTTTTATAAACCTACTTATATCGATGCGATGCAAAATCCTAAGCGTTGGGGAAATTCAAGCGTGATTGATACAAGCGAAATCAATGCAAGCAAATACCCTGATCTTGAAAATATCGCCACTCAAACCGTAAATAGTGTCAATTCTTCACTTGCTGATCCAAAGCATGCTTATCATCTTAAAAACACCAAAACCCAAGAGCTTGGCGATACAGAAATGCTTAAAGCTTTAACTTATTTTGTGATTTCAAATCACAAAGCTGCTTTTGCAAATGAAGCGAGTAAAAATCTGCCTGTAAATTTAAGAGCTTATTATCATCTTTTGGCGATTGAAAATTATCTAAAAACCGCAGGAATTGAATTTAGCAGAGATTTCGAACTCACTCCACAAGGGGTTGATAAAGCCATAAACCGAGAGCTTGAAGTGAAGCTTTTTAATGATAGAATTTTACTTTCTTTAAAAAATCCAAGAAAGGTTATCAACTATGTGCCTTTTCCGGTAAATAAAGAGTTAAATTATAACACAAGCAATGAACTTACGGCTGTTATCGCAGAAGGAAATTCTTTTTATATCCAGTATGGCAATCGTTTTCAAACAAGATTATATCCTGAGTATTTAGAATTTAGTGATGCTTTTAATGAAGTAACTTTTCAAGTTGATGGCAATGAAACCACCGTTCCTTTTGGAACCAAGGTAAAAGTAAAAGAGAATTTTCTTATCCCAAAGATAGCTAATGTACGCGTAAATATCATAGGCTTTGATCATGGAAAAGATGAAAGTGGTATTTTAGTTCATAAAAAAAATATGCAAACACAATATTCTTTAGACATGGCAGGTAAAATTTATAGAGTGGAATTTTATGAATTAAGAGGGGCGAATTTGCAACAACTTTTAGAGGCAAATACTAATAGCAAGTTGATCAAAAATGCTAAAAATTTGGATTTAAACACTCTTAAAATGGCAAGATCAAAAGATAAATTTTTAGGTTCTATTTTAGTGGAATTTGAATGAAAAATCTTATCCTAGCTATAGAAAGCTCTTGTGATGATAGTTCTATAGCTATCATTGATAAAAATACCTTAGAATGTAAATTTCATAAAAAAATTTCCCAAGAATTAGATCATAGTATCTATGGGGGAGTGGTGCCTGAACTTGCTGCAAGACTTCATAGCGAGGCTTTACCAAAGATACTTAAGCAATGCAAAGAGCATTTTAAAAATCTTTGTGCCATAGCTGTGACAAATGAACCTGGGCTTAGCGTTTCTTTGCTCAGTGGAATTTCCATGGCAAAAACCTTAGCAAGTGCTCTAAATTTACCTTTAATTCCTATAAATCATCTTAAAGGACATATTTATAGTCTTTTTTTGGAAGAAAAAATTTCTTTAGATATGGGAATTTTACTTGTTAGTGGTGGGCATACCATGGTGCTATATCTTAAAGATGATGCAAACTTAGAGCTTTTAGCAAGCACAAATGATGATAGCTTTGGAGAAAGTTTTGATAAAGTGGCTAAAATGATGAATTTAGGTTATCCTGGTGGGGTCATCATAGAAAATTTAGCAAAAAATGCCAAACTTAAAAATATCTCTTTTAACATACCTTTAAAGCATTCTAAAGAACTCGCTTATAGTTTTTCAGGACTTAAAAATGCAGTGCGTTTAGAAATTTTAAAACATGAAAATTTAAGTGATGAGATAAAAGCTGAAATAGCTTATGCCTTTGAAAATACAGCTTGTGATCATATCATGGATAAATTAGAAAAAATTTTTAATCTTTATAAATTTAAAAATTTTGGCGTTGTAGGCGGAGCTAGTGCAAATCTTAACTTGCGTTCGCGTTTGCAAAATTTATGTCAAAAATATAATGCAAATTTAAAACTAGCTCCTTTAAAATTCTGCTCTGATAATGCTTTGATGATAGCAAGAGCTGCAGTTGATGCTTATGAAAAAAAGGAATTTGTAAGCGTAGAAGAAGATATTTTAAGCCCTAAAAATAAAAATTTTTCAAGGATATAGATGAGAAAAGCTTTTACTATATTAGAACTTGTTTTTGTGATCGTTATTTTAGGAATTTTAGCTGCTATTGCTTTACCAAAAATGAGTTCAAGCAAGGATGAAGCTGAAGTTAGCAAGTCTTTAAATAACCTTAAAACTTTGATCAATGATATAAGCATTTATACTTTAAAAAATGATCATTTAAGCTCTATAAAAACGATGAGTAATGTAAGCGGGGTTGAAAATGTTGATCTTAGCAATTTTAACGGCACAAAAGAAGTAAATTTTCGCGTAGGCGATGATAAAGAATGCTTAAAACTTGTTTTTATAAATAAAGCAGATTTTATACTCATGGGAATTTCAAGCAATGAAGCAAGTAAAAATGCTATCATCAACGCAGCCAATCAAAGCCATGAAGATTTAGAAAATATAGACTTTACAAGCTCTTCTAGTAATAAAGCTTGTGTGATCTTAAGTAAGAATGAAAATTTTAAAAATCTAGCGAGCAAAACTTATCTTTTAATAGGGGGAATGTAATGATAGTGAATACAGATTCTTTTGCTTGCTTGATAAAAGTATTTATCAATATTATTTTAGAGATAAGAAAAATATAGCTTTTGTAAAAAATATAAAAATATTATACAAAAACTATTAAGTAATTTTTATTATAAACGATATAGTGGATAACAAGCTCATGGATGAGTTTGAAATTATTTAAAAGGATTTAAAATGGGATTTCGTATTAACACAAACGTTGCAGCATTAAATGCAAAAGCAAACTCTGATCTTAACTCTAAAAGCTTAGATCAATCACTTGCAAGATTAAGTTCAGGTCTTAGAATCAACTCAGCAGCAGATGATGCTTCTGGTATGGCTATTGCGGATAGTTTAAGATCTCAAGCTTCTACTTTAGGTCAAGCTATATCAAATGGTAATGATGCTTTAGGTATCTTACAAACTGCTGATAAAGCTATGGATGAGCAATTAAAAATTCTTGATACTATCAAGACTAAAGCAACTCAAGCGGCTCAAGATGGTCAAAGTGCAAAAACAAGAACTATGCTTCAAGCAGATATTAACCGTCTTATGGAAGAGCTTGATAATATTGCTAATACTACCTCATTTAACGGTAAACAACTTTTAAGTGGTGGTTTTACAAATCAAGAATTTCAAATCGGATCTCAATCAAACCAAAGTGTAAAAGCAAGTATTGGTGCAACCCAATCTTCTAAAATCGGTGTTACAAGATTTGAAACAGGTAACAAAATCACTGCAAGTGGTACTGTAGCTCTTACTATTAAAAACTATAATGGTATAGATGATTTTAAATTCCAAGGTGTGGTGATCTCAACTTCTGTTGGAACAGGTCTTGGAGCTTTAGCAGAAGAAATCAATAGAAATTCTGATAAAACTGGTGTTCGTGCTTCTTTTAATGTTCAAACTGTAGGAGCTTTTTCTATACAAGGTGGTTCAACAGACGATAGTTTTTCTATTAATGGGGTGAAAATCGGTAAAGTTGATTATAAAGATGGAGATGAAAACGGTTCTTTGCTTGCAGCGATTAATGCTGTAAAAGATACTACAGGCGTTGAAGCTTCTAAAGATGAAAATGGTCGTTTGGTTCTTACTTCAAGAGAAGGTAGAGGTATTAAAATCGAAGGAAGTATAGGAGATGGTTCAGGTGTTGCAAGTACTATGTATGAAAACTATGGTCGTTTATCTTTAGTGAAAAATGATGGTAGAGATATAGCTATAAGCGGTACTAATTTTAGCATTGCTGGTTTTGCAGATGGTATGGTTTCTGAGGCTTCTGTTTCTCTAAGAGAATCAAAAGGTCAAATTTCTGCAGCTATAGCTGATGCCATGGGCTTTAATGCAGATAAGGGTGGTAAAGTTAATGTCAAAATAGCTGATTTTAAAGTTTCAAAATTTGCTAATACAGCTGCAACAGGTTGGAGTAAGCAAGGTTTCAATGTTTCTAATATAAAGAGCTTAGTTAATACAAAAACTGGTGCAGTTTTAAATAGTGCCGGCAAACAACAAACCGCAGGTGTAACCACCCTTAAAGGAGCTATGGGTGTTATGGATATAGCTGAAACCGCTATAGCAAATCTTGATCAAATTAGAGCTGACATAGGTTCTGTGCAAAATCAAATTACATCAACTATTAATAACATTACTGTAACTCAAGTAAATGTTAAATCAGCTGAATCACAAATCAGAGATGTAGACTTTGCTAGTGAAAGTGCAAACTATTCTAAAGCAAATATCTTAGCTCAAAGTGGTTCTTATGCTATGGCTCAAGCAAATTCTAGCCAGCAAAATGTTTTAAGATTACTACAATAGTAATTTTAAACGTCTTCACATTCTTTAAGAATGCTGTAATATATACAAATCCAAGCCTAGTAGAAATACTAGGCTTTTTTATTTTTAAGCTTTAAAATTTTTAACTAAACTAAAATTGGAACACTTCTTGCTTTAGTCCTTTTGATGCAATATTTTGAAAGGATTTAAAATGGGTTTTAGAATAAACACCAATATTGGTGCGTTGAACGCACATGCAAATTCAGTTGTTAATGCTAACGAGCTTGATAAGTCTTTAAGCAGACTTAGTTCAGGTCTTAGAATTAACTCAGCGGCAGATGATGCTTCAGGGATGGCGATAGCGGATTCTTTGCGTTCACAAGCAGCGACTTTAGGTCAAGCTATAAATAATGGTAATGATGCTATAGGTATTTTACAAACTGCTGATAAAGCCATGGATGAGCAGCTTAAGATCTTGGATACTATCAAGACTAAGGCAACTCAAGCGGCTCAAGATGGCCAAAGTTTAAAAACAAGAACTATGCTTCAAGCAGATATTAACCGCTTAATGGAAGAGCTTGATAATATCGCTAATACTACTTCATTTAATGGTAAGCAACTTTTAAGTGGAAATTTTACAAATCAAGAATTTCAAATCGGATCTCAATCAAATCAAACTATAAAAGCAAGTATAGGACCAACTCAATCTTCTAAAATCGGTGTTACAAGATTTGAAACCGGTTCTGTAATTACTCAAAGTGGTACAGCTTCTATGGTGATTAAAAATTATAATGGTATAGAAGATTTTAAATTTCAAGATGTAGTAATCTCAACTTCTGTTGGGACAGGTATTGGAGCTTTAGCAGAAGAAATTAATCGCGTCTCTGATAAAACAGGTGTTCGTGCTACTTTTAGTGTTGAAACTACAGGAGCATTTCAAATTCAAGAAGGCTCTACAAGTTCAGATTTTTCAATCAATGGCGTAACTATAGGTCAAGTAGATTATAAATTAGGTGATGAAAATGGTTCTTTGGTAGCTGCAATCAATTCTGTAAAAGATACTACAGGAGTTGAAGCTTCAAGAGATGATAAAGGTCGTTTGGTTCTTACTTCAAGAGAAGGTAGAGGTATAGAAATAGGTGGGGATATTGGTTCAGCTTCTGGAATTTTACCAAGTCAGTACAATAACTATGGTCGTTTATCTTTAGTAAAAAATGATGGTAGAGATATTAATCTTAGTGGTACAGGCTTTGGTTTTAGTGCTGGCACTATGATTTCTCAAACTTCTGTTTCTTTGAGGGAATCAAAAGGTAAAATAGAAGCAGGTGTTGCTGATGCTATGGGATTTAATACTAAACCTGGCGAATTGACAGTTATGACTATGGCTTTTGGAGCTGCTGGTTCAGGATTTTCTCAAGGTACTGGTATGTCTGTAGGCTCTGGTAAAAATATGTCTAAGTTTTGGGCTGAAAGTGTTATTTCTGCAGCAGGTATAAGTGTGGTATATCAAGTTTCTGCTGGTTCAGGATTTTCTAATGGAAGTGGAAATTCTCAATTTGCACCTATGAGGGTATCTTTAGCTCCACAAGAACAAACAGCAGGTGTAACTACTCTTAAAGGTGCAATGGCAGTCATGGATATAGCTGAAACTGCTACTGCAAATCTTGATCAAATTAGAGCTGATATTGGTTCAGTGCAAAATCAACTTCAAGTAACTATTAATAATATAACAGTTACTCAAGTAAATGTTAAGGCAGCAGAATCTACTATCAGAGATGTAGACTTTGCGGCAGAAAGTGCAAATTTCTCTAAATACAATATTCTTGCACAATCAGGTTCATACGCTATGAGCCAAGCTAATGCTGTGCAACAAAATGTATTAAAACTTTTACAATAAAAATAAAGCCTAGTTTTATAAACTAGGCTTTATTAAATCAATTTTCTTTTTTCTAGTTCATCTTGTAAAGGTATGATAGCTTTTTTTAATTCTTGATTTTGAATTTTTATTAAATCGACCATGGTTTCAAATAGAGATTCATGGGCATAAATCCAAGCAAAAAGTTTATTTTGTTTTTCACTTTCATTGGTAATGTTTTTTACATATAAAGCTGCAAGAATGCTTTCTTCATGGTAAAGAGTTGGTCCTAAAATTTCATTTAAAAAAGTATATCTTGGTTTTTCAAGTTTAAATTTTATTTTATCTATATTAGCATTAATTTCAGAAAGAGTAAGAGTGTTTTTGCCTTGAGTAACTTTGCAAATTTGATTTAAAACTTTTTTGCATTCTTTATTGAATGTCTCGCCTAGACTAATATTTTTTTTAATTTTTTTATAAGCATCTAGCATTAAAGTATTGCTTTCTTGTCTAGAAGGTTTTTTTAGTTTTGCAAAAGGTTTTTTCAAATCTTTGATTAAAAATTCCTCACAAGCTTCTTTAAATGGCTTTTCATCAAAACCATGAATTCTAGCACCACCTTCTGTGCAATTATAGATTTTAGCTTTAATATTTTTAAAATTTTTTTCAAAAAACCTTCTAAAAAGAGTCCAAATTTCAGAGCTTTCGACTTCACCATTGCCGCCATAAGCTGTGGTTCTAAATTTTCCAAAATCTCTTTCATAATCTCCTATGTGAAGATTTTTATGAATAAAATTACTTGAATGAGTTGACCCATCATTACCATAAGCTAAATCTTGTCCTATAAGTAAAATATTTTTATAGTTTAATTGCAAGGCAAGTTCGCAGCACATGTGCGCAACACTTAAACCAGCACTTAGATAGCCAAAATCATCTAATTTTAAAGATCTTGCATAAGCTAGATTTCTAATCACTAACATATAGTTTCTTTTGTTTTTTTCTAAATATTTGATTGTATTTTCATGAGTTAAGGATAGAATAATAAATAATATATCTTTATCAAAATCTCCAAAATCATTGTTAAAAAATTCTGATGTTGGTTTACCTCTTTCTAAAGATAAAACATAATCAGGTTTGATATTGTGTTTTGCAAGTGTATTATAAGATGCATCAACACAAAAAATAGTAGCTTTATTGGCATATTGTTTTAAAAGTGGAAGTTGCTTTGCGAGACTTGGTCCGGCACTTACAATAATAGCTGTATCGCATTTTCTTCTTTTTTTTAAAAGATCAGATTTTTTATGATGAGTGAGCATTTTAGGTAGGTTATACACGAAGTGTCTTATACCCATCATAGCATCTCCTGGGTCATTGCCATTTCTTAAAGCTACTGTTCTCATAGCTTGGAGATTTATTTGATTAATTTTTTGTATATTATCTTCATAGTTTTTATAAAATGAATTATGTAAATTTAATGTGTAAGTTTTAAAGAATAATTCTATATCAGGTAAAGAGAAAAGAGTATCTATTGTAGCATAATTTATTTGCTCGGTATGAACTATAATTAAGCGGTTATTTTTTAATTCTTCACTAAAATCTAAAAAATTAAGAGCCAAATAAATAATCTCTAATTCCTTTTCAAAAACAATAATGTGTTTGCGTTCTTTATTTTGAAGTAGAGCTTTATACAAAATTCCATTTCCAAAGCCATAGAAGAATAAAACGGGATATCTTAAAAATTGGTTATTAAACAAATCTAAATTTTCTTGTAATTCTTTCAAGGGATCTCTATATAGAGATTTTAAATCATTTTTTCGAATTATATTTATATCTAGCGGATCTTTTCCTAAGGTATATTTAAAATGTTTTAAAGACTTTAAATTTTGTAACTTTTTTTTAAGTTCTTTATACTCAAAAGCTGTTAGTGCATTTAAATTTTTTATGAAAATATTTTTTATCAACATTGTTCCTCATTTTATTTTTAAATTTATATAGTCTATATCGTTAAAATTTAATTTTTTTAAAGTATCGTCAATAATTTTATTTTGAGTGCTTAAGTAACCTAGTATTTGTATAAAAAAATTATATTGTAATTTTAAAAATTCTTCTAATTTTTCTTTTTGTTTGTTTTTGTTTAAAACTTCATATTTTACAATATCACATTCATTGTGATAGTATAAAGCCTGAGTTAATTCATTAAATGATTTTAGTTTTTTAAATTCTTTAAAATAATCCAAAAGATTTTTTTTAATTGAATTTAATGATTGAAAATTTAATTGTTCTTTTTCTAATTCAGATTTTAATATTTTAAGTTTATCTTGAACCTTTTGGATAAAAATTTCACTTTCTTTTATATTTTCAATTAGTAATTTTTTGGTTTGTTTAAATTTTTGTTCCATTTTTTTATCACTTAATTTTTTGGGAAAAGCAAAAGGCTTTTCTAAATTTTCATTTAATAGATTTTTACACACCCAAGCAAAAGGCTTTTCTATACTACCTTCTATTCTAGCACCACCTTCTGTGCAATTATAAGTGTCAATTCCTAGTTTTTCTTTGGCAAAAAAAATATCTTTTTCAAAGGCTTGACGAAATAGATTCCAGCTTAATTGAGTTCGCACTTGCCCATTTCCCCCATAAGCTAAAGTGTAAAATTCTCCTATTATAGCGTTATCTTGTTCGCCAAAAATATGTTCTTTTGGATGTGAGGTTCCATCATTACCATAAGCTAAATCTTGTCCTATTAAGATAATATTTTCATGTCTTAAGGCACTTGCAAGTTCATAAGCCATATTTGCTACGCTGTGTCCTACACCTAGATAGCCAAATTCATCAAGTTTAAGATTAGCTGCAGAATATAAGGGTCGTTGCACTAACATATAGTTTCTTTGATTTTTTTCTAAATATTTGATTGTATTTTCATGTGTTAAAGATGCAATAATAAATAATATATTTTTGTCAAATTCCTTAAAATCATTGTTAAAAAATTCTGATGTATATATTACTCTCTCTAGAGATAAAACATAATCAGGCTTGATATTATGCTTTGCAAGTATAGGATATGAACTATCTGTACAAAAAATAGCAGCTTTTTTTGCATATTGTTTTAAAAGGGGGAGTTGTTTGATTAGGCTTGGACCTGTAGAAACTATGATGGCATTTTTAGCTTTATTTCTTCTTTCTTTTAAAAAATCTTGAAAAACTCCATGGTTTAAGGTTTTGGATAAATTGTTAAGTGTATGTTTTATCCCAATCAAAGAATCTTGCGGATCATTACCTTTATTAAGTGCTATAAAACGAATGATTTCTATAAGTTCATTGTTAAGAGTTTGAATTTGTGTTCCGTAAAATTTAGAATAAAATTCATTATGGATGAAAAGATTAAAAATTTTAATACTAGTATGTATGTTTTTGTAAGTAAAAAGTGTACTAAGTTGAGCTGTGGTAAGGCTTGGATTGTAAAAAAGTATAAGTTTTTCGCTTTTTAATTCTTGGGTAAAATCAAACAAATGAAAAGCAAGAGCTAAAATTTCAAGTTCATCTTCAAAAATGATTATGTGTTTATGATTTTTATTTTTACATAAAGCTTTATAAAATATACCATTTCCAAAACCATAAAAAAATAACACAGGATATTTTTTATACTCACTTTTAAAAAGGGTTGAGCTTTCTAAAATTTCTTGATTAGGATTTTTATAAAGTGCGATATCATCTTTTATAAAATTAATTCCATTCTCATTTTGTAGTATTTTAAAATCAATTTTTTCTAAACTACGCAGTTTGTAGGCTAATATTTGATCCACTTCAAATAAAGCTTGAGTATTTTTTAAAAATAGATCTTTATTCATTTAAAATCTCCTTGTTTTAAGGCATCGCCAAATTCTATATCTTTGCTAGCTCTTTTTCCTAAAATTTCTTGGTAGAATTTAGGATGTAGTCCAAAAGAAGGACGAATTGATTTCACATTTTCTTTGCTGAAAATTTCACCTTTTTTGATATCTTTGCTTGCATATAAGCTTCTTGCGAAAACACGATTTTTAAGAGCTTTTTCATCTAAGTCTAACTTGCCATCGCCTAAAGCACTTTCAGCTTGTCTAACTGCATCTACCATAGCTTTAAATTCATCAAAATCAAGGCTAAATTTACTGTCTTCACTTTTTATGCTTTTATCTAACATAAAATGTTTTTCTATGATCCTAGCTCCAAGTGCTACTGCCATAACAGGAGCTAAAAATCCAAAGCTGTGATCGCTTAGTCCAACTTCAACATTAAATTTTTCTTTTAAACTTACTATGCCTTTTAAATTCATATCTTCTATGGCAGCAGGATAAGCTGAAGTGCATTTTAAAAAGATGAGATCAGGATTTTTTTCTTCTTTAAAAATTTCACAGATTCTAAAAAGCTCTTCTTCTGTAGCAATGCCCGTTGAAACGATAGTGGGTTTTTTTTCTTTGGCGATTAAACGCACAAAATTTTCATCATTGGCTTCAAAAGAAGCAATTTTATAGGCTATAGGATCAAAGCGTTTTAGAAATTTTACATCTTCTTTGGCAAAAGGACTTGAAAAACAAAGTATGCCTTCATTTTGTGCAGTTTCAAAGATTTGAGAATGCCACTCATAAGGGGTTTTTGCACTTTCGTAAAGCTCATAAAATTTTCTTTTATCCCAAAGCCCACCCTTGATGATGAAATCTTCTTTGTTGCTATTTAGAGTCATACTATCTGGAGTGTAAGTTTGGATTTTTATCGCATCAGCACCTGCTTTTTTAGCAGCTTTTATGCTTTGAAGTGCCATCTCAAGACTTCCTGCGTGATTTGCGCTAAGTTCTGCTATGATAAAAACTTTTTTATCTGTGTTAAAATTTCCTATTTGCATGTTTTAATCCTAAAAATATTAAAAATTAAATTAAATATCGGTAAAATTATATAATTTTTTATTTAAGGTTAGGCGTGTGTGAGATAGAAAAACTTCTTTCTTTGAAATTTGATCGTGAAAATCTTCTTTATACGGGCTCTGGAACAAGTGCTTTGTATCTTATTTTTTCATATTTAAAAAAACAAGGAAAAAGTAAAATTGCTATTCCTTCTCTTGTGTGTCCTCAAGTTGCTTGTGCAGCTTTTAAAGCAGGATGTGAACTTGTTTTTATTGATGTTTCTTTGTGTAATTATACTTTAGATTATGAAAGTTGTGTTGCTTTATATGCAAAGCATTCTTATGATGCTTTAGTTTTGGTTCATCTTTATGGGCATTTTTGTGATGAGAGAATTTGGGAGTTTTGTTTAGAAAATGATATTTTTATTATAGAAGATTGTGCGCAAACTTATAAGATAGATCCTAGATCTCATGCGAGTATTTTAAGTTTTGGTCATACTAAATTTTTGGAAAATAGTTCATGGGGGGGGGGTGATTTTTACTAATTCTAGTGAAGTTTTAAAAGAATTATCCATAATGAATGAATGTTTGGAATTTAAAGATTTTAAAATGTTTTTTGAAGAATATAGACAAAAATACTATGCTTTAGATTCTAAAGATTTGGATTATTTTTCTAAGTTAAAATCTTTACTTTTGGACTACACTTTGATTTTTAAAGCTCAAAATTATGGAAATTTAAAAACCAAACTTAATAATCTTGAAGTAATTTGTAAAAATCGTAGAGAAAAAATGCAAATTTATCAAGAAAATTTAATACATCAAAATATCATTCATCCAAAATTAAGTCCTAATTGTATTTCCTGGCGTTACACCTTTAGGTATTTAGGAGATAGGGAAAAATTGCTTAGTAAATTAAGAGAAAAGGATATAGATTGTAGCTCTTGGTATTTGCCTTCACATTTGATTTTTGGAAGAGAAAAACAAAAAAATTCAGAACTTTTAAGTAAAGAACTTATAAATTTATGGTTAGATGAAAAAACTAGCAAAGAAAAAATTGAAAATAATATCAAAGTTATTTCATTTTTGTTATAATTTCAAATATATTAAATAAAAAAGGAAAAAAATGCTTCAAGAAAAATGGCACGAGTTGCATGCAGATAAAAGACATCAACCACGTTATCCTAGTAATGATTTGGTAAGTTTTGTTTTTAGAAATTTTAAATTAGGAGATAAAATTTTGGATTTAGGGTGTGGTACGGGAAGGCATGTTAAATTTTTGGTAGAAAATGGTTTTAAAGCTTTTGGAGTGGATTATTCAGAAAATGGAATTAAAGCTACTCAAGAGCTTTTAAAAACATACAATCTTCAAGCAGATTTAAAAGTTTCAAGTGTAGATAATATCCCTTATGAAGATAAAAGTTTTGATGGTTTGCTTTGCTATGGAGTGCTTTATTATAATTCTAAAGAGGTGATAGAAAAAGCAGCTAAAGAAATTTATAGAGTGCTTAAACAAGATTCTATAGCTTATATTGTGGTTAGAAATATGGATGATTATCGTTATAAAAATAACAAGAAAAATTCAAAGTATGAAGTTATTATTCAAGAGAGCGATAAAAATAGATCTGCAAGCTGTGAAGATGGCATGCAAATGTATTTTTTTGATAAAGATGAAGTAAAAAGGGTTTTTAAGGATTTTAAAACTATAGAGATTAATCGCTTAAGAATAAGTTATACAAATGATACTTTTGCAGATGATGATTTTTTAATTATTTTAAAAAAATAATTAAAATTTAATTTGTTCATTTATATAAAGATCGGGATTTTCTTCAAAAGGGATTTTAAGATAATAATATCCCTTCGCATCAATCAAAGAAGAGGAATGCTCAATAAAGTTTTCCTTATCATCTATGAAAAACAATTCATCCGCAATTAGATGTTTTTTATAAAATTTTATTTTTTTATAAAATTCGTAATCTTCTTTTGTAAAAACGATTTTTAATAAACAATAATTTTGAGTTTTGTCTTCTATTTTTTGTAATTTTTGTTTTAGGCAAGTTTGAATTAAGAGTTCGTTAAAATTGATATTTTTTGAAAATAAAACTAAAGCATCTCTCCATCCACCTATTCTTGTTGCAATTTCAATGATTTTTGTTTCGTAATTATTGTTTATTTTTTTAACTTTAATTTCAATATGACATGCACCAAATTTAATGTCAAAAGCTTCTAGTGTTTTAAAAATTTCAGTTTCAATACTTATTTTTTCAAGATAAGCAAGACGGGCAGGGGTTAAATCTTGTTTTTCCAAAAAATCATCGGCAAATTTTCCATCTCTAATATATTCTTCGGTAATAGCTACAATTTGATGTTTTCCATTAGAGCTGATAGTTTCAACGCTAAATTGCCTTCCTTCTAAAACCTCTTCAGCTAAAACAATTTTATTATAAGAGAGTTCTTTGGCAATTTTGTAGCTTGTTAGCAAGTCTTTTTTGGAAGAAATTTTTACTACTCCGCGTCCAGCGCTTCTATCGCTAGGTTTTATTACTATAGGAAATTCTTTGATTTGCTCTAAATCTTTTTCATCTTGAAGTAGAATGTATTTTGCGTGTCCTATGTTATGTTTTTTAAAAATTTTTTTCATTAAGGTTTTATCTGTGGTATTTTTAGCACATTCATAAGAATTTGTTCCAAGTCCTAATTTTTCACCTATATAGCAGGCAGTAAGATTGCCTAGTTCGGTAGCTGAAGTAGCAATCCCTATTATGTTAAATCTTAAGGCCAATTCCAAGATTTTCTCTTTTTCATCAATAGATATAAGATGAAAGTAATCACCTAAGTTTTTACAAAAACAATTTTCATCATAATCAAAAATATGGGTAATGAAGTATTTGTTTGCGGTTTTTATTAAATCTATTTGTAAATTTGCTCCACCAATAATAAAAAAATGTTTAGTTTTCATTTTTATCTTTCTCTTATTTAATGGAGAAATACTAAATACCCCCCCCCCATTATTATTATTAATTTATTAAAATATTATATTTAAAAGTATATTTTTGAGTATAAATAAAAATTCTTTAATTTTTATTTAAAAAAGTATTAAATTATAAAAATAAAATTATATTATTTAAAAATAACTTAATTTTATCACAAATATCATCAAGAAATAAAATGGAGTTTATTTTTCAGATTCTTGATAAATTTTAATTATAAATTTTTTACCATCTTTATAAAAAAATGCTGGAAATTCTTCATTATTAACTATGCGTAAAAGGTTGAATTGTTCTTTTAGGCTTTTGTTAATATCAAGTTCACTATCTTTTGGGCTTCTTTTAGGATAAAAACTTTCTTGCCCTTTTTGTCTTTTAGCTTGTATATTGGGATAAAGTTTTAAAAAATCTAGGCACATATCTATAGTTAGTTGTGCTTGTTTTTTTCTTAATTCTTCATATAATTCTAAGCCATTTAATTTTAATGTTTTTTGCAGATAAATATCCCCATTGTCAATTTTTTCATCAGCCTCAAAAAGTGAAAAAGTAATTTCATTTTTACCTTCTATGATTTGATGGAAAAGTGGAGCCCAGCCTTTTCCTTGAGGTAGATTGGATTCATGAATAATAATGTTATACCTATTTTGTTTGAGAAATTTTTTATCTATAATTTTATGATAAGAAAGTATGAACACTATATCAAAATTAAAAATTTCCATATGGTTAAAAAAGAGTTTAGAGTTTTTTATAAGTTGATTTAATTTTTCAGCATAAGGGATGAACCATTGATTAGGTGAAGTAAGTATAGCTATTTTCACGCTATAAGCCTTTTAGAAATAGGAAATTTAGTATAAAAGTTAAGTTCTACCCCCACCCTAAGTTCTAAATAAAACATACTTTCATCCTCGTAGTAAATGTAAAAATTATTTTTTTAAATATAGGTTTAAAGCCCTTTGATTTTGCTTAAAAACACAAGCTTTTAGGCTTTTTATTGTTAAAATTTCAAAAGCGTATTTTATGATTTCATTTATTAAAATTTGTCCTACACCTTTTAAGTTGGGTTTTGTATAAAGTCTAAATTCGCAATTTATTTTTGTAATTTTTCTAAAATAAATAATCCCAAGTGCCTCTTTAGCTTTATAGAGCAAAAAATATTTTTTATCTTTACTTGTTTTTAACTGTTCTATAAAATTTAGATGTTCTTCAAATTTGATTGATTTATTTAGCATAAATTGACCAATGCTTTCATCATTACGCCACTGCCAAACAAGTTTTAGTTCATCTAAATTTAGCGTGATGAAATCTTTATAAATAATCATTTTATAGCTCTAATTAGCTTAAAAGCTTCAGCATTTTTTAATCCTACTCTTAAACCCTGATATTGTGTTTGGAGCTTGATGCCTTCCAAGCTTCTTGGATGTGGAAATTCGCAAAGTTCTGATTGATAATAAGACATGGCTTTGATTTTATCTTCTAAAGTATCACTAATATCAAAAAATACATTAGGGCTAAAACTTGTAGGATAATTCCATTCTGTAGATGAAAGTACTTCAAAACTATAAATTTCTCTTACACTTTCATTGGCTAAAGGACGAGTTGCGGTTAAAACAGCCTTGAAGGTAATTTGATGATCGATATTTAAATCTTTAGCATAATGAGTAAAGATAATATCAGGTTTAAGTATATTTTTGATTTTTTCTATACTTTTAATGATATCAAGTAAAGGCACACTATCAAAACGATTATCGGGAAATTTTTCTCTAAAAAGTTCTTTAATGCCTATGCTTTGATTGGCTTTTAAAGCTTCATTTTCTAAAATTTCAAATTCTTTATGTTCGATTTCGTTTTTATTTGCAATACGACTTGTTTTACCTTCTCCAAGTATTAAAGTATAAGCTTCATGGCCTTCTTTAATAAATTTTGAAACTGTTCCAAAACAGCCTAAGACTTCATCATCAGGGTGTGCAGCTATGATTAGAATTTTTTTCATAAATTTTAAATTCTCCTTTAAGGTGATTTTTTTTATTTTTAATTTTTTTAAATTCAATCTTTAAATTTTCAAGCTCTAAAAAAGCTTTAGGATAACTTGGTGCATCAAGCATTCTTATAAAATCAAATATTTTCTCTAAATTTGGATTTTCTAAAGAATTTAAACAGCTTTGATCAGGCGTTCTTCTTTTAAAAAAGGTTGGCTTTCCATTTTGAGGACTAGGTTTTGGATTATTTTTTAAAAAATAAGGAATCATTTTGAAAAAAATAATTTTTGAAGCTTTTTTATAAATTTTTTGAGCACTATCTTTGGAAATATCTAATTTACATTTAAGATAAATATCGCCTGCATCTAAATCTTTATTCACTTTTAAAGCAGAAATTTTTGTTTTTTTTATATTTTGTAAAATTAAATTTTGCAAAGGAGAGCCACCTCTACCAAAAGGTAAATCGCTCATATGAAAAACTATACATTCATAATTTTGATAAATTTCACTAGGAATGATGAAAGACCAATGTGGAAAAAATATATATTTTGGATTGATTTTTTGTATATAGTTCAAATTTAAATCTTCTTTTGTTTTAATTAAAATGAAGTTGTATGTAGGCAAAATTTCGCGAATTTTATTAAAATTTTTTATATTCCATTTTTTTAAGGTTGCAATGATTATATTTTGATTATTCAAAGTTTATACTCCACTTCATAGCCTTTTTGTAGTAACCAGTGGGCTATTTTTTCTTGGTTTTTAGCGATACAAATGGCTTTAAAATTTGCTTTTAAAAGTAAGGCTTCGTTGACCAAAGAGCTTGCACTGATGATGAGTTTATCGCTTTCGTTCATAAGTTTTGCTATATTATCATCTATAAAAAGCTTTATATTTTCATGATCTTTTATAAATTTTTTAAGCTTTTTAAGGTTGGGATTTGACGAGCTTGTAGCGATAGCAATTTTTTTATTTCTAGGTAAATCAGAAGCGATATTTATGGAAAGATTTTTGATATCTGTTCCGCCCATGCAAATGAAAAAATCATATTTTTTTTCTCCATTTTCTTTGGCTTCTTGATAAAATTCTTCTCTAATTAAGGCATAAGAAAAACCACATCTTAGTTCGCATTTAAAAGGCACTAAACCTTCATAATCACTTGCTTTTGCATAGGCATTGACATTGAGTAAAATATCGCAATGATGAGGTTTTATTTCATCATCAAAGCTTAAGATTTTTATCCCTGTTTCAAGCTTGATTAGTTTTTCATCATCTACGCTGATATCATAGTGATCAACGATAAGAAGTTCAAATTTTTCTTCTTTGATGAGATTGATAAGCTCGTAGATACTTTCACTGCTAAGCTCATAAACAGGATAAGGAATTTCATCAATCAAAGAGCCTTCTAAAGACAAACAAGCAAAGCTTACATCATCGTATTGTTTAGCTAAGACCAGATCGCGTTTAATGTGTCCAAAGCCTATTTGACTAGAGCTGTCACTTCTAAAAAGAACTTTCATGATTTGCCTTTATTTTCTTTTGTGATTTCTTGAAATGTTAAATAGGGATCTTTTGTGTTAAATAAAAAATCTATAATACTAAGATAAGCTATGAAATTATCACCTTGTTGTTGATAACTTGGACAAATGAAATCAAAATATTCGATATTTATATTCCCTTGTTTAAATAAATTTTTAGCATAATCTTTTTCAAGGTAGCATTTTGAACCCTTAGGAGAAAGATAAGATTGAGCTTTTAGTATTTTGCAAATCTCAAATAGCAAATTTTCTCGCTTTACGCAAGGTAAATTAAGACTTGAAGCGCGAATTAAAGGTGTTGTTATTTTCAAGTCTTTGCAAATCTCGGTAATTATTTCTATATTTAAATCGGCTAACTTGTTATTGTTCGTTAGACAGCTTTCAAGCAAATAAAAATATTTTTTATAGTTAATAGTTTTGGAATAGGTATGATGTAAAGTTTTTAGTAGTTTATCTCTCCATCTTCTGTCTTTGCTTAATTTTATATCATTAAGTAGAGTTTTTTGTGGAGCTTTTTGACAAGATAAAGAGAAAAGATAGGTTTTATTTTGGAGTTTTATTTTATTACGGCTTTGCCAAGATCTTTGTTCAAACTGAACATTATCCAAAAAAACAAATTTATCAACCTTTTGTATCATGTAAATATATCCCATCCAAGGTAAAAAAGTCGGTTGCATTATTGCTATAGTCATTTGATTTTTCCATATATAACTATGTCATTATCGTTAACTAAGCGTTCATCTTCACCCATAACATTAGTACTTTCATAGTTTAAAACTTTAAAATTATATAAATTTAAATATTGTTTTAAATATTCTACAAGCTCATGTTCTTGATAAAGAGTATTAATACAACCTAATTCTCCAGTGATATTATCATTTGTAATTTTAAAACTATTATGAGCTATTTTTTCACCCAATCCATAGCGATAATCTTTAATGCTTCTAGTTCTTATAAAAAAGAATGCATCTTTTTTATAAATTTTATTTTTTTGGCAAAGATTCAGAAGTTTTAAAAATTCTTCTCTAGTAAGATAATTAACAACATTAGGAATTAAAAAAACATCAGCTTTTAAGTTAGGATATAGAAGCGGAAAGTCTAAGATATTGTTTTTAAAGAAATTAAATTTTTTTGCTTTAATAATATTAGTGAAATTATAGTTTGCATTAGCAATGTTTTCATCATCTAAATCAACACCTAGACATTCATAATCATAATTGGCGAATAAAGATAAATTATTGCCATTAGAGCAGGCAAATTCTAAAACTTTTTGCTTTTGTAAAGTATGCAGTTGATTTTTAAAAAAAAATTTAATAATTGCATTGTCTGGAAATTTTAAACCTTTGAGTTCTTTAATATACATTCTATCCCCCTCTTTTTTATTTTTTATTTGATTTTTCCATATATAACTATATCGCTATCTTTGATATAAACTTTATCTTTAATATTAATATTTTCACTTGTAATTACTTCAAAATCATATAAATTTAAATATTTTTGTAAAATTTCTACAAGTTCATATTCTTGATAAGCCGTGCAAAGACAATTTTTTTCACCGCTAAATTCATCATTGTTAAGTATAAAGCTTCCATTGCCAATGCTTTTTCCAAGTCCATATCGGTGATCTTTGATACTTCTTGCTTTTAAAAATAAAAAACTTTCATACCCCCCCCCATAGTTATATAAATGATTTATTTTTGCATTTAAAAGCATGTTTTTAAAATCATCTTTACTGATATAATTTATAACATTAGGAATTAAAAAAACATTAGCATTAAGATTTTTAAAATTTGTTGCAAAATCAAGCATATTTTCATTATAAAATTCAAATTTATTATATTTCATAATTTTTCTAAAATTATAAATAGCATTTTCATAATTTTTTTGATCAAGTTCTACCCCAATGCAATGATAATTATAATTGGCAAATAAAGAAAGATTATTTCCATTGTGAGAAGCAAATTCTAAAACTTTTGCATTTTGCAATTTATCAAGATTATTTTTAAAAAACCATCTTACAAGATCTATGTCCGGATATTTAAAGCCTTTTATTTTGCTTATAAACATTGATGATTTGCCTTGTAAAGTATTTTTGCAAATTCTAAATCTTGCATGGTGTCTATATCGCAAACTAAATTTCTTGGCAATATAAATACACTAGAATGAGGTTTAAACATAAAATCTTCTTCAAGCCAAGCTTTACTTGTGCCAAAATAAAAAGCTCCTGCATCATGATAAGCTTTTGTTAAGTCTTGTGAACGACTTTTATAATGTTTTTCATCAAACATATAAACTTGATTGTTTTCATTTAGATAAAAAGCCCTTTGTATAGGATACTCAAACTCAGTAGCAGCAAATAAAAACTTGCTTTGATTTTGAATAAATTTTTCATAGGCTTGTTTTAAAATGTCTTTATTTAACAAAGGAGCAGTAGCATAAAGGCAGCAGACATTATCAAAAATTTGATTTTTATTTTGTAAAATTTCTATGGCATTTTGCACCACAGCGGTGCTTGAAGCATAATCATCGCTTAAATTTCTATCACGCACAAATGGAGCTTTTGCACCGTATTTTAGGGCTACTTCTATGATTTCTTCATCATCGCTTGAAAGCACTACTTCATCAAAAATACCTGAATTTAAAGCATTTTCTATGCTATAAGCGATTAAAGGTTTGCCTAGAAAATCAATGATATTTTTTCTAGGAATTCTTTTTGATCCACCACGAGCAGGGATTATGCAGAGATTTTTCATAATCGATTCCTTTATTAGATATTTTTATTCAACTTCACAATATAAAGCAGTTTCTAAACTAACATAAAAATCCATAGGTCTGTAAATTTTAAATTTATATCCTAAATTCCAAGATTCTATTAAAGGTTTGATATCAAAAAAATCATTAGGATTGTGATAGATACTTATAAGCATTGCGGGCTTTTGGGCTTTTATTGTATTAATAGCACCTTTTAAAAATTCTTGTTCAAATCCCTCTATATCAATTTTTATAAAACCTATATCTATCGGATTTTTTTCTATATAAGAATCTAGAGTTATAACTTCTACTTCTTCGTGATTGGAATTTGCTTCACTGTGTTTTAAACTTGAACTATAGCCTGAAATACTGATTTGTAATTTTTCTTCTTTAGAACCTAAGGCATTTTTTACCGGAATAATCCTCTTGCTATGGTTAAGCTCTAAGGTTTTTAACATCAAATCATAATTTTTACTAACCGCTTCAAAACTATAAACTTTCTGATTGGTAAATTCTTTTTCAAAAATAATAGCACTATCACCTATAAAGCCACCCACATCAATAATATTTTTATTTTTTATTTTCTCTAAAGTTTGCTTACTAAAGGTATGCATAGCGTGTTTATGCCAAAAAACAGAAATTTCAAATTGTTTAATAGGTAAAAAATATCCATTCCATCCAAAAATTCCTTTAGAGATTGGCAAAATATTTGGAAAAAATTCGTTTTGAAGTTTTTTCAAATTTTGTTTTTCTTTTTTTGTGTATTTGATTTGGTAATTTGGATTTACTTGGAAGTTTTTTAGTCTTGTTAAAATTCTAAAAACTAAAGCTTTGCTTTCATTGTCTAAATTTTTGCAAAGATTTAGAATTTTTTCATGAGTATTGTTTTCTATTAGGTATTTACCTATGATATCTTGCATATAAAAACATTGATTCCATTGTTTTTGACTAGATTGATTAAATAAATTTTCCAAATTTTTAGATAAAAACTCAGGATTAGTTAATTCTAAAGTTTTTTTTGTTGTATAAAATTTAAGATTAAAAATCTTAAAAGTATAAGAAACATACTCTATGCCACCGTAAAGTCTAGAATGAATTTCTCTTGTTTTTTTAAAAATGCAATTTTTTATTATTTGAGTTATTGAAAATTTATCACTTATCAATTTTATTAGATTTCCTTTGTTTTGTTTTTTGAATTATATATTATTTTTTATTAAAAATATTTGTAACATAAATATTCAAATTGCTTTTGTATAATATCATCTTTAGATATATAGGAAAATATAATGACAGCATACTTACATATAGGAACACCAAAAACTGGAACGACAAGCTTGCAAAATTTTCTTATTGCAAATGAAAATAAAGTGTTAAATCAAGCTTATATTTACCCAAAAAGTCTTAGAGTGGCAAATAGACATTGGGCTTTAGTGGATATGGTTTTAGAGTTGGTTCAAAAGGAAAATATTTTAAAAGAGGAGAGTGTCTTAAGTCATATTGCAAACGAAAGACTTCTTAGAACTATAGAAAATTTTAAAAGCGAAAGTGTTTTACATAAAGACAAAAAATTTATTTTTTCATGTGAGGGTATAGTTTGGGATTTTTCTACTAAAAAACATGTAGAAATTTTAGAAAAAATTATGAGAGAGTTAGGCTTTACTCAAATTTATATTATTGTGTATTTTAGAGATACTTTGGGTTATTTAAATTCTCATTGTTCTCAAGATCATAAAAACAATATGGGATATTATTCTGCTGATTTTGCTCCGCAAGATCATCCTAGAAAATATGTTTTTGACTATGAGTGGATTTGCAAAACTCATGCTGAGGTATTTGGAGAAGAAAATTTGATAGTAAGACTTCTAAGAGAGGATTATATAGGAGGGACTTTGCTTAAAGATTTTGTTTATCATTTAGGACTTGAATGGGATGAGAGTTTTGTTTTAAAACAAACTAAAAATGAAAGTTTTAATCTTTTAGGAATGGAGCTTATGTCAAGATTAAACCAAAAAGATTTAAAGCAGGATAATCTTAATTCTTTGCTTTTTATGGCAAGAAGACAATTTGAAGGCAGTAAAGAAAAAAGATTAAAATTTGCAGTGCAAAAAGATATTGCTAAAGCTTATGTGGATTATTTTGCTTCTTCGCTTGAATGGGTAAAAAACAAATATTTCCCCCATAAAAATTCTCTTTTTACTCCTGTGAATTGGGAAGAATACGAACAAAATTATACTTTAACTCATACACTAAGCAAAGACTGGGATGATGTGGCGGATTTTATAGCGCAAATTATTATTTCTAAAAATGAAATCATCAGTTCTTTAAAAGAACAACTCGAACTTGCAAGGAAAGATTAGTCTTTCATTGCAATTTCAAGCATTTTTTTGATATTTTCAAAGCTTTCAAAATTTTCAGGTGTGATAAATTCTGCTTTTAAGGGTTTTTTATAAAATTTTTCTATTTCAGCAACCAAAGCCATGATATCGATACTATCGATAAAATCTTCACTTACTAGATTTTCCATACTCTCATTGATATCTGTTCTTTCTATATTGATAAAAAATTGTTTGATTTCTTGCATTTTTTCTCCTTTGGTTTTTTGAAATTATAAAATATTTATTTAAACAAGTTCTTTTAAAACTTTCCTATCAATTTTACCATTTTGATTGAGTTTAAATTTGTCAATTTTAATAAAATTTTTTGGGATCATATAAGAAGGTAATTTGTCTTTTAAAAAAGATTTAAAATCAAGCTCTTCTTTGCTTTCATAAAAACAAATAATATCTTCTTTAAAAATACAAGCACTGTTTTTTACACTTGCATGAGAATTTATCACGCTTTCTATTTCTCCAAGTTCTATCCTATGCCCCATGTATTTGATCTGATTATCCGCTCTTCCATAGCATAAAAGTTCGCCAAATTCATTATAAGAAACGATATCTCCTGTTTTATAGAGTAAATCTAAATAATTATCATGCAAAGGATTTTGAATAAAAGCTTGTTTGGTTTTTTCTTTGTCATTATAATACCCTAAAGACAAAGAAGTTCCACGCACGAAAAGCTCTCCTTTAACACCTATTTGTTTAGGGCTTATGAAATTCATATTTTCATCAAAAACTAAAAGTTCTGTATTTTTACACGCTTTGCCTATAGGTAAAAGTTCTTCATCTTTAAAAGTGCGATTTATGATATAAAAAGAACACACATCAGTGATTTCTGTTGGGCCATAAAGGTTGGCAAATAAAGCATTGGGTAAGTGTTTACGCCAAATATTTAGCTGTTTATTAGGCATGATTTCACCACAAAAAAGTATCTTTTTTAAGGCGTTTAAACTAAAATTATTCAAAGCTTCAGTATTTGCAAAATAAATCAGCACCGAAGGTACCCAAAATATAGTGCTTACTTTTTCTTTTTCAAGGCATTCTAAAATTTTATTTGGAAAGGCAAAAAGATGATTAGGTAAAAGATGTAAAGTCGCTCCTGATTTTACACTTGAAAAAATATCTAAAATGCTATTGTCAAAATAAAATGGTGCTTGATTGGCTAAAATTTCATTCTCATCAAATTTAAAAGTCTCACACACCCAAAAAGTATAATCAATCACACTCTTATGAGCTATGCTTACTCCTTTAGGAATGCCTGTGCTCCCGCTAGTAAAGAAAACATAGAGTAAATTAGTATCTATGTGTTTTTCTTTTGCATTTTTTATTAAATTCTCATCTATATTAAAACTTTCAAAGTCTTGTGTATAAAGCGTAGGCAAATCTAAGTTAAAATTTAAATCCTTTGAAGTGATAAAAAGTTTAGGTTTTAAAACCTCTATGACTTTTTCTACTCTTTCTTTAGGACTTTTCTCATCTAAAAGGGTATAAAAATTTCCACTTAATGCCACTCCAAAAAATGAAATCAAACAATCAATCCCTTTAGGCAAGATGATTAAAACAGGAGCTTGAGTAGGTTTATTATTTTTTAAAGTTTTTAAAATTTCACTGGCTAGTTTCTTAGAAAAAAGATCAAAGTCTTTATAAGTGATTTCCTTTCTTTCTTTGGCAAAGGGTTCTACAAAAGCAGTTTTTTCGCTAAATTTGATTAAACTTTTTTCTAAAAAATCATAGATATGAGTTGTCATGATTTACCTTTTTAATTTTTTGTAATATAATATCGATAAATTAATAAAAAAGGCCTTTATATGCTCATAAACCAAAGCTTTGAAATCGATTCTTGTGATGATGTAGAATTAAATATAAAAAGAACTAGCAAACTTGAATACCGCATAAGTTATGATGATGAAAAAGATATCAAAGCTATAGTTTTTATAATAGGTGGCTTTGGAGCCAATGCAAATATTTCTTTTTTAGACTTTGATAGAGAATATATCGCTAAAAATTTTGATGTAGCGACAGTAAATGTTTTTTATCATTGCTTTTGCCATAGAAGATCAAATGTTGAGAAATATAGTGCATACAAATATTTTCAAGAGGGAGATATTGAAAATATTAAAAATTTATTAAATCAGTTTCATTTTTCTTATGGTGAAATAAATAATGATAATGCACTTTTTTTAGCGAATTCTTTAGTGAAACATGTAGAAAATTTAAAAATGCAAAATAAACTTGATCATAACTTTAAACTAAATTTTACTTCCACTATTGTCCCACCCAATGGAGACTATCAAAACTATGGCATTATGCCTGCTATTGATCATATCAATGCCTTAAAAGATTTAGTTAAACGCTTTCCAAAATTTGCAGATTTACCAAAAATTTATGGGGGGGGTCATATGGAGGATATATATCTTTACTCATAGCAAAAATAGCTCCTTGGTATGTTAATGCCATTATAGATAATTCAGGTTCTGCTTTGCCTAATCTTAGAACTTTATTGGGTGATGATTATAATATAGGAAATTATATTATCCATACAGAGCATATATCATTTATTTGTTCAACAATAACTTACTGGACAAGAGAAGATGATGCTAGTCCTTATTTTTTTGGAAATGAAAATTATATGGTTCGTGCTTTGTTAAATTCTTCTCATTTGCAAATTCAAGCTAAAAAAAATAATAATATTATTTTTATAGGTTATCATAGTATTAAAGATGAGTTTGATACAGCAAAAGATAAGCAAATGTTATTTGAATTTTATAAAGCACTAGGCTATGATGCGACTTTGCATTTGATAAAAGATGAAAGCGAGATTGATGGAAGATTTATAAAGGACTTAAATCACGGCATGAGAATAAGTGATAAAGCCTTATTTAGAAAAGAACTTCCTTTAATGCTTGAAAAATTGCAAAAAAGAAAATCTTTTATGCAAGAAAATTCCATCTCTTATCCTTGTGGAAATAAAGTGTTTATATTTAAAGATGTGGGTGACAAATTTGAATTAGTGATAAAAGATTAAAACCTTAAAGGTTTTAATCAAGCTTTGCTAAATTGATTAAATCACTTACTTTTTGACAATTTTTCAAGTCCTCGGCTGTGATTTTTAAAGCAAAAAGATTTTTATAAAGCACCATCACAGATACAAAAGCCAAACTATCCCACTCATCTATATCATCAAGTAGCATATCTTCATTTAAGTCTTCATCTCTATGCATAGCTTCTTTAAGCTCTTCTAAAAATTCAGTTTTTGTCATTATTTCTCCTTTGTGTAAATTAAAATATCTTTTGTGTATAAATCCTTGAAATTTAGCACCGCACTTCCCCAGCTAAGCCCTGCACCAAAAGCACTTAAACTCGCTTTAAATTCTTTTGGAGTATCTAGTTCGCAAAGTAGGGCAGGTAGCGAACAAGCACTTAAATTAGCGTATTTTTCCATGATGAAATTAGGAACTTTATCATCATTAAGTTTTAATTCTTCTTTAATACAATCAACCAAATACGCATTAGATTGATGAAAAAGATGAAAAGCAATGTCTTTTTCTTCTACCTTGGAAAATTCTAAAATTTCTTTAAAGCTTTTAGGTTCGCATTCTAAAGCCATATTAAAAATATTTGCTCCGTCCATGTAAAGATTTTCTAATTGTCTAAACTCCTCAGTTTGCATGAGCGAATCATTGTTAAAAATATCTGCTTTAGGTATTCTCATCGCACCTTTTGGAATGATGAGTTTATCAAAATGTCTTCCATCGCTTCCAAGCTCAAAAAAAGCTTCATTAAAATCCGTTTTTTCAATCAAAGTTGCACTTACTCCATCTCCAAAAATAGGGGCTAAATTCATATTTTTAGGATGGATGAATTTGCTTAAAGTATCCCCACAAATGAGTAAAATTTTACCTAAGCCACTTTGTATTAAAGAATGAGCGACAAATAAGCCGTATAAATATCCTGCGCAAGCTTGTCCTAAATCAAAAGCTATGGTTTTAGAGCTTAAATTTAAAAGCCGATGTAAATAACAAGCCGTAGAAGGCATGAAAAAATCAGGACTTTGAGTTACTACGATGAGTGCATCAAGGCTATTTTTATCTATATTTAAACCTTGCAAAAGTGTATTGGCTGCGTGTTTTCCAAGATCACTTACGCAAGTGTTTTCATCGCAAATATAACGCGTGTTTAAACCTATGACTTTTTTCATTCTTTTAAGGGTTTTAATATCGTTTGAAAAAACGCTTTCTAACTCATCATCAATGCAAATTTTATGTTCAGGTACGCTTACGCAAATGCCTGAAATTTTGGCTTTATCAAATCTAGTTTTCATGGATTATAAGTCCTTTAAAATTTAAATTTTGAAATGAAACAAGGGCTGAGTTTTTTTCAATTTCTTTAGAAATTTGTTCTAAAAAGCTCAAAAATGGCATATTTCTTTCGCCTTTTTGATAATAAAGCCTTGCATTATTGTTTTTAAGATCAAAGAAATTTAAAGCTAGTTCAAAGGCTTTAAAAAACATTCTAGTTTCAAGTTTTCTACCTAAAGCCCTACAAGAAATGCAAAGATCATCGATAAATAAATTTCCTTCTTTGCAAGAAAAAACAAAAATAGCGATAATCCCACTATCGCTTAATTTATCGCTCATGCTCACACTTACAATGAGTTCTTTTTGCATGTGTTGTGCGACTTTTTCTTGATTTAAGCGTGTGTAATTAGCGATAAATTGATTGGTTTTGCCTAAAAGTTCGCTAATGCGAGGGATATTTTGCAGATCATTTTTGCTAAAATTTAAGCTGATTTCAAGATTTTGAAAATATTCTTCATCACTTAAGCTTTTAAGCTCTTCTCTTAAAGCATTGGCTGCTATATCTTTGGCACGAATTTGATCTTCTTTGGTGTTTGAAAGTTTTAAAAGATTGGGAAAAAGCTTGATTTTATAAAGTATATTTTCATCGCATAAAAGTGTTTTAACACCTGTAAATTTGGTATTTTCAAGCTCGGCGATATTATCATCTATAAAAAGCATAGTGTTAGTATTTATATTAAATTTTTTAGCAATTTTTAAGATATTTTCACCTTTTGGCTCCCAATTGATCATTCTAACATCAAAATCATCCCATTGTAAGATGAAATCTTTCCTTGTTTCAAAAAGTTTTTTTGCGTCTTTTTCTTCATTTTTTGAAGCTAGGGCAAGTAAAAAGCCTTGTTTTTTAAAAGTTTTAATTTTTTCTTGTAAGGTTTTGTGCAAAGGACTTAAATTAAGATTATCTATCCCCTCTTCACCTAAAATTCCTTGATACAAGGTATTATCAAGATCAAGTACAAGAGCTTTAAGAGCAGGTTTTACGAGTGCAGGGATGAGACTGAGTCCTAAAATTTGTGCTAAGAAAATCAAAGCTTTATTATTAAACTTAGAGCCTGTAAGTTCTTCTTTGGCTAAGTCTAAAATATCTTCTTTATCAAAATACTCTTTTATGAGTTTTTCTATGTTAAAAATTTCGCAATTTAAAATTTTTTTATCTGTTTTAAATTCTCCTAAACTAAGGACTAAAATAGGGCTTTGTGAAATTTTTCTTAATTTTAGAAGTCTTTCTTCTAGAAAATTTTGCACATTATTTTTATAGCGGGTTAAATCCACCCATAAAAGTTCTAAACTAGCTTCTTTAAAATTATCAAAACTCAAGCTATCATCATAAGAGCTGAAATTAAACTCAGCCTTTAAATTAGCAAAATGCAAAAAAGGAGCAATGATACTTTGCACTCCTTCAAAAGCATGATTTCTATGGATATTGATAAGAAGATCTTGACTTTTACTAAAGTCTAATTCTTTGGCAAATTTTATAAGCTCATTGCGTTTTAAATGGGGTGAAAAAAGATTCATTTTAGCTCCACAAGTTCGATTAAAAGCCTATTTGGCATCATGATAAAACAAAGTTTAGCAAAATAGCTTGCTTGCATAATAGGAACAATACAAATGCCTCCTTGTTGTTCTAAAAGAATTAAATCTTGGGCGATATTTTTACTTTCATAGGCTAAATGATACATTTTGGTATTATTTTTCAAATAGCTATCTAGTGGGCCTTTATCGTTTAAATTTTGCAAAAGTTCAAATCTATACTGTGGAAATGCTTCATTGCAAGGAATGATAAATTCGCCTCTTACTCCTTGTTTTTCATCTATAAATTCTGCTTCTTTGTAAAAACCTAGTTTAAAAAAACATTCCCTTTCTTTTTCTAAATTTTTACAAGCCACACCTATATGATGAAGGGGTAAATTGAGTGTTTTATCAAGCATTTAAAACTACTGCCATAGTGATAGCATTTTTAAATTTCAATGCTTTTTCTAAACTATAATCATTTGCCATAAAACATTCATAAGTCTTAAGCTTTAAGCCCGATTTTTCTATCAAATCTTTAACTTCATCAGGATGGGAAAATAAATAAATATGATCAATAGCAGGAGCATTGATAGGAATAGTTGCAAAAATTTCTCCTCCATCGCTAAGAAGCTCTTTAGATCTTTTAAGAAATTCAAGAGGTTTTTCTACGTGTTCTAGCACTTCTCCAATCACTATCAAATCAGCTTTTTTATCAAAATCATAAGTAAAAAAATCTTGACATAAAAAATCACATTTTGTAATCAATCCTCCTACTTGTTGTTTTACCATTTTTTGAGTAAGTTCACAACTCGTTGGAGAGATATCAAGTCCATAAAAGGCGGAAAATTTACCACTTTTAACTGCTCTTGCAAAATATTCTCCATGGCCAGGGCCTATTTCAAAATAAGTTGTTTTTGGAGTGAAATTTTTTAAATATTGTGAAAAATACTTTCTTACTTTAATATGAGCTATCCAAACAAAAGAAGAAAGAGCTAGACCTATCATGTATTGTTTCATATAACTTTGATTAAAATAAACCTTATCCTTAACTTCATCAAAGCTAGAATAACGATAAGTCCCATTTTCTATGAAAAATTTTGTTTCTTCTAGAGTATCATTAAGGATCAATAAATAACAATCGCATTGTTCTTCTATACTGATACCATCTTGAATATAATAAGAAATTAATTTATCAAATTCTTCTACGTCTTCTTGTGAAAAATCAATTTTTTTAAGATATTTAGAATGGATAGGATTTTTTTGAGCAATGGCTTGAAATAATTTTTCAATATTTTCTTTCATTTTTCAGCCTTTAGGGTTTGAATTTTTTCTAGCAAAGCGTTTTGGGATTTTAAGAGACTTAAATCTTCTTTGCTAAATTTGATTTCAAATTCCTCTTCTAAACTCATGATGATATCAATATGAGCTAAAGAAGTCCAGTTCTTGCAATTTTCCATGCTTAAATTTGTATTTTCATCTACTTTGGTTTCAAGTATATTTTCTAAAATTTCATAAAATTGTTTTTCCATTGTATAGCACTTTCTTAAGAATGTTGAAAATTAATATATTGTATCATAAAATTTTTCATTAATTATAAAATATTTTATTTAGGTTTTAACATGGAAAAGATAATACGATTTATAAATTTCTTAGAGTTAAATAAAGATGATTTTATTTTATTTACAGGGAATTTGATGCAATTTTTGCAAAATATAGATGGAGATAATAGAAAAAAATTAAATTTTTTATTAGATTGTATGAAAGATAATGTAGATACACTAGCTATTCATACTTTTAATTGGGATTTTTGTAAAGGTTTGGCATATGATATTTTAAATTCTAAATCACAAACTGGAGCTTTAGGTAATATAGCTCTTAAAAGAGATGATTTTAGAAGAACAAAACACCCTATTTATTCTTTTGCGGTTGCTGGAAAATTTCAAAAAGAACTTGTTGTGCTTGAGAATAAGGGAGCTTTTGATAATAATTCTCCTTTTGCTTTTATGCGTAAAAATAATGCAAAAATGATTATTGTAAATTTGCCTTTGCAAGATTCTTTTACTTTTGTGCATTATGTGGAAGAGTGTTTAAAAGTCGATTATCGTTTTAACAAAAGTTTTGAGGCTTTATATACAGACGAAAAGGGATTTACGCAATTAAAAACTTATGATATGTTTGTTCGCAAAGATGGAGTTTTAACAGATGTCAATGGTTTGGAAAATCTTTTTATAAAAGAAAATGTAATGGAGCTTAAAAAATTTGAAAATCTTTGCATTAAGAAAATCGATTTATCTAAAGCATATGATGTAATTGTTAAGGATATTGAAGATAATCATGCTAAAAATTTAATGAATTATGCTTAAAAGTTTATATTCTAAGATTTTTTCTAAAAGTTCTTTAAATTCATAAGCTTGCATATTTAAGATATTGGCTATATCGATGATATCATTCTCTCCATCGCAGTAAGCTAGAAAATTACAAGCCAAAGGAATGTCATTGGCAGTGCTAAGGGTATGATATAGTCCTCTTTTGCCAAGATTGGGTTCGCATACTATGGTGTTTTCATATACGGCGTTGATTTCTAGATTTAAAATCATTTCTTGCATGCTTTGAAGTCCGCCCATTAAGCCTTTTTCAGAGATAAAATTGAGATCATCTTTTGAGTTATGATATCCATCATAATCACCATACCTTGTGCGACATACTCCTACTATGCCAAGATTTACAAGCGGAGCATTGTATTGTCTTTCATCGCTTCCACGATCTAAAAAACTAAAAGCTTTGAAATTTTCTTTATTTTTAAGCGTATGCAGGGCGACTTTATCGCTTAGAGTATTTTCTTTAGGTGTGTGTATGAGTGAGTAAGCATGATCATCGCCTAAGCAAGAAAGCACAAAGCCTGCTTTGACATGTTTTTTTAAATGTTCTAAATGTTTACTAAGATAGACTATAGAGCCTATGGTTTCAGGGATGATGACAAAGCGGTAATTATATTTTCTTTCTTTTAAACTCAAAAGCCATTTTGCTAAGAAAATAGCCACCACAGGGCCGCTAAGCTCATTATTCGCCATGGAAGGGTGGCAAAGATAGGTTGAAATTAAAATTTCATCTTTTGAATTTTGTGTGCTAGGTAGGATAAAATCAGCATAGTCCAAAACCCCATTTTCATCATGTTTTGCATCGATATAAACTTTGTATTTGCCTTTTTTGAGTTTTTTTCTTTCATTATGCGTGAGACAAAATCCCCAACGCCTTTTGTAATAACTCGTTACATAAGGAATAGCATCAGGCATTTCTTCTATGGAAAAAAGATGATCTTGAAGTTCTTCTAGTTCGATTTCTTGATCGATAGCTTCGCTATAGTTTAGAAGGTGTAAATTATGCTTTTTAAAATCACAAATTTTTTCTCCTTCTGGAGTGATGATATAAGCTTCTTTGGCATTCCATTCATCAGGAACTATCCAGTCAAAAACCTTTGTGCCACTTTTGATAGAGTGAAATTTGAGTATACCCCCCCCCAGAGTTTTATTTAAAATTTCTAAACTAGCTCTAAAACCTTGCCCTGTGATGCTTCTAGGGATGGGAAAAAGTTCACAAGCTAGTTCATACATAGCCTTTCCAGTTTGGCTAAAATCTTGACTCCTAAAGTCTAGCTTATTATCCACAATATCCCTTTTTAACTTTTTCAAGAATGCTAAATAAAGTATCTTTTACAAATTTTGCATCTTTTAGATTCATTTCTTGATGACAAGGTATGCTAAGCTCGGCTTTGTAAAAATTATCCGCATTTTGAAGTTTTATTTCTCCTAAGAGTTTTTTATAAAAACTAAACTCATAAGTTGGTTTATAATGCACCTGCACGCCAATTCCTGCATGAAGTAAGCTTTCAAAAAGTTCTTCTTTTTGACAATAAAATTCAGGAAAAAGCAAAATAGGGTATAAATGTCTTGAGCTTTTTTTATAATCTTTGATTTTTATCGTGGAGAAATAAGGATTTTTTTCAAATTCTTTATCATAAAATTTTGCGATTTCTTCTCTTTTTTCAAGATTGCGATCGAGTTTTTTAAGCTGGTTTATCCCTAAAGCACAAGCAACATCACTTAAGCGGTAATTATAGCCAAGTTCTACCATATCGCTATCCCAAAGCCTTTTTTTAATGATACCATGGCTTCTTAAAAGCTTGATTTTAGCGATAAGCTCTTCATTATCACTCACCACAGCTCCACCTTCAAAAGTGGTAATAGGTTTAACAGGGTGAAAAGAAAAGATAGAAAGATCAGCTTTTTTTCCTACTTTTTCACTTTTATATAAGGCGCCTAAAGCATGGCTTGCATCATCGATTAAAGGGATATTGTATTTTTTAGCAAGGTTTGAAATTTCATCCATTTCAACGCTATTGCCCGCAAAATCCACTACGCTAATAGCTCCTATATTTTCACTATCTTTTAAAAGTCTTGCTTCTAGTTTTTTTTCATCGATATTGCCATCGTTTTTAATGTCGATAAACTCTACCTTAGCTCCTGCCATTAAGGCCGCATTAGCCGTAGCAGCGAAGGTTAAAGGAGTAGTTAAAACGATTTTTTCTTTGACGCCTAGTGCTGTGTAAGCAAGATGAAGGGCTGAAGTGGCTGAGTTTAATACACAAGCGTGTTTTACGCCCACATATTCACAAAGGGCTTCTTCAAATTCATCTACCTTTTTACCCCCTGTTAAAATTTCATCTTTTAAAGCTTTTGTAAGTGTATCTATATCGCTTTGATCGATGTTTTGATGAGAATAAGTAAGCATTTTAAAAACCTTCGGTGTGATTGATGATTTCTAAAAGTTCTTTTTCGCTTGCCCATAAAGGATTATTATCCGAACTATAAGAAAAACCATCTTTTACTTTTTGTCCTTTTTCGCCTAGGGCATTGATACTAAAGTCATTATCTTTATCTACAAATTTAATACTCGGGCTTATAGCATAGTAGTTTTCAAATTCATAGGTTAAATGACTATCATCGCTTGAAATCATGATTTCATGTAGTTTTTCTCCTGCTCTTATGCCTATGATTTTATGGCTTAAATGAGGAGCTAAAGCATGGGCTAGATCGGTGATTTTCATCGAAGGAATTTTAGGGATAAAGATTTCTCCTCCGTGCATTCTTTCAAAATTACTCAGTACAAATTTCACTCCATCTTCAAGGCTGATCCAAAAACGAGTCATTCTTGTATCGGTGATAGGAAGTTCTTTGGCTCCTTCACTGATGAGTTTTTTAAAGAAAGGCACTACCGATCCTCTTGAACCTACAACATTGCCATATCTTGTAACACCAAAGCGTGTTTGTTTGTTGCCTGCTATATTGTTTGCAGCGACAAAAAGCTTGTCGCTTGCAAGTTTGGTTGCGCCGTATAAATTTACAGGATTGCAAGCCTTGTCTGTGCTAAGAGCGATACATTTTTTAACCCCATTTTCAAAACAAGCGTCGATGACATTTTGCGCACCGTGTATGTTTGTTTTTATACATTCCATAGGGTTATATTCAGCAATAGGCACATGCTTCATTGCAGCAGCATGTATAACAAAATCCACATCACGCATAGCAGCACTTAAACGCTCTTTATCTCTTACATCTCCTATGAAATAACGCATACAAGGAGCATTAAAAACGCTTGCCATTTCAAATTGTTTGAGCTCATCACGAGAATAAATGATAATCTTATTAGGTTTATAGTTTTCTAGCAAAACCTTAGTATAAGTTTTTCCAAACGAGCCTGTTCCGCCCGTGATTAAGATATTTTTTTTGTTAAACATTTTGCCTTCCTTTGCTTAAGTTTTTTTTAAAATTAAAGCAATAAGTGTTCCTATTTTAAAATTCTTGGCAAGGTTATGCCAGTTTGGGCTTGATACTTGCCTTTTTTATCTTTATAAGTGGTGTCACATTTTTCATCGCCTTGCAAAAACAACACTTGCGCTATACCTTCATTGGCATAAATTTTTGCAGGTAAAGGTGTAGTATTTGAAATTTCTATAGTGATATGTCCTTCAAAACCTGGTTCAAAAGGGGTAACATTGACGATGATGCCACATCTTGCATAAGTGCTTTTGCCAAGACAAATAGCTAAGACATTATCAGGCATTTTAAAATACTCTATAGTTCTAGCTAGGGCAAAAGAATTTGCAGGAACTATACATACATCGCCTTCAAAATCTACTACATTTTCTTCTACGAAATTTTTTGGATCCACTACAGTTGAATTAACATTGGTAAAAATTTTAAACTCACGCCCTACACGTATATCATAACCATAGCTTGAAAGTCCATAGCTTACCACACCTTTTCCTATATTTGCTTCGCAAAATGGTTCGATCATCTTGTGTTCTAATGCCATTTTTCTTATCCAATTATCCGCTTTTAAGCCCATTTTTAACCTTTTTAATATTTGTAATTTTTTGTAAGGATTATAACCTAAAAAATCTATATTTTTTATGATTTTTTTCTTTTTTAAAGTTAAATTTCAAGTTTTTTTATATAATACAAGGTTAAGTTCTTAAATTTTGTAGGAGAATTTTATGACAAAAGAAGAAATTAAAGAGTTAGTCAACCTTTTTGCTGAAGCAAATATTAGTAAAATTAAGATCAAAGAACAAGATGGTTTTGAAATAGAACTTGAAAGAGATATGTGCTGCGATGTTCCAGCTCCTGTTTGTCCTCCAGTTCCAGCTCCACAACCTATCAATGTAAGCGTTGTAAACGAAGCTCAACCTAGTCAAAGTGTAAAATCAAACAAACCAAGTATAAACAGCCCTATGGTAGGAACTTTCTATCAAGCTCCAAGTCCAGGTGCAGCACCTTTTGTAAAAGTAGGTAGTACGGTTAAAAAAGGCGATACTATAGCTATTATCGAAGCGATGAAAATCATGAATGAAATTGAAGCGGAATTTGATTGTAGGATCGCTGAAATTTTAGTTGCTGATGGTCAGCCTGTAGAATTTGGAATGCCTTTATTTGCGGTGGAGAAATTATAAAATGGAAATTAAAAGCATATTAATTGCTAATCGTGGAGAAATAGCACTGCGTGCTTTAAGAACGATTAAAGAAATGGGTAAAAAAGCAATTTGTGTGTATTCTGAAGCAGATAAAGATGCTTTGTATTTAAAATACGCTGATGCAAGCATTTGTATAGGCAAAGCAAGAAGTTCTGAAAGCTATTTAAATATCCCAGCTATTATTACAGCAGCTGAAATTGCTGAAGCAGATGCGATTTTTCCAGGATACGGATTTTTAAGTGAAAATCAAAATTTTGTTGAAATTTGTGCTAAACATAACATCAAATTTATAGGTCCTTCTGTGGAAGCTATGAATTTAATGAGTGATAAATCAAAAGCAAAACAAGTCATGCAAAGAGCAGGCGTACCTGTGATCCCAGGAAGCGATGGGGCTTTGGCAGGAGCTGAAGCAGCTAAAAAACTTGCCAAAGAAATAGGTTATCCTGTGATTTTAAAAGCAGCTGCAGGTGGTGGTGGTCGTGGTATGCGTGTGGTTGAAAATGAAAAAGATCTTGAAAAAGCGTATTGGTCGGCTGAAAGCGAGGCTATGACAGCATTTGGCGATGGAACTATGTATATGGAAAAATACATACAAAATCCACGCCATATAGAAGTGCAGGTTATAGGAGATAGTTTTGGCAATGTGATTCATGTGGGCGAAAGAGATTGTTCTATGCAAAGACGCCATCAAAAACTTATAGAAGAATCCCCTGCGATTTTGCTTGATGAAAAAACACGCACTAGACTTCATGAAACTGCTATTAAGGCAGCTAAAGCTATAGGATATGAAGGTGCGGGAACTTTTGAGTTTTTGGTAGATAAAAATTTGGATTTTTATTTTATAGAAATGAATACGCGTTTGCAAGTTGAACACTGTGTAAGTGAAATGGTAAGTGAGATTGATATCATAGAACAAATGATTAAAGTAGCAGAAGGTTATGCTTTACCATCTCAAGAAAGTATTAAATTAAATGGGCATTCTATAGAATGTAGAATCACAGCTGAAGATTCCAAAACTTTCTTGCCAAGTCCAGGTAAGATTACTAAATACATTCCACCCGCAGGACGCAATGTCAGAATGGAAAGTCATTGTTATCAAGACTATAGCGTGCCTCCTTATTATGATTCTATGATAGGCAAACTTGTAGTTTGGGCAGAAGATCGTAATAAAGCTATTGCAAAAATGAAAGTAGCTTTAGATGAGTTGCTTATAAGTGGGATAAAAACAACCAAAGATTTTCATCTTTCTATGATGGAAAATCCTGATTTTATTAATAATAACTACGATACAAATTATCTTGCAAGACATTAAAATTTCCCTATTAAAGGGAAATTTTAATTGTAATTTTTATCTTAAATATTCTATATTGATTTTAGAGCGGAGTTTATCAAAATAATCCTGTATGAAATTTTGTCTTTGTTCGCTTACATAAGCGTTTAAAACTTCATTTTTAACTTGTTCATATTCAGGAGTTTGTGCCCCATCTTTGCTTTTAACTTCATAGAGTTCATAGCCATTTTTTCCATTTAAAATAGGGGAAAAGCCTCCAACAGGAATTTGTGATAAAAGCCCTAAAAGTCTTGGATCGGCATTACTTGTGTTTAAAGATGCATTTTGTGGTTTAAGGATTGTTTTTTTTGTATTTTTGATATTTTCTAAAGTTTGAGGATTGTTTGATAGATAAATATTTGCATTAATTTGTGTATAAAAAGTGAATTTATCTTTATTTTGTTCGAAAAATTTTTTTGCTCCATCATCACTAAAATCAGTTTTTGCCATACTTGCGATTTTTTCATAAAGCTTTCTTTTTTCTAAATCTTTTTTAAAATTTGCACGAAATTGTTCATAGCTTTGATTTTTGGATTTTAAATTTGCTTTGAAAGCATTTAAAGTCGTTTTGTTTTGAGCAAGCATTTTATTTATAGCATCATCAAGCTCTAGATCATTGACTACAATACCTAGTTGTTTCATTTGTGAAATTTCCATTTTTTCATTGATGAGTACGCCTAAAGCTTTATTTCTATCAATTTTAAGTGCTTTCATAGTTTGATCTATATCATAAGTTGTGATAGGCTCTTTATCTACAACTACAGCTATAGCATTAATGGTATTTGCACTAGCTAAACTTGCAAAAAATGCAAAACTTAATAAAATTTTTTTCATTTCAAACCTTTGTTTAAGTATAAATATCGCATTATATCAATAAAAATTTAAGAAAAGGCAAAAAATGCACGAAAAACTTACAACGCGTTTTGCTCCAAGCCCAACAGGGTATTTGCACATAGGTGGACTTAGAACAGCTCTTTATAATTATTTATACGCTAGAAAAAATGGTGGAAATTTTTTACTTCGTATCGAAGATACGGATTTAAAAAGAAATTCCAAAGAAGCTACTAAAGCAATTATCGAAGCTTTTAAATGGTGCGGTTTAGAACATGATGGAGAAGTAACTTACCAATCAGAGCGTTTTGATCTTTATAAAGAATATGTTAAAAAGCTTTTAGATGAAGGTAAAGCGTATTATTGTTATATGAGTAAAGAAGAATTAGAAGAATTGCGCGCCAAGCAAGAAGCTGCCAAAGAGCGCCCAAGATATGATGGAAGATATAGAGAATTTACAGGCACGCCACCTCAGGGTATAGAGCCTGTTGTGCGTATTAAAGCACCTCAAAGCGGTGAGATTGTTTTTGAAGATGGGGTTAAAGGCGAGGTGAGATTTAAAGCAGAGGATATAATGGATGATTTTATCATTGCAAGAAGTGATGGAACTCCAACTTATAATTTTACTGTTGTTATTGATGATGCTTTAATGGGGGTAAGTGATGTGATTCGCGGAGATGATCATCTTTCAAATACTCCTAAACAAATTGTGCTTTATGAGGCATTGGGTTTTAAAATTCCTAAATTTTTTCATGTGGCTATGATACATGGAGAAGATGGTAAAAAGCTTTCAAAAAGACATGGGGCAACTGATGTTATGGAATACAAAGAAATGGGAATTTTACCTCAAGCTTTGCTTAATTTTCTTGTGCGTTTAGGTTGGAGCCATGGTGATGATGAGGTTTTTTCATTAGAAGATTTGAAAAAACTTTTTGACCCTTATCATATTAATAAAAGCGCATCTTGTTATAATGCTAAAAAGCTTGAATGGCTTAACGCTCATTATATTAAAACTTTGCCTTTTGAAGAGATTAACCGTCAGCTTAAGGATCTTGGCTTTGATTTATCTGTTTGTGAAAAGGCAGGATTTTTACTTGATTTATTAAGAGAGCGTGCAAAAACCTTGCATGATATTATCAATGGTGCAAAAAGTATAGTTAATGCGCCGCAAAATTATGATGAAAATGCAGTACAAAAATTTATTAACAAAAATAATTTAGAATTGCTCCAAGCATTTGCTAATACACTTAAAGATCAAAAAACAGGTAAAGATTTTGAAGATTTTACAAATGATTTTTTAGAAAAAAAAGAAGCAAAGTTAAAAGATTTGGCTCAGCCTATACGCATAGCTTTAACAGGGAGTGCGGTAAGTCCTAGTATTTTTGAAGTATTAGAATTTTTAGAGGTTGATGAGTGCAAAAAAAGAATAGAAAATTTTTTAAAAGTTAGAGGAAAATAAAATGAATTTAAAAGAAGAAGCTTTAAAATACCATTTAGGTGGGAAAATTGATATTGTACCAAGTAAGCCAATGGCTACAAGCCATGATCTATCTTTGGCGTATAGCCCAGGAGTTGCAGAACCTTGCCTTGAAATCGCTAAAGATAATGAGCTTGCTTATACTTATACAAATAAGGCTAATTTAGTAGCTATAGTTAGTGATGGTTCTGCTGTTTTAGGACTTGGAAACATAGGAGCGCAGGCTTCAAAACCTGTTATGGAAGGTAAGGCTTGTTTGTTTAAAAAATTTGCAAATGTCAATGCTTATGATATAGAAATTGATGTTCATAGTGTGGAAGAGATTGTAAATTTTTGCAAGGCTTTGGCTCCGACTGTGGGCGGGATAAATTTAGAAGATATAGCTGCGCCAAAATGTTTTGAAATCGAAGCGGCTTTGCAAGATTTAGGAATTCCTGTAATGCATGATGATCAGCATGGAACGGCTATTATTTCAACTGCAGGGCTTATGAATGCTATGGAGATAAGCGGTAAAAAATTTAAAGACATTAAGGTGGTTGTAAGTGGCGCAGGTGCCGCAGGTATAGCAAGTGCTAAGATGTATAGAAATTTAGGGGTTGAAAATATTATTTTAGTAGATAGTAAAGGAGTGATTTCTAAAGATAGAAATGATTTAACTCCTCAAAAACTTGAATTTGCTGTTGATTCTAAGGAAAAGACTTTAAAAGAAGTTTTAAAAGGGGCTGATGTTTTCCTAGGGCTTAGTGCGCCAAAAATTCTTGATGATGAAATGGTTTTAAGCATGGCAAAAGATCCTGTGATTTTTGCTTTGGCAAATCCTATTCCTGAAGTGATGCCTGAAGATGTAGTTAGACTTAGAAAAGATGCGATTGTAGGAACAGGAAGAAGTGATTATGCTAATCAAATCAATAATGTTTTAGGTTTTCCTTTTATTTTCCGTGGGGCTTTAGATGTGCGTGCAAGTAAAATCACTGAAAATATGAAAGTAGCTGCTGCTAAAGCATTAGCAGATCTTGCAAAACTTCCTGTAAGTGATGCAGTTAAAAAAGCTTATAATTTAAGCACTTTAGAATTTGGAAGAGATTATGTTATACCAAAACCTTTTGATGAAAGAGTAAAAGCTGCAGTAAGTACAGCTGTAGCAGCAGCTGCGGTAAAAGATGGTGTGGCTAAGGTGAAAAATTTTGATGAGAAAGCTTATTTTGAAAGCTTAAAATGAAAAATATTCATTGTATCAATCATCCATTGATCGAACATAAATTAGGAATTTTAAGGGCTAAAGAGACAAAGCCCTTTCAATTTCGTATGTTAATCGATGAAATTTCATCTTTTTTGCTTTTTGAAGCGAGCAAAGATTTTTCTTTAAAAGAAATTGAAATTTCAACACCTATACAAAAAACTACAGTAAAAAAACTTGATGAAAAGATTATGATTTGTCCTATTTTAAGAGCTGCATTAGGAATGCTTGAAAGCGTTTTTAAGATGATTCCTGATGCAAGTGTTGGATTTTTGGGATTTGTGAGAAATGAAGAAACTTTAAAGGCGGATTTTTATTTTCAAAAACTTCCCAAAGATGCAAAAAAACGCACTGCTATTGTTATAGATCCTATGTTTGCTACAGGTGGGACTGCTATAGAGGCTTGTAATTTTTTAAAAAGCCAAGGAGTTAAAAAAATAAAATTTATATCCATACTTGCTGCTCCACAAGGTTTGAAAAAATTTAGCCAAATGCATGATGATGTAGAAGTTTTTGTGGCTTGTATTGATGAAGGTTTAAATGAAAAAGGTTATATTATCCCAGGGCTTGGAGATGCAGGAGATAGAGTGTTTAACACTCTTTAAGAGAGATGATTTTTGGAAAAATTGATTATATTAATCTTTTACCTTTACATATATATCTTAAGAAATATCCCCTACCTAATGGTTATAAAGCAAGTATGGAGTATAAAAAAGGAGTTCCAAGTAAGCTAAATAAAGATTTATTTTATAGAAGAATTGATGCAGCTATCATTTCAAGCATAGAAAGTGCTAGAAAAAAATATAAAAATTTAGATTTGGGTATTTGTGCTAATAAAAGAGTTTTAAGTGTTTTAGTAGAAAAAAATACATCAAATGCCAAAGATCCAAGTTCAGCAACTTCAAATGCTTTAGCTAAAGTATTAAAACAAGATGGAAAAGTAATTATAGGTGATAAGGCTTTAAAGCTTTATCTAAAAGATCCTTCTAGATATATCGATTTATGTGCAAAATGGCACGAAAAAACAGGATTGCCTTTTGTTTTTGCTAGATTTTCTTGTGTGCAAAAAAAAGCTTTATATAAACAAATTTTGAAAAAATTTCCAGAAACAAAGATTAAAATTCCTTATTATATACTGCAAAATTATGCCAAAACAAGGGATTTAGATATAAAAGATGTTAGATATTATTTAGATGAAGTTATATATCATAAAATTTCTACCAAAGAAAAAACAGCCTTAAAGCGTTTTGTAAAGGCTTGTAAGGCTTTAAATCTTGCTTAGTGTTCAAATTCTCTAAGCTCTTTAACTGTTCCAAGGAGTATTACAACATCTCCACTATAAACTGTCGTGGTTTCTAAATCAGGTAGTATTTCCCAGTCGCTATTTAATTTTTTATAAGAAATCACTTTCATATTTTGTGCTACATGTTTTAAAGAATTTCCTGCTAATTTTTCATCTATATTGATCTTAATAGCTCGTATAGTATTTGCTGAAAGATCAAAAACTTCATAATCAGCATCTTTAGTTAAAAATTCTTTTACTAGTCTTTTAGCACTTTCTTTTTCAGGATAAATAACCTTTGTTGCACCTAACTTAGAAAGAATTTGACCATGGATATTAGAGGTTGCTTTAGCAATGATATTTTTAACACCTATATCTTTAAGCGCCATAAGAGTAAGGATTGATTTTTCAACATTTTCTCCTATGCTAACAATAACAACTTCAACATCATGAAAGCCTGCTTCTTTTAGGGCTGAAATATTTGTAGAATCTAAAATATAAGCATAGCTTGGAGGATTTTGTATACTTTTTAAAGCTTCCTCATCTTTATCCGCAACGATAACAGTATGACCTCCAGCAATGAGTTCATCTGCTACAACTGAGCCAAATTTTCCAAGTCCTATGATTCCATAATTAAGATTTTTCACGATTTTACCTTTATAAATTAACCTTTCCTTCAGGGAATTTTAAATGAATAGCTTTGTCTTGTTTGAATACCGAGAGTAAAAAAGCAAAAACACCTATCCTACCACTTAGCATCATAATGATGATAATCACCTTGCTAGGATCACTAAACAAAGCGCATAAAGATAAAGTTCCACCATTTCCTACTGAAATTCCTACAGTTGCAAAAGCTGAAGAAGTTTCAAAAAGCAAGGCTATAAAATCAAATTTTGACTCTAGCAAGGAAAGCAAAATAACAGCTATTACTATATAAACAGCTGAACCTACAGCTATAATAAAAGCTTTAGATATAGTTTCTCTTGGAATTTCATGTCCAAAAATTCTAACTCTTCCATCGCGGATACTCCAATAAGCATAGAGCAATAAAACCATTACAGTTGTTACTTTCATACCCCCAGCTGTTCCACCTGGTGCACCACCAATAACCATAAACAATGATCCAAAAAATAAGCTTGCATCATGCAAATGTCCCATATCTAAGGTGTTAAATCCTGCTGTGCGGTAATTAATAGCGATAAAATATGAGCTTAAAATTTTATCGAAAAATGAAAAATGTCCTATAGTTTGAGGATTTGAGTATTCAAAAGCAAAAATAATAAGCGTTGAAGAGAAAATAAGAAAAATACTTGCAACAACAACCATTTTTGTATGTAGGCTTAAATTTTGCAATTTTTTTCTTTGAAAAAAGTATAATTCAACCAAAACAAAATATCCAAGCCCTCCAATAATAATCAAAGAAGTGATAATAAGATTAATTGCTATATCATGTTTATAAGCTATAAGCCCATGTTCAAATATAGTAAATCCAGAATTATTAAAAGCGCTAATAGAATGAAAAATTCCAAACCATAAAGCTTTTTTAAAATTCATTTCAAGGGCAAAACGCATGGTAAGAAGTATAGCACCTATCAATTCTATAGTAAAAATGAACAGCAAAACCTTTTTAAAAAATTTAAATAAACCATCCATTGATGGATAAAATAAAGACTCTTTTAGTAAATTTCTTGCACTAAAACCAACTTTTTTGCGTATGAGTATATAAACGAATAAACCTATACCCATATATCCCAAGCCTCCAATTTGCACCAAAGCTAAGATAATAATTTGCCCTGCTAAGGTAAAATCAACCGCAGTGTTCTTAACTACTAATCCTGTCATACTAACAGCAGATGTGCTTGTAAAAAAGGCATCCAAAAAATCAATAGGAGTTGTATGTGCCCAGCTTGAATGTAGTAATAAAGCCCCAAACAATGCAATAATAATATAACCAGCTAGTAAAATTTTAAAAGTTCGTCTATCTAGTCCAAATTGTTTCAAAAAATTTCCATTTGATAATGATCTAAAGCGGGTATTCTATCTTATTAAAACTTTAAGGGAAATAAAATTTTATTTTTGTATTTAAACTTAAATTAAAGAAAAAAAGATACAATTACATTTTTAATTTATCAAAATCATTGTGGTTGGATAGCTCAGTCGGTAGAGCAGCAGACTGAAAATCTGCGTGTCGGCAGTTCGATTCTGCCTCTAACCACCACTTTATCTTTCAGAAAATCACATCACATACTTTTTTATATAAGATTGAAATATTTAAAGAACTAAAAATTATTTTTTAAAGAAAGAGTCTATAGCTTATATGTAGAATGGTGGATTTAGCAGGACTCGAACCTGCGACCAACCGGTTATGAGCCGGTTGCTCTAACCAACTGAGCTATAAATCCGCCTAAGTTGAATTAAAAGATAAAATTATATCTTATTAATGCTTAAAAATATTTTATTTAGCCTTTATATCCGTCCAAAAATATCTAAAAGTGATTAAATGCTGTAAAATTCCAAAAAAAATCATAAAAATAGTAAAAGAACTTCCACCATAACTAAAAAAAGGCAAAGGGATCCCAACTACTGGTGCAAAACCTATAGTCATTGAAATATTTACTGCCGCATAAATAAAAATAAATAATGCAACACAATTAATAGCAACTCTAGCAAAATAATCATCTTTAAGTTTATAATTTAAACTAAGTAGATGAAAAATAAGTAAAATATAAAATATAATTAATGTCAATCCCCCAATAAATCCAAATCTTTCTATCATGTAAGCGAAAATAAAATCACTAGTTGAAATAGGTAAAAATTTAAAATGAGTTTGCGTAGCTTCATCTTGAGATTTTCCGGTTAAACCACCATTTCCAATAGCTATCATTGATTGGGCTACTTGATAACTTGGTTTTTCTGAAATAAAATCATGAATTCTTTGCTTTTGGTAGGGTTTTAAAAGATGTGTATAAATAATAGGAGAGCTAACACTTATAGCTATAACAATACTTAACCAAATTTTATAATGAATTCCCATGATAAAAAGCACTCCAAAACCAACAAGTAGTAAAACCATAGCACTTCCTAAATCAGGTTCTTTTGCAATTAGCAAAAAAGGCAAGATGATGTAAAAGCTAAGTTTGATGAATTGTTTAAGCTTGTATCCATTTTTTGGAGGAGGATTTTGATAAATAAGATAGGCAAGCATTAAAATAAAACTAGGTTTAAAAATTTCAGAAGGTTGTATAGTAAAGTGAGTAAAAGGAATTTCAAGCCATCTTTTAGCACCTAATTTTTCAACCCCAAAAATATCTACGCTTAGCAATAAAAAAATATTAATCCAATAAGCAACAGGAATAATCCAAATAAATTTCCTTATGGGAAAGAAGAAAAAAACCATAAAAGCAAACAATCCCACACAGGCATAAACAAACTGTTTTTCTGCTAAAAAAGGATTAGCTTCAAAGATTAAGAAAAATGAAATAAGAATTATGGGTAAAAATAAAATGGGTTGCATATAGTCAAAATGAGTTAAAATTCTTCTATCTAATCTAAACAAAATTTGCCTTCAGTTGGTAATATAAAGCTATAATTATAAACTAAAATTTTAAATTTATCAAAACTTCTAAGGAAAAAATGCAAACTTTTTTAGTAGATGAAAATTCAAGGCTTGATGTATTTTTGGCTAAAAAATTAAACCAAAGTCGCAATCAAGTTGCTTTACTTATAGAAAAAGATTGTGTACAGGTTAATGATAAAATTCAAGATAAAAATTCATTTAAGCTTAAAAATGGTGATATTATTTCTATTGCAAGTTTAAAGCTTTGCAATGAGATAAAACCTCAGTTTGAAGTGGATTTTGATATTGATGTGTTATACGAAGATGAAGACTTGCTTGTTTTAAATAAACCTTCAAATTTAGTCGTTCATGGAGCAAGTAGCGTTAAAAATGCCACTTTGGTGGATTGGTTAATAGAAAAAAAATATACTTTATCAAATTTAGGAGGAGAGATAAGAGCTGGTCTTGTCCATAGATTAGATAAAGATACAAGCGGAGCTATACTGATAGCGAAAAATAATTTCACCCATCAAAAATTAAGCGAACAGCTTGCAGATAAAAGCATGGGAAGAATTTACCTTGCGTTAATTGATTTGCCACTAAAAGAAGATAAAATTATAGTAGAAAAATTTTTAATGCGTTCGCCTTCTAATGCTATTAAAAAAATAGCCATAGATAAGGAAAATAAATTCAGTAAAAACGCAAAATCAGCTTTTATAAATATAGTAAAAACTGAAAATTTAACTTTGATGGCTGCTAAGCTTTTTACAGGAAGAACTCATCAAATTAGAGCGCATTTGGCTAGTTTAAATCGCCATATTTTAGGTGATAGTTTGTATGGTTATAAGGGTAAGTATGATTGTAGGATAATGTTGCATGCTTATTTTTTGTATTTTATCCATCCAAAAACCAAAGAGCAAATTTTTGTTAAAGCACCTTTGATGGAAGATTTTAAAAATATTATGTTTAAACAAATTAATTTAGGAGAGAATGATGAAAAGATTTCGCTTGGGTTTTTACTTGAGTTTTTTAACTCTTTTGCTTAGCGCTTGTAGTGTTTCGCAAATGAATTCGCTAGCTTCAAGTAAAGAGCCTGCTGTAAATGAAAGCTTGCCAAAGGTTGAAAGTTTAAAAAGTCTTAGCGATATGAGTAATATTGCTTTTGAATGGGAGCCTTTATATAATGAAAATATTAAAGGATTTTATTTATATCGTTCTAGTGATGAAAATCCTGATTTTAAACTTGTAGGCACTATTAAAGATAAGTTTCAAACTCATTATGTAGATACTAAATTAGAGCCTGGTACTAAGTATCGTTATATGATGAAAAGCTTTAATGAGCAAGGACAAATTTCAGAAGATGGCAAGGTTATAGAAGTGAGCACAGCTCCAAGACTTGAAGCTGTTCCTTTTGTTCAAGCTGTGACTAATTTGCCTAATCGTATTAAACTTATTTGGCGTCCGCATCCTGATTTTAGAGTTGATTCTTATATTATTGAAAGAACTAAAGGTGATGATAAAGAATTTAAAAAAATTGCAGAAGTAAAAAATCGTTTAAACGCTGAATACATCGATAGTGATTTAAAACCTAATGAAAATTCAAGCTATAGAATCATTGCTGTGAGTTTTAATGGGATAAAGAGTGAACCAAGTCAAGTTGTAAGTTCTACAAGCAAGGCTTTGCCTCCTCAAGTTGAGCATTTAAGTGCTAGCACAGATGGTTCTAATAAAATCATTTTAACTTGGGATGCTCCTACATATGAAGATTTTTCTTATTATAAAGTTTATTCTACAAGCTCAAGCTTCCTTCCTTTTAGTGTTTTGGCAAAGACTGATAAAAATTCTTATGAGGATATAGTAGAAGGAGCAGGTAAAAGCAAGTATTATAAAGTAACAATGGTGGATAAAGATGGTCTTGAAAGTCCTATGCCAAAAGATGGTGTAGAAGGTAAAACTTTAGGTAACCCTTTGGCTCCTAGTATTATTTTGGCTCAAAGCACAAGCGAAGGGATAAATTTAGAATGGAGCGATAATGATACTAGAGCTGTTGAGTATGAAGTAAGACGCTATGGCGGGGAGCAAAATGCTGTTTTTAAAGGCATTAAAGAAAAGCGATTAAAAGATGTAAAAGCTTTACCAGGGGTGGAATATAGTTATGAAGTTATTGCTATTGATTCGGCTGGGCTTCGTTCAGAACCTTCAAGCAAAGTTAAGGCAGCTCAGTAGTGCCAAATTTTAAAAGCAAAAAGATCAAAGAAATAAATCTACCTTATAGCAAGGATGATGTTGAATTTCTTTGGCTTGCTAAGAATGATAATGTTAGTCTTATTTATACAAAGGTTCAAGAAGAGAGTTTCTTTCTGCAGATTAAAAAAGCACAAAATGGTTTTGTGATTAAAGGCGATAAACATACAAAACCTTCTAAAATAGGTTATTTGCAAAAGGCTTTAAAAATCTTTAAAGAAGGTTTTTGTGAGGATATTATCAATGAAGCTTTTGGACTTAAAAACAATGCTTTAATTGAAAAAACACCATTTATCGTTGATAATTTTGATGAGCTTTTGTCTAAGCTTCAAGGTAAAATTTATATAGAAATAGGCTTTGGATCAGGAAGACATTTGCTTTATCAAGCAAAAGAAAATCCAAATGTTTTAATTTTAGGGGTGGAAATTTACAACCCAGCTTTAACTCAAGTAGCTAAACTTGCTAAAGTGCAAAATGTAAATAATATTTTGCTAATCCAAAGTGATGCGAGATTGTTATTGAGTGTATTAAAATCAAAATCAGTTGAAAAGATTTTTCTACATTTTCCTGTTCCTTGGGATAAAAAGCCTCATAGGCGAGTTATTGGGAAAGATTTTTGCAAAGAATGTGCTAGGGTTTTAACCCAAAATGGTCGTTTTGAGCTTAGAACAGATAGTTTTGAGTATTTTAATTTTACTCTAGAACAATTTTTGACTTTTCCTGCTCCAAAATTTAGTCTTAGAAAAAATGAAAATTTAGAAATTTCAAGCAAATATGAAGATAGATGGAAAAAGCAAGAAAAAAATATATATGATCTTTGGGTGTGGAATTTTAACCAAGAGTGTAAAAACTATGAGTTAAATGAATTTAATCTCTCATCGGTTGAATTTTCTAAAGAGGATTTGAAAAAAATAGAGCAGAATTTTAAAAATATTACTATAAAAAAAGATGATTTTTTCTTGCATTTTGAAAGCATCTATAAACAAGATGAGAATTTGCTTTTAAAGGTTGCTTTTGGAGCTTTTAATAAGCCTGAACATTGTTATTTACATCTTGATAAAACGATTGATTTTGTTTTTAAAGAACCATTTAAAATTCAAGAAAATATTAAAGCGATAAATGAATTAAAAGAAATTTTAAAAGTTCAGTTTAAAATATAATTTTTCTTGAAAATTAAGCAAAAATAAAGCATAATTTAAAAATTTAAAAAGGGAAATTAAGGAAAAAGGATGCCTAATTTAATCCAAGCAAATAAACTTACTTTAGGTTATGATGAATTAGTTATTAAAGAAGCGAGTTTTGCTTTTAAGGATGATGATTTTGTTTTTATTACGGGTAAAAGTGGGAGTGGTAAGAGTACGCTTTTAAAGTCTTTTTATGGAGATTTAGAACCTATTTCTGGTAAGCTTGAAGTATGTGGATCTTTGATGAATAAAATTGGAAATTTAGAACTTTTAAAATTGCGTCAAAGAATAGGGATTATTTTTCAAGATTATAAACTTGTACAAGAATATAGTGTTGAAAAAAATGTTATGTTGCCTTTAATGATTAAAGGTTATAGCAAAAAAGTATGCCATGATCAAGCTGCTAAGCTTTTAAAGCATGTAAATTTAACTTTTAAAGCAGATAAATTGCCTAATCAACTTAGCGGTGGTGAGCAACAACGCGTCGCTATGGCTAGGGCTTTAGCTCATAATCCAAAGCTTTTGCTTTGCGATGAGCCAACGGGAAATTTGGACGAGTATTCTTCTGATATTATATGGACTCTTTTAAAATCTGCTAGAGAGCTTTTAGGAACTTGTGTTATAGTGGTAACACATAGAATTCCTAGTAATTTAAGAGTGGATTATCGTCGTTTTAATATAGAAAATGGAAAAATGAATGAAATTTTTTAAAACACATTTATCTTTAATTTTACCTTTACTTTTTATGATGTTTGCTTTTGAATTTATTTTGATTACAAATGCAACTTTAAAGCATTATGAAGAACTTGTTAATAAAGATTATAATATTATAGTTGTCAGCAAAACTGAACTTGATCAGAATGTAGTAAAAACAAAAGTACCATTTTTTGCTGGACTTGAATCTTTAGATCCTAAGGATTTAATCGATCGTTTGAAAAATGATGTTTCTGAAAAGAATTTGAAAGTTTTAAAAGATTCTCTGCCAAAATTTTATACTTTAAAATTAAATTCTTTACCCGATCAAAATGAACTAAATTCGATTAAAAATCAACTTTTAAATATTGTAGGTGTTAGTAAGGTTGAAACTTTTTCCAAAACCCATGATAAGATATACTCTTTGCTTATTTTGATGAAATTTGTTTTTTGGTTATTTTTGTTTATCATTATTTTACTTGCCTTTGTTTTGTTTTTAAAACAGATGAGAATTTGGCTTTATGAACATACCGATCGTATTGAAATTATGTGTTTATTTGGAGCTCCGTTTTGGTTTAGATCTTTTATGCTTTATAAGGTGGTTGTGGTTGATTGTTTTATTGCTTTTGTTATTTTACTTGCCTTTTTTACCCAAATTTTTGATCTTTCTATTATCCAAGAAAGTTTAAAGGCTGTAGATATTATTTTTCCACCTATTAATTTTATTTTACATTTGACTTTAATTTTTTTAGCTACTTTGTTTATTTGCTTGTTGTGTGTAAATACGGTTATGTTTAAGGTTAAAAGATGAGAAAAAATATTCTTATCTTTTTTTGTTTTTTTTTGTTTGTTGATATAAGTTTAGCAAACGCTATAAATGAAAAAACAAAAAGTTTAGAAGAAAATAAACGCATACAAGAACAGTTAAATAAAAAACTTGAAGATTTGGCTAGCGACATTTTAAATGGTGAAAAAAGTTTGAAAGATCTAAGTTTGCAAATTGAAAGCTTAAATTCACAAACTTCTAAGCTTGAAGCAAGTGCTAAGGCTCAAAATCAAGAGTTAAACACCCTTACAAGCCAAAATGAAGATTTGCTTAAAAGTAAATCAAATATGGAAGGTAAGCTTATATCTTTAATGGCCAAAGATTTTGCTTATGATTTACCTATCCCTCAAGGCTATATTGAAAGTGAAGAAAGTTTTATGGCTTTTGAAATTTTAGGAAGTTTAAACAAAGTTTTAAATGAAGAAATTTTTAAAATTTCTAAAGATTATGAGGGAGTAAGCAGGCTTATTGATGATAAACAAGCTCAGATTAATAAAATTAATGAAAGTCTTAAGGATTACAACGCTCAATTAGCCAAGCTTCAAAGTTTAAAACAAAAACAAATTAGCGAAATTAATAAACAAAAAACAGATCGAGCTATATATGCAAAAAAACTCGATGATTTGCAAGCTCAGCAAGAAGAGCTTAGAAAAACATTAAATCAATTAAAAATTATTAATGATAAAGAAGATGCAAATTCAAACAAAAATGATACTAAAATAGTAAAAAATAATCAAAAAATAAGACAATTAGGTTCAAGCTATCAAGGAAGTTCAGTCAAGCGTTACACAGGAAAAAAAACCATAGCTCCATTGGATTCTTTTACTGTGAAGCAAAAATTTGGAAATTATGTTGATCCTGTTTACAATCTTAAAATTTTTAACGAGAATGTAGTTTTAAGAAGCAATAAAAGCGATGCAGTTGTTAAAAATGTGCTAGATGGAAAAATAGTCTTTGCCAAAGATACTAGTATGTTAGCTCGAGTTGTTATTGTTGAACATGATAATGGCATACATACAATATACGCACATTTAGATAAGATTGCTCCTAATATTAAAGTTGGTAAGAATATTAAAAAAGGTGCCGTAGTGGGTAGAATAAAAAATGATCTTACTTTTGAAGTAACTCAAAAAAATTTTCATATCAATCCTTTGGAACTCATTAGCTTAAATTAGCTAAATTTAATGGAATTTAAAATATAATTTCAAGTTAAATAAGGAGAAATAATGCAAGAGAGAAAAAGAGTTTTAGTAAAATTTTCAGGAGAGGCTTTAGCAGGTGAAAATGGCTTTGGTATAGAAAATTCTATTTTAAAATTCATAGCTTCAGAGATTAAAGAACTTATAAAAAATCAAATAGAAGTAGGTATAGTTATAGGCGGTGGTAATATTATTCGCGGAGTAAGTGCTGCTAAGGGCGGATTGATTAAAAGGACAAGTGGAGATCATATGGGAATGCTTGCTACGGTTATCAATGCTATTGCTATACAAGAAGCTTTGGAAAGCTCTGGACTTGAAGTTAGGGTTCAAAGTGCCATTCAGATGGAAGCATTTTGTGAAACTTATATTATGAGAAGAGCACAAAGACACTTAGAAAAGGGTCGTGTTGTGGTTTTTGCTGCAGGTACTGGAAACCCTTATTTTACTACGGATACAACAGCTATTTTAAGAGCTGTGGAAATTGATGCAGATATGGTAATAAAAGCTACAAAAGTTAATGGAGTTTATGATAAAGATCCAAAACAATTTGATGATGCAGTATTTTTAAATACTTTAAGTTATGATGAGGCTATGCAAGATAATATTAAAGTGATGGATGATACAGCTATAGCTTTAGCTAAAGATAACAAACTTCCTATTGTGGTTTGTAATATGTTTGAAGAGGGTAATTTACTTAAAATCATACAAGGTGATACTAGCCTTTGTTCAATCGTTAAAAATAATTAAGGAGAAAATTATGGATAAAAGAATAGAAGAAGTAGCGGCAAAAGCTTTGGAAAAAATGGGTAATGATAGATATCGCCTTTCTTTAGTGGTAGCAAAAAGAGCGGAACAATTGGCGAATGGAGCAACCCCTTTGGTAGACTTTGATAAAAATAAAAATAAACTTGCAGATATAGCTTTATATGAAATTGCAGAAAATAAAATCACTTTAGAGGGTTTAGTTGAAACCAATCGATGAAGAATTATTGCTTGAACAATTAATCGATAATGTAAAAAATTGTAAAGATTTAGAAGCTGCTAAGGCTTTGCTTTTCGAAATTTGTGGCCATGATGCCATTCTTGAAAAAGCGGTAGATTACTGTATATTTTGCCATGAAGGGCAGTTTAGAAAAAGTGGAGAGCCTTATGCGGTACATCCTATTTTAGTAGCAACACTGGTTGGATTTTTAAGTGAAAATAAAAGCAATATTTTAGCTGCTTTATTGCATGATGTGATTGAAGATACAAACTGCACTGAAGAAGAACTTAGAGAGCAGTTTGGTTCTGAGGTTTTAAAACTTGTTTTAGGACTTACTAAAATTATAGAAATTAGAGAAGATAATCTCATTTCATCAAAATCTAAAAAAAGTTTAACTAAATCAGCCTTGACTTTCAGAAATATGCTTTTAGCAAGTATTGAAGATGTTGGGGTTTTGATTGTGAAGTTATGCGATAGGCTGCATAATATGCTTACTCTTGATATTCTAAGAGAAGATAAGCAAAAAAGAATCAGCGAAGAAACTTTAGTTGTATATGCCCCAATAGCTCATAGACTTGGTATTTCAAGCATAAAAAATTATTTAGAAGATCTTAGTTTTAAATATCTTATGCCAGATGAGTATAAGCTTATTGACAATTATATCAATTCCAATAATCAAGAAATGCAATTAGGTCTAAATGAGTTTATTTCCAAAATCGAACTTTTATTTTTAAGCAATGGCTTTAGACAAGGTAGTTTTGAAATTCAAAAACGCATTAAACATAGCTATTCTATTTATCTTAAAATGCAAAGAAAAGGCATTGGTATTGAAGAAGTTCTTGATTTGCTTGGGGTAAGAATTTTGGTTGAAAAAGTAAGTGATTGTTATTTAGCTTTGGGAATTTTACATACACATTTTAATCCCTTGGTTTCGCGTTTTAAGGATTATATAGCCTTGCCTAAACAAAATGGTTATCAAACTATACACACCACACTTTTTGATGCTAAAAGTATTATAGAAGCACAAATTCGAACTTTTGATATGCATAAAATTGCGGAATTTGGTATAGCAGCACATTGGAAATATAAAGAAGATGGCAGTGTGGTTGCGCCTCGTCTCGATTGGCTTACAGATATTTCAATGCAAAGTATAAACAATCTTGAAAATGCAGAAGATTATAATGCTATTGAACTTTATGAATATGCTAAAGATAGTCTTTATGTTGAAGATGTCGCAGTCTATTCTCCTAAGGGAGAAATTTTCACTTTGCCTCGTGGTGCAACGGTTCTTGATTTTGCCTATGAAGTGCATACTAAAGTAGGGCTTCATGCAAAAAGTGCTTATGTAAATCGTATTAAAGTACCTTTGTTAACCGAACTTAAAAATGGCGATATTGTGCGAGTGGTTACTAGCAATGATAAATTTTATCGCTGTTCTTGGATAGATAGTGTTAAAACAGGAAAAGCAAAAGCAAGTATAAGGGAATTTTGTAAGCAAAAAATCAGAGAGATTAATCTAGCAAGTTCTATTAATATGTTAAGTTTTATTTTTGGAGTTGATAAAAACAGAATTGAAACTTGGATAGAAAAAGAAAATTTAGCCAGACGTATTAGACAAGTAGCAACAGATAGTGCTTATTTGAAAGATATAGTTAATGGTCTTAAAAAATACGCCAAGAAGTCATATTGGTTTGATAAATATGAGATTAAAGAACAAAAAATAGGAAATTTTACTCTATATTGTAACCATAAAATCGCTAATGTGGATTTTGATTTTTGCTGCCATCCAAAAAGAGGTGATGCTGTTTTAGCTTTTGTTAAAGGTGGTAACGCTATCGTCCATCATAAGCTTTGCGATAGAGCTGATAAAATGATAGATAATAATCAAGATATGGTATTTATAAAATGGGATTCTAACATCCCTAAATCTTATAAATTGATTTTTTCTTTGGAAAATAAAAAAGGTGTTTTAGCGGAATTTTTGGCATTTTTAGCTAAAATGCAGATAAATTTATTAACAATTAATTTATCAAGTGATTTAAATTCGGCGGTAGATTATTTTGAGATTACAATGGAAATTCCTGATAATATCAATCCAGATAGTGTCAAGGATAGGTTAAAATCTCGTTGTAAAATTTTAGATTTTACATCTTTAAATGATGCTTATAAAGAAGGTTAAAAAGGTTTATTATGGATATAAAAAAAATATTAGCAGAAGTTAAGCGTGGCTGTGCAGAGCTTATTGATGAAGAAAGAATAGAAAATTTAATTAAAAATTATTATGAAAAGGGTGAAAATTTCTTTATAAAGGCAGGATTTGATCCTACAGCACCTGATTTACATTTAGGCCATAGTGTGGTTTTAACAAAAATGGCTTTTTTGCAAAAACATGGAGCTATTGTGCAATTTTTGATTGGAGATTTTACAGGACAAATTGGCGATCCAAGTGGAAAAAGTGCAACGCGTAAAAAGCTGGATAAAGAGCAAGTTTTAATCAATGCTAAAACTTATGAAACGCAGGTTTTTAAGGTTTTGGATAAAGAAAAAACACAGATTAAGTTTAATTCTACTTGGCTTAATGAACTTGGAGCTGCGGGTATAGTAGAGCTTACTTCAACTTTTAGTGTAGCTAGAATGCTTGAGCGTGACGATTTTACCAAGAGATTTAAAGAGCAAAGCCCTATTTCGATTTGTGAGTTTTTATATCCTTTACTTCAAGGATATGATAGCGTGGCTTTAAAAAGCGATATTGAAATGGGCGGAACGGATCAAAAATTTAATCTTTTAATGGGAAGACAGCTTCAAAGGGTTTATAACATAGGAAAAGAACAAGCTGTGATTATGATGCCTTTACTCGAAGGTTTAGATGGTGTAAACAAAATGAGTAAGAGTTTAAATAATTACATTGGTGTTACAGAAAAAGCTAATGATATGTATGCTAAAATTTTAAGTATTAGTGATGAATTGATGTTTAGATATTATGAACTTTTAAGTCAAAAAAGTCTAGAAGAAATCGCGCAAATAAAAAAAGATATAGAACAAGGCAATTTACATCCTAAAAAAGCTAAAGAAAATTTAGCTTTAGAGATTACGGAGCGTTTTCACTCCAAAGAAGAGGCTAATAATGCTAAGTCTGAATTTGATAGGATTCATTCTCAAAATGCTTTACCAAGTGATATGGCTGAGTTTGAAATACAAGGAAAAATTTGGCTTGCTAAGGCTTTGGTTGAATGTGGTTTGGAAAGTTCTACTTCTGCGGCAAGAAGAAGCATCAGTGCTAATGCAGTAAGTGTAAATTCTCAAAAAGTTAGCGACGAGCAAATGCATTTAGAACAAGGAGAATACATCTTACAAATAGGTAAAAGAAAATTTGCAAAATTAAAGGTAAAAGAATGAATTTACAACCCTTACAAATAGGAAAACATACTATAAAATATCCCATTTTTCAAGGGGGAATGGGACTAGGCATAAGCTGGGATAGATTAGCTTCTGCGGTTTCTTTAAATGGTGGACTTGGGATCATTTCTTCTGTTGGAACAGGATATTATGAAGAAAGAAAGTATGCAAGTAAAGAATTAAATGCTAAGCCTTATGGAAGTGAAAATTTTTACTCACGCAAGGGTTTGCAAGCTTTGATTAATAATGCAAGAAAAGTTTGTGGCGATGCACCTTTGGGGTGTAATATCTTATGTGCAAGTAATGATTATGCAAGAATAGCACGCGATGCTTGTGAAGTTGGTTTTAATGTGATTGTTTCAGGCGCTGGACTTCCCACAAATTTACCTGAATTTACTGCAGATTTTCCTGATGTGGCTTTAGTGCCTATCATTTCATCTGCAAAGGCTTTAAAAATTATTTGCAAAAGATGGCAAAGCCGTTACAATCGCTTGCCTGATGCAGTGGTTTTAGAAGGGCCAAAAAGTGGAGGTCATCAAGGTTTTACTTATGAACAGTGCTTAGATCCAAATTATCAGTTAGAAAAATTAATCGCTCCTGTGGTAGAAGAGGCTAAAAATTGGGGATCTTTTCCTGTGATTGCTGCGGGTGGAATTTGGGATAAAAAAGATATAGAAAACGCTATTTCTTTAGGGGCTAGTGGCGTTCAAATGGGAACGCGTTTCATAGGAACTTTTGAATGTGATGCGAGTGAAGAGTTTAAAAGCGTTTTGCTAGCTTCTAAAGAAGAAGATATAGAGCTTATTAAATCTCCTGTGGGCTATCCTGCACGTGGGGTTAGAACCAATCTTTTAAATTTGGTAGATAAAAGAATGGGTCCAAAGATCAATTGTATAAGCAATTGTGTAGCACCTTGTGGACGCGGAAAAGAGGCGACTAAAGTAGGGTATTGTATAGCAGATAGGCTTTTTGATGCGTGGTCAGGTAAAAAAGAAACAGGACTTTTCTTTACAGGTGCAAATGGATATCGTTTAGATAAGCTTATCAGTGTTAAAGAACTTATGGAAAAATTGGTTAATGGTGAATAATGGCTAAAATTTTTGTATTTTTAGTATTTGTTTTCACAACTCTTTTTGGAGCTTATGAAAATGAACTTGCAAATTTCGATAAAAATTTTATCGGTTCTAAAAGTGAAGTACAAGTAAAATTTCATCATCAGCTCAAAAGCCTTTATATACAAAGTGTTATTAATGAAGATGAAAAAACTAAAATTGAAATTTTAAAAAGATTGATCATCAGTTCAAATACTTTAAATTTAGATGACAAGTCATATGCTAATGAGTTAAAAGAAGGTGGTATAAGTGAAGCAAGTATCAATGCTTTAAGAAAGGCTGTTATTAAAGATATTAAGGTTCAAAATATTCCTCAAGACGCTGAAAAATCAACTTTTGAACCTATAAAAACAGTTCAAAAAAATGAAAAAAAATCATCTAACGAACAAATAAAAAATACAGAAAAAACAAATTCTAAAACTTCGCAAGCACCAAAGAGTAGTATCGTTTCTAAAGCAAAAAGCGATGATAAAATTTATGTTTTAAAGTCAAGTAAAACAAACCAAGGTGTAGAGTTTGAACTAAATGCAGATTTGGATAAGGATCAATTAAAAAGTTTTGCTTTAGATGAAAAAGGAAATTATCGTTTTATTAGTGATTTTGAGGGGGTTTTAGAAGGGGGTAAAAAAGAGTTTAAATTTGATGACTATCGTTTAGTGATTTCACAATTTAATCCCAAAACCATACGCATAGTGGTTTATGCTAAAGAAAAAATTCCTATTGATATATCTTTTAAAGAAGAAAAATTAATTTTTTCAAAAGAAACTACTAGCCAAAAAAAGACTGAGCAAGTTAGTAAAATTTCAGAGAAAAAGCAAGATCAAAAAACAGAAATTAAAGCCAAAGTTTTAGAAACAAAAAAACAAGATAAAAAAACCAATAACGAAAAAGAAAATCAAGAGCCTTTATATGTTTTAGATGTGGATAAAATTTCTAATGCTGTGGTGTTAAATTTAAGCGATGATTTAGATGAAAAAGAAATAGCAGTATTTGATACTAAAGATCAAAAATTCCGATATGTTGTAAGTTTTAAGGGTGTGTTAGAAGGTAATAGAAAAAGCTTTACTTTTGGACAAAATGTGATTACAGTTACTCAATACAATCCAAAAACTGTTCGTGTGGTTTTGAGTGCTCCTAAAGAATTTAAACTCTTAAAGGAGTTGGATAATAAAAATCTCACTTTAGGTTTTTATGCACAAACTACAAATCAAAATGCAAACAAAAAAGCAACTCAAAGTTCTAGTAAAACTTTAAATACAAATTACAAATCAGGAAAGCTTGTGGTTATCGATGCAGGGCATGGTGGAAAAGATAGCGGTGCTTTAAGTGATAAAAAAGGAAGTTTAAAGGAAAAAGATATAGTTTTAAGTGCGGCTTTAAAACTTGGAAATGAACTTAAAAAACGTGGGTATAAAGTACTTTACACTAGAAATACAGATAAATTTATCAACCTTCGTGATAGAACTAAATATGCTAATGATAAAAGAGCGGATTTGTTTATTTCTATACATGCTAATGCAGCACCAAATGCTACAAAAGCCAAAAGTAGTGAAGGTGTGGAAACTTTCTTTTTAAGTCCTGCAAGAAGTGAAAGAAGTAAAAAGGCAGCAGAAAAAGAAAATCAAGGGGATTTTGAAGAGATTAATTATTTCTCAAAACAAAGTATTTTAAATTTCTTAAATCGTGAAAAAATCGTTGCTTCAAATAAACTAGCCATTGATGTGCAAAAAAATATACTCGCTCAAACACGTAAAAAGTATAAAATTGTAGATGGTGGTGTAAGAGAAGCACCTTTTTGGGTTTTAGTAGGTGCGCAAATGCCTGCAATTTTAGTTGAAATCGGTTATATTACACATCCAACTGAAGGTAAAAGAATTGCTAATAAAACTTTTCAAGATTTATTGGTTAAAGGTATTGCTGATGGAGTTGAGAATTATTTTTACAATAATCGATGAAAAAAGCTAAGTTAATCTTTAAAGATAATACTCCTTTTTCTTTGGATTTTGATGATTTTTATTTTAATTCCAAAGATGGCTTAAATGAAAGTAAATTTGTTTATACTCATTCTTTTGAATGGAAAAATCAAGAAAATTTTATTATCGCAGAGAGTGGTTTTGGTATAGGTTTAAATTTTTTTCTTACTTTGAAACGCTTTTTAGAAACTACCCCTTCTAAGCGTCCTAAAAAACTTTTTTATATTAGCGTAGAAGCTTTTTATATCGAAAAAGAACAATTAAGAGAAATTTATCAAAAACTAGGATTTTATGAAGAGTTTAAAGAGCTTTTAGAGCAATTTTTAAAATTTTATCCCAAGGCTAAAGAAGGAATTTATCGTTTTTATTTTGAAGATTGTTTTTTAGATCTTGTTTTTGAAGATATAGCTGTTTTAAAAGAATTGGATTTTAAAGCTGATGTTTGGTATTTAGATGGATTTTCTCCAAATAAAAACTTGCAAATGTTTGATGAAAATTTAATCTTTGAAGTGGCAAGACTTTCTAAAAAAAATACACAAATTTGCACCTTTTCTTCGGCAAGTTTTTTGCAAAAAAATTTAAAAAAATATGGTTTTAGAGTAGAAAAAACCAAAGGTTTTAGAAAAAGAGAAATGATTAAAGCTTATTTGGAAAATGAGCTTGAGTTTAAAGACAAAGAAGCGTATTTTTCAAGAACATTTTCATCTTTAAAAAATAAAAAAGTAGCTATTATTGGTGCGGGTATATCAAGTGCTGTTTTAGCTTATGAGCTTAGTTTAAGAGGTTTTAAAGTAGATGTTTTTGAAAAATATTTAGAATTAGGCAAGGGTGCAAGCGGAAATGAAAGTGGAATTTTAAGCTCTTTAATCTTAAAGCCTAAGGTAAATTTAGGGGAGTTTTCAGAGCTTTCTTTTATAGAAGCAAGCCGTTTTTATAGACAAATCTTAGATTTAAAATTTAAGGGTGTGGTGGAGTTTGCACATAATGATTTGATGCAAGAAAGATTTGACACACAAAGAGAAAATGTTTTGTTTAAAATTTCAAAAAATCAAGCTTTTTTAGAAGAGGGTGGAGTGATTTTTCCAAAAAATTTGGTTAAAAATCTTTTTGAAAAAAGTAAAGCTTGTATATATTTTAATCATGAATTTCAAGCTTATAAATTTGAAAATGAGTGTTTTACTTTAAAATTTAAAAATGATATTGTTAAAAGTGATTATGCGGTTTTAATTTATGCTATGGGTGCAGATACAAAAGATTTTGTTTTTTATGATGAGATGAAATTAAGCAAAGTAAGAGGTCAAGTTACACATCTAAAACCTTTTTTAAATACTCCATTTCCTTTATCTTCTAAGGCTTATATTTGCCCTGTAAAAGATGATTTGCAAGTGATTGGAGCAAGTTATGATAGGCTTGATACAAGTTTAGAATCAAAAGAAGAAGATGATAAACAAAATATAGAAAATATAGCCGAATTTATAGATAAAAATACAAAATTAGAAATCATAGGTTCTAAGGTAGGCTTTAGATCTTATTCGAGTGATCGCTTTATGATAGTTGGAAATGCCTATGATGAAGTGTTTTATAAAGAAGAATATAAAGCTTTATTATGGACAAAAAACAAGAAGCAAAAGCTAGCTAAAATGTCTTGTAATTTGTATTTTAATTTTGCTCATGGATCAAGGGGTTTTAGCACAAGTGTTTTAGCGGCAAGGTATTTGTGTGCATTGATAAATAATGAACCCTTGTGTTTAGAAAAAAAATACATCCACGCTATTCACCCTGCAAGATTTTTGATTCGCAAACTCAAAAAAGGCTTATGATTAAGCTTTAATTAAGAGTGATACTAATATTTGCTTATGAGAGTAAGTTTTTAACTTTATTTTAACTTCCTTTATTTTATTATTATAGAGAATAAATTTCATGTTATAAAGGAAATATAATGATTGATTATCATCAAATAGAGTCGCGTTTATCGGCTCTTGAAAAGCTTCCTTCTTTGAAAGACAATGATAGTATTACAAAAGCATTAGAAAAGTCAGGTTTTTCTAGAAGGGATTTTATGAAATGGGCAGGTGCTATGACTGCATTTTTGGCTTTGCCAGCGAGTTTTACTCCTATGGTGGCAAAAGCTGCTGAGCTTGCTGATAGGCTTCCTGTTGTGTGGCTTCATATGGCTGAGTGTACGGGCTGTAGCGAGAGTTTGTTAAGAAGTGATACTCCAACGATTGATAGTTTGATTTTTGATTATATTTCTTTAGAATATCACGAAACAGTGATGGCTGCAGCAGGTTGGCAAGCTGAAGAAAATTTAGAAAGTGCCATTCAAAAGCATAAAAATAAATACATTTTAATGGTTGAAGGTGGTATCCCTATGGGTGATACAGAGCATTTTTTAACCATAGGTGCACATGGAAAAACAGGCTATGAGCTCTCAAAAATGGCAAGTGAAAATGCTTTGGCAATTTTTGCTATAGGAACCTGTTCTAGCTTTGGAGGAATCCAAGCCGCAAGACCAAATCCTAGTAATGCACAGCCTTTAAGCAAAGTAACAAGCAAAACTGTGATCAATGTTCCAGGCTGTCCTCCAAGTGAAAAAAATATAGTGGGTAATGTGCTTCATTATTTATTATTTGGCGAGTTACCAGCACTTGATGTGTATAATAGACCAAAATGGGCTTATGGTCTAAGAATTCATGATCTTTGTGAAAGACGCGGACATTTTGATGCGGGTGAGTTTGTACATGCTTTTGGAGATGAAGGAGCAAAACAAGGTTTTTGTCTTTATAAAGTAGGTTGTAAAGGGCCTTATACTTTTAATAACTGCTCAAGAGAGAGATTTAACCAGCACACTTCTTGGCCTATTCAAGCAGGGCATGGTTGTATAGGTTGTTCTGAGCCTGATTTTTGGGATACTATGGGACCTTTTGAAGAGCCTATGGCTAGTCGTAAATTTGATACTGTTTTTGGTTTGGGTGCAGATAGTGTTTCAGATAAAATCGGTATAGGTGTGCTTACACTCACAGGCGTTGCTATAGCAGCACACGCAGTTATATCTTCCATGCAAAAAGATAAGGAATAAAAATGAGTCAAAAAATAATCGTAGATCCTATTACAAGAATTGAAGGGCATTTAAGAGTTGAAGTTGTTGTTGATGATAACAATGTGGTAAAAGAAGCTTATGCAGGCTCTACTTTGTGGCGCGGTATTGAAACCATAGTAAAAGGGCGCGATCCAAGAGATGCGGGTTTTATGACACAAAGAATTTGTGGAGTTTGTACTTTTTCACATTATAAAGCAGGTATAGTTGCTGTTGAAAATGCTTTAGGTATTACTCCGCCTTTAAATGCGCTTTTAACAAGAACTTTAATGAATGCAGCTTTATTTTTACACGATCATATTGTGCATTTTTATCAACTTCATGGGCTTGATTGGGCTGATGTGGTAAGTGCTTTAAGTGCTGATGTTAAAAAAGCAAGCGATGAAGCTTTTAAATACACTCCAAATCCTTATGCAACAGGTGCAGATAAACTTCTTGAAGTGCAACAAAGACTTAAAACTTTTGTAGATAAAGGAAATTTAGGGCCTTTTGCTAATGCGTACTATGGTCATCCAACTTATCGTTTAAGTCCTGAGCAAAATTTAATTGTTCTTTCTCACTATCTAGAATGTTTAAGAATTCAAAGAATCATTGCTCAATGTATGGCGATTTTTGGAGCTAAAAACCCACATCCACAAAGCTTAACCGTTGGTGGTGTAACTTGCGTTATGGATTTACTTGATCCTGCAAGAATGGGTGAATATATGGTTAAATTCCAAGAAGTACAAGACTTTGTTAATCGTGCGTATTATCCTGATCTTGTGATGGCAGGAAAAGCTTATGCACATGAAGCAAGTGTTTTAAATGATATAGGGGTAAATAATCTTTACACCTTTAAAGAATTCCAAATCGGAAGAGATGAATGGCTTTTTGAAAGTGGTATTATCAAAAATGGAGATTTAAGCAAGGTTTATGAAGTAGAAGAAGATAAGATTACTGAAGAGGCAACTCATTCTTGGTATGCAGACAATGAACCTTTACATCCTTATGATGGTAAAACAAATCCAAATTATACAGGACTTGTAGATGGAGAAAGTGTAGATCATCATGGAAATAATGTTCATTCTAAAGTGTTTGATACTAAGGGTAAATACAGTTGGATTAAAGCTCCACGCTATGAAGGAAACCCTATGCAAGTAGGACCTTTAGCAAATATCGTTGTAAATTATGCTAAGGGTAATCCAAATGTTGTTCCTGTGGTAGATGAGTTCTTAAAAGCAACAGGACTTCCTTTAAATGCTGTATTTAGCACACTTGGAAGAACAGCTGCGCGTTGTATTGAAGCAAAAATCGTTGCAAATAATGCTTTAAAAGCGTTTAATAATTTAGTTGAAAATTTAAAAGTAGATCAGAGTACTTGTGCTCCTTATGTGATTGATAATTCTAAAGAATATAAAGGACGCTATATGGGGCATGTGCCACGCGGAACATTAAGCCATTGGTGTAGAATTAAAAATGGCGTCATTGAAAACTGGCAAGCTGTAGTGCCTTCTACTTGGAATGCAAGTCCAAAAGACGCAAATGGCGTAGGTGGAAGTTATGAGCAATGTTTGATAGGACTTAAAATCGCTGATGTAAAACAACCACTTGAAATCATTAGAAAAATTCACTCTTATGATCCTTGTATTGCTTGTGCGGTGCATGTAATGGATACTAAGGGCAATAATCTAAGCGAATATAAAGTGAATGTCAATTTATAAGGAGGCTTTCATGCAAAACAAAGAAGAAAAATTGCAAAGAAAAGCTGAATATGAATTTAGCATAGGTTTGCGTTTAACGCACTGGGTAAGAGCTATTGCTATAGTGATTCTTATTGGCACAGGATATTATCTTTCTTATGTGTTTCAAAGTCCTATTAGCAACGGCGAACCCGTAAATTTTATGCAAGCAAAATACCGTTTAGTACATCAAGCTGTGGGTTTTGTTTTAATCGCTTGTATTATTTTTAAAGTATATTTGTTTTTCTGCGATAAGGTAAGTGCAAAAGAACGCAGAAGTGTATGGGATATCTTTAATATCAAATTATGGATAGAACAAGTAAAATTTTACATTTTCTTAGGAAAACACCCGCATTTAAAAGGGGTTTATAATCCTTTGCAATTTGTAACTTATTTTTTCTTTTATCTTGTGATGTTAGGTATCATTCTTACAGGGCTTATTCTTTATACTCATACTTATCATGAGGGCTTAGGTGGGCTTTTATATCATATTTTAAGACCGCTTGAAGCTGCAATGGGTGGCTTGGCTGATGTAAGAACTTATCATAGAATTTTGATGTGGGTGATTATGATTTTTGTACCAGTACATATTTATATGGCGATTTTTAACGCAGTAAAAGGTAAAGATGGTGCTATGGATGCTATTATTAGCGGATATAAATATGTAAAAGAAGAAAAGCATTGAAATTTTTAGTCCTTGGAATAGGCAATATCATGTTTGCAGATGAAGGCTTAGGCGTTCATCTTTGCAAACAACTTGAAAAAAACTACAAATTCGCTCATCCTGAATTTACTTTAGATTTTATTGATGGTGGAACTTTAGCTTTACAACTTAGCTATATCATCGCTAGGTACGATAGGCTTATCGTTTTAGACTGTATAGAAGCGCAAGATGCGAGTATAGGAGATGTATTTTTCTTTCCTTATGATGCTATGCCTAATAAAATTAGCTGGAGTGGAAGTGCTCATGAAATAGAAATGCTTCAAACCTTACAATACATGGAACTTGCAGGAGATTTGCCTAAAACACACATCTTAGCTTGTGTGCCAAAGCGTATTGAAGCGATGAGTTTTAAGCTTTCAGATGAGCTTATACAAGGAGCTAAAATCATGGAAAAAACTTTACTTGATTTTTTAAGCAAGGAAGGTTTTGCTTATGAAAAGATTGCGGATTTTTCTTTGCAAGAATTAGCCGATATTTCTTATAAAAATTACTAAATTTTTGTTCTAAAATTCATAGCTTTATTTAAAGAGATTAAATCCACATTTTCTAAATTCACACCACTTGGAATTCCTTGAGCGATTTTACTAAAAGTTAGGTTTAAGCCTTTAAATTTATCTTCTATAAAAAAGATAGTTGCATCAGAATTAATGCTATGTGTCAATGCAAAAATGAGCTCAGAGATATTTAGCTTAAGTATGATTTGCTTTAGTTTTTCAAGTTTTTCTTCATTTAACTCATCTAAAACAAAATATAGCCCATTGTAACTTTGACTCTCTTCGAGTGTTAGTATATCTTTTGGGCTTTCAACTATACATAAAATGTTTTTATTTCTTTCTTCATCGCTACAAATTTCGCAAAGCTCATTTTCGCTTAAAGCACCGCATTGCTCACAAGGTTTTATAAAGCGGATAGCATTTTCTATATTGTGTGCGAGTTTCATACCATCGATTTGATTATTTATGCAAAGGTGATAAGCAAGCCTTATAGCGGTTTTTTTTCCTATGGTAGGTAAATTTGCAAAACTTTCAACAAGTTCATTGAATTTTTCTAGGCCTTTTGCCATTATTTTTCTTTATCTCCAAAGAAAATTTTAAAGCAATGCTTTCCATCATCATAAAAATAAATCAAATCAAAATTATGCAGTTTACATACCTCTGAAACTATATAAAGTCCTAGCCCCATACCTTTGACCTGATTGTGTTTTTCTCTTGTAAAAGCTTCAAGATAATGTTCTATAGGTTCTGCTAAAGGCTTGCCTGGATTTTTAATGGTAAAACATTCTTTACAACAAAAAAGCTCACAAGTGCCATTGTTTGAGTATTTTAAGGCATTATCGATAAGATTTTTTAAAATTACAGAGAAAATTTCCATATCAACATTGATTAAAGCATCATATCTTATATCGACTTTTACAACTTTATTAAAATCATCTCTCATAAGGTGTTCTTTAGCTTCTTCAAGTATAGCGCTAAAACGACTAGGTTTAAAGTGTAAGTTGTAGTTTTTTGAAAATAAATTTTCGATTTTGGCAAATTCATTGATCAAAGAATCCATGCGTAAAAATATAGCGATAAGTCTTTCTTTTTGTCTGTCTTCTTTGATCATTTCAGAAATGATTCTCCCTTTTCCTATAGGGGTTTTTAACTCATGCATGATTGTTCTTAGGAAAAGTTGTCTTGATTGGATTAATTCTTGGTTTTTCTTGAAGGCTTTTTGAAATTCAAAGGCGATCTTACCTACTTCATCTTCTTGATAGTCTAGAAAATCAGGTTGTTCCCCATTTGCAACTTCGGCAACTTGTCTTCTTAATTTTTTTAAAGGTTCTAAGGATCTTAATACCGAAAAATACATAAAAACAACCAGCAAAGAAAAAGAGAAAAATCCTATCAATAAAAGATTATAAACCCTATCGCTAGTATTTTCTTCATATAAGCCATCAAAATCTTTACATTGAACATCAAAATAAAGATTGCTATGATATTTTAAAGAAGAAAGAGTACAAAGCTCTCCACCTGCTTTAAAAAGTGATTGTCCATTATTTCTTATAGCTTTTACAAGATGGGGATTTTGTATAGCGTTAAAACCGCTGTTTCCAAGATAAGCTCCTATTTCAACACCTGAAGTGTTTTCATAGGAGATGAGTAAATTTTTTATAAGATTTTCTTGTTTTAAACTTTCTTCTTCATTATAGGCATTTCCTTCTATTTTTAAAAGAACGATAAAAAGCACACAAACTAAGAAAAAAGTAACAACAAATAAAATAATCAGTTTGGTATAAATAGAATAATTTTTTGTCATCCTATCAGTTTATATCCTATACCTCTAACAGAAAAAATATGTTTTGGAGATTTTGAACTATCTCCTATTTTTACTCTTAAGCGACCGATGATAACATCAAGGCTTTTGGAATCTTTATCTTTTAGATTTTTACAGCGACTTACAAGCTGTTCTCTTGAAACGCTGTATCCGTGTTGTTGGATAAGGTATTCTAAAATTTCAAATTCAGCAGGAGTAAGTGTTAAAACCTTATCTTCATAGGTGATCTCATGTCTTCTTTCATCGATTTTGAAAGCAGAATTAATATTTTCATTATTAGTGTGTTCAACTCTTTTTGTGCGACGAATAAGACTCATAATCCTTGCATACATTTCTTTTGGATCGTAAGGCTTTGGTAGATAATCATCAGCGCCGATTTGAAGCCCCACAACTTTATCGCTTAAATCACCTCTAGCTGATGAGATAATAATAGGAATATTGCTTTTTTGTCTGATTTCTCTACAAACTTCAAGACCATCAATTCCTGGTAAAGTTAAATCCAAGATTAGACAATCATAGCCTTGAACGCCTACATTTAAAGCACTTTTAGGATTTTCAAAATTTGTGATTTTAATATTAAATTGCGCTAAATACTCAGATAATAATTGCGCAAAATCAGGATCATCTTCTATCATCAACACATTAATCATTTTGGTATCCTTTAAATTTTATCTAAGATTTATAATCTTTACATAATTTTATTTAAAATTTGATAAATTATTGATTTTATTTTTGCTAAAATTAGATTTTTGAATTTTTAAGATTAAAATTCTAGCAAAATTTTAAATTTTTTAAAGGAATAATGTGGAAATAAGTTATTATGAAATTCTTGAAATCACGCAAAGTGCTGATAAAGAAACCATAAAAAAAGCCTATAGAAAAATGGCTTTAAAATACCATCCCGATAGAAACCAAGGCGATAAAGAAGCAGAAGATAAATTCAAGCTTGTTAATGAAGCCTATGAAGTTTTAAGCAATGATGAAAAGCGTGCTATTTATGATAGATACGGAAAAGGTGCTTTAAAAGGCGGTGGATTTGGTTCTAGTAGCTCAGGTTTTGGTGGTTTTGAGGATTTAGGAGATATATTTTCTAGTTTTTTTGGGGAAGGCTTTGGCTCATCATCGCGTCGTAGAAAAAGTTCAAACGATGAGAAAATCCCTTCCGATTTTATCGTTAATTTAAAATTAAGTTTTAAAGAAGCGGTTTTTGGTTGCAAGAAAAATATAGACTTTACTTATAAATGCTCTTGTAAAACTTGTGGTGGAACAGGGGCTAAAGATGGAAAACTTCAAACTTGTCCAAAGTGTCAAGGTAGAGGACAAGTTGGGGTTTCTCAAGGTTTTATCACTTTTGCACAAACTTGTCCTGATTGTCAAGGAAGTGGAGAAAAGGCTAGTGAAAAATGTAGCGATTGTAAAGGTTTGGGTTATAATGAAAGCAAAGATAGCGTCGAGCTTAATATCCCAGAAGGTGTAGATACAGGTATGAAACTTCGTGTCAATGCTAAAGGCAATATCTTAAAAAATGGCACTAGAGGGGATATGTATGTTAAGATCATCGCTGCTGAAGATGATACTTTTATCAGAGATGATGATGATATATATATAGAATTTCCAGTGTTTTTTACTCAAGCTATCTTAGGGCAAAGTATCAAAGTACCTACCATACGCGGTGAAGCGACCTTAAATTTACCAAAGGGTGCTAAAGATGGACAAAGATTTGTTCTTGAAAAAGAAGGGGTAAAAGATGTTCATAGTTCTCACATAGGAAATCAAATCGTTCAAATTTCTATTAAATTCCCAACTTCTTTAAACGAGGAACAAAAAGAACTTTTAGAAAAACTAAGTGAAAGTTTTGGTATCAAAGATGGTATGCATCAAGAGCAAAAAGGGCTTTTTGAAAAAATCGCTAATTGGTTTAAGTCCTAATTTTCCTAAAGCTTTTTAGCTTGGGAAAATCTTTTATATAAAATTAAGTTTTAAAAATAAGGCATAAAAAAAGGCGGAGCAAAACTCCGCCTTGAAGTTAGACTTGAAAGCTTCTTAGAATTTGTAAAGAGCTTGAAGTCTTACAGTGCTATGATCAGCACTTTCTTTAGTGTTTATACCTTGATCTAGGTTCACATAAGAATAGAATGCTGAGAAGTTAAGTTTTGGAGAGTATTTGTAATCTACTCTTGCAACAGCTTCAAGTTTCTTACCGCCACCTAAATGAGCATTACCTTCTGTTTTTGTTCCACCGTATACGAAGTCAGCACCAACGCGAACTGTTTCGTTGAAAGTATATCCACCAGTTACATAACCGAAGATATTTCTACCAGTGTCACCATTTAGTCTTGAACCAGTAGTATAGAAAATTTCCTCACCTGCAAGTAAAGAGCCAAGATTACCTTGATCTTCGATTACAACTGTAGAAGCTTTTTCTTTATCACCGTAGTATAAACCACCAAGGCTAGCATCCCAACCATTTACTTCAATGCTACCTTTTAAAGCAAATAAATTGCCATTAGCATGTGTAGTATCATCAAGTTCGCTATCAAGGCTATTTCCTAAGTAAGCACCTTCAAGTGTCCAGTTGATTCCATCAAAGATAGTTGTGCTATAAGATGCATCTAAAGCATAGAAGAATGCTACTTGATCCCAGTAAGCTAACCATAATTGTGGGTTGAATTGTCCGCCAGCAAGATCATAAGAACCTACAGCAGCAGCACCGTAAAGATTTCCAATTGAGTCTAATTTAAAAGGAGCTATCTTAGGTGTAGAAGATGATGTATTGCTAAATCCTAATAAATCTGCACCTTGTTCTTCAGCCATGAAGCTGTCTACAGCAAAAGCAGCTAGAGTTAAACCATCGATGCTGTTGTTTACTACTTTAACACCTGTTCCAACTAAACCATCGATACCATTGTCTGTCCAGATAAGGTTTAATTGTTGTTTACCAGCAATTACACTTGTAGCAACATCTTCATTTGTATAAGTTAAGTATAATTGACGAACAAAAAGTCCTTTTTCGGCATTTGTTACGTTATCAACACCAGTGCCACCATCAACAGCGTTGTAGTCAAACTGAATGAAAGCTTTGAAGTTATCAGCTATAGCAGCACTGAAGTTAACTTGTGCTCTATAATTGTGATCTTGTTTGTTGTTGTTTAAATTTGAGTTGTTAACAAAATTTTTATCAAAATTACCTGTATCGTATCTGTATCTTAATACACCTGATACATCAACATCTTTGATCGCTTCTTCAAGTGGAGTAGCGTTAGCTGCTGAAAAAGCACCCGCAGCAAGAGCTGCAACTAAACTAAGTTTAACTAGTTTCATGAGAATTCTCCTTGTCAAAAATTAATAAAACATCGTAATTGTAGCACATAAATTTGGAGTTTTTTCTTAAGAAGCACTTAAAATAGTAAAAATTTTAAATCCGAAGGATAAAAACATCTAAAGAAAAGCCTAGCTAAAGGGATTTAAGCTAGGCGTGTAATTTTAAGGAGTTTTTCTTATGAATGTTTTTCGGTTCGTTTAGAAGTATAAGCCTAAAAAGTAAACGAGAAGTAATATATAGTTGTTTTAAATTATTTTGATAAAAAAACAAGTAAATTTTTACAAGCTAGGGATAAAATTTTATAAGTTTCATCAAAATTCCCGCTATACCAAGGATCAGGGACTTCATCGTAGTTTAGACTAGGACTAAAATCAGTGATTTTTAAAACTTTGTTTTGGGTGTTGGTGAAGTTTTTTAAAACATTTTTGAAGTTAGAATTGTCCATGGTGATTAAAAAATCGCTTTCATCGCAAAGCTTTTGAGTGAGTTTTTTGCTTGCGAAGTTTTTGTGTTCTATATTAAGTTGAGCAAGTTTGTTTTTGGTCCCATAGTGCATACCTTCTCCATCGTGTTCTCCTGAAGTTCCAGCACTGCTTATAAAAAATTCTTTTTCTAAATTTGCTTTTTTGACAAGATCTTTCATGATAAATTCTGCCATAGGCGAACGGCATATATTGCCTAAGCATATAAAGAGTATTTTTTTCATTTCTATCCTTGAGTTTTAATTAAAAATTATAAAAAATATCATACAATAAATCCATGGAAAATTTCAATAGAACTTTGCTTGTGTGTTGGTTTGGTGTTTTTACCACAAGTATGGGGCTTAGTCAAATCGCTCCGATTTTGCCTTTTTATATCAAAGAACTAGGACATGTTGATACGAGTGAAATAGCGTTTTACTCAGGGCTTGCTTTTGGGATCACTCCACTTTTTATGGCTGTTTTTTCACCTTTGTGGGCTTTTTTGGGTGCAAAGTATGGTTATAAAAATATGCTTCTTCGTGCAAGTTTTGGGATGTCGGTTTTAACCTTATGGCTTAGCTTTGCTCATAGTGCTTTAGAAGTAGTTTTTGTGCGGGGTTTAACAGGGATAATTTCGGGTTTTACTTCTGCTGCTGTTGTGTTTATCGCTGTGATAGCACCTAAAGAAAAAGTGGCTTATGCTTTAGGAACTCTTTCTACGGCTTCTATAAGTGGAAGTTTGCTTGGGCCTTTGTTTGGTGGCTTTGTGGCTGAATTTTTTAGTATTAGTGCGGTTTTTGATATGGTGGCTTTTTTGATCGCTTGTTCTTTTGTGACGATTTATTTTTTCATCCATGAGAGAAAAATTCAAAAAGAGGCGAAGAAAAATACTCAAAAAGTGAAAGAAAACAAAACCCTTATCATCGTTCTTTTTATCACTACTTTTGTGATACAATTTGGTACTTTTGGAGTGATGCCGATTTTAAGTATCTATGTTGAGCAAATTCATCAAGGTGGAAATTTGGCTCTTTGGGCGGGTATAGTAGTGGCTGCAAGTGGGATTAGCAATCTTTTTTTCGCACCAAAACTTGGAAAAATCGCCGATAAGATAGGGCCTAGTAAGATTATTTTTGGAGCTTTGATATTTTGTGGAATTTGCTTTTATTTGCAGGCTGTAGTAAGTAATGTTTATACGCTTATTTTCGTGCGTTTACTTATAGGTGTAGGACTTGGAGGGCTTTTGCCTTGTGTGAATGCCTTGCTTAAAAAAAGTGTGAGTGCTAAAAATTTAAGTGTGATTTTTGGTTTTAATCAAACTTGTCAATTTTTGGGAAATTTTTGTGGAGCTTTTGGCGGAGGGCTTATGGCTTCACATTTTAGTGTGGAATTTGTTTTTACTTTTGTGTGTTTGATTTTTATCATTAATGCTTTTATTTTCTTAGCGTTTGAGAAAAAATATATCTTTTCAAATCAAGGTTTATAAATTTAGAAAGGTTTAAAATGGAAATGATTTTATTTGTTTTAGTGATGATTTTACTTGTACTTTTGTTTGTAGTGCTTTTTAGGCAGTATAAAAGCCCTAAAATAGAAGAAAAAAGCACGCAAAGTTTTAGCGATATCATGCAGCTTAAATCCATAGGAGAATTAAGTGTTTTTCAAGTTTTTAGTAAAGAGATTGTCACTAAAAAAGATAGCGCTTTTAATGGAATTTGGAAAAATCTTTTAGGATGGTCTTTGAGTGAAAGACAGATTGCTTTGATTTTTGAATTTGAGATCACTTTCTTGTATGATTTAAGGGATAAAAACTTTGATATTTTGCCTTTAGGGGACGATGCTTATAAGATCATCATGCCAGAGTGTAGATACAAACACAGCATCATAGATATGAAATTTTATGATGAAAAAAATGCTAAATTTTTACCTTTTTTACTGCCTGATTCTATCAATAGTACGGGGATTAGTTTTAGCGAAAGTGATAAAAACAAACTCATAAAAGAAGCCAAAGATGAGGTTAAAGACTTGTCTTTAAATCTTATCCAAAATTTAGAAAGCAAAATTCATAAAAGCGCTAAGGATACTTTAGAAGCTATTGCTAAAGGTTTTGGAGCTAAGAGAGTGGAATTTGAATTTAAGGATAACACACAAAAGCTAGATATTAACTAGCTTTTTTCTTGTTTTACTTGGGGGGGGGTAATGCTTAGTTTGTTATTTTGTAAATTTTTTGATTATTTCATAGTTTTGTAAAAGCTGTTCAAAAGAAAAATTTAAATTTGCAGGAGAAGTTGAGGGTAGGGCTATGGCTTCTAAGTGAGGGTGAAATTTAACAAAAAATCTATAAGCACTTTGTCCTGTGGTAAAAATGGCTTGGATTTTGGCTTGAGAAAGGATTAAGCTTAAATCATTAGCTTTTGCATAACTTATGGTTTTATCATCTGAATTTTTTATCTTGCAACTTTGAAGTACATCCCAAAGAGCGATATGTTTTTTTCTTAAAAAGGCTTGTTGTTCTGTGATATTTTCTAATTTTACATCAAAAAGTGTTTCTAGTATAGGCCAAAAACGATTTCTTGGGTGTTGATAATAAAAGCCGTCTTGTCTTGATTTAATAGAAGGAAAAGATCCTAAAATTAAGATTTTAGAATCTTTGTCAAAAAAAGGCTCAAAAGGATGAGTTAGAAATTCACTCACTCACACAAATCCACAGAAATTTTTCCGTTTTTAATTTCGCTAATTTTAACTTTTAAGCTTTGGTTTTCGCTTAAATTAAGATGCTTGCTTTTTGAACTATGCAATAAACCATCAACACCATTTTTAAGTTCCACAAAGGCTCCAAAAGGAGCGATTTTTTTAACAATACCTTGAAATTCTTGCCCAAGTTCAAAGCCTGATATATCTTTGTCTTTAGAGCCTTTTTTAGTTCCTTTTTGAGAGCTTGTGATGTTTATGATGTAGTCTTTTGCGGCTTTGATTTGCTCGTTTTGACTACCTGCTATTTTTACTTCACCTTTTTCGCGATCTAAGTCTATAGAAACGCCAAATTTTTCTATGATTTCTTTGATGGTTTTTCCAGCTTGTCCTATGATATCAACGATTTTTGAAGGATCAACGCTAAAAAGCTCAAGTTTAGGTAAAACTTCTTCATTGACTATGATTTCTTTTGCAGCTTCTTCCATGATATTTAGGATGTGAATTCTTCCTTCTTTGGCTTGATATAAAGCTTGTTTTAGTGTTTCTTGATCGATTCCACCTAGTTTTATATCCATTTGAAGAGCAGTAACGCCGTCTTTGCTTCCTGCTACTTTAAAGTCCATATCCCCATCATGATCTTCAAGTCCCATGATATCTGTTAAAACAGCAAATTTGCTATCTTCAAAGATAAGCCCCATGGCTACTCCTGCAACAAGTTTTAAGCTTGGCACTCCTGCTGCTTTTAAGGCTAAAGATCCGCCACAAACCGTTGCCATAGAACTTGAGCCATTGCTTTCTAAAATTTCACTGACTAAGCGGATTACATAAGGATAGTTTTCATCCACGCTTGGATAAAGTGCTCTTTTGGCTAAATTTCCATGTCCTAGTTCTCTTCTTCCTGGAGCTTTGATAGGACTTGCTTCGCCTACTGAAAAACCTGGAAAATTATAATTTACCATAAAGCGTTCGCTTATAGGATTTTTTTCTGTAAGCAAGTCTATCATTTGAGCGTCGTTTTCTCCGCCTAAGGTTGCAACCACTAGAGCTTGAGTTTGTCCACGAGTGAAAAGACAAGAGCCATGAGCGTTTGGCAAGATATTGGTTTCTATACTGATAGGACGTACCTCGTTTAAACTTCTACCATCAGCTCTTTTACCTTCATTTAAAATTTGCTCACGAATAAGTTTGCGTTTGACTTTAGCTAAGGTATTTAAGACACTTTCTTCGCTCCAGTCTTTAGCGATTTCAAGATTTAAAATTTCTTTAGCAATTTTATTTAGTTCGCTTGCTCTTTCGCTTTTTGCCATTTGGTTGATGGCTTCTTTGATTTGTTTTTGGAAATTATTTTCTATAAAAGCTAAAATTTCAGGATGTTCAATCTCATTTTTTAGTTCGATTTGAGAATTTTTTTTGTGTTTGCTAAAGGCTTCTTCATAAGCATTTGAACCATTTAATATAGCTTTTTGAGCTAAATTTAGAGCTTCTAAAATTTCATCTTCGCTAAGTTCATTCATATTTTGTGAAGTGGTTTGAGTTAAAACATCAGCATAGGGAGCTTCGATAAAGATTTCATTTTCTTTTTGATCAGGCAAGGCTCTCATTTCTATCATCAAAAGCTCATCTTTTACACCTGCTACATAGAGATCTAGGGTGCTATTTTGAAGTTCTTCATTGTTTGGATTGAGTATGAAATTTCCATCTATCTTTCCTATACGCACACCACATACTGGAGCTTTCATAGGTATATCACTAAGATAAAGTGCCACGCTTGCGGCATTTAAGCTCATTACTTGCAAATCTACTTTAGGATCAGCTGAGAGAACCATCACAACGATTTGAGTCGGATAAGCATAGCCTTTTGGAAAAAGAGGGCGTAAGCTTCTATCAATAATGCGTGCTGTTAAGGTTTCTGCATCGCTTGGTTTGGTTTCTCTTTTGACATAACCACCAGGGATTTTTCCTGCGGCATAAGCTTTTTCGATGTATTGGACGGTTAGAGGTAAAAAATCTTCTTCAACTTGTTTTTCTTCTCTTGCAACTGTAGCTAGAACAACGCTTTTGCCTTGTCTCATTAAAACAGCACCGGCAGCTTGTTTGGCGACTTTGTCTATATCAAATATTTCTGTATTTTTGTTAATTTCTATGCTGTATTGCATTATTTTTCCTTTTTTACCAGATAATAAATTCGTAAAATTTTTTAAAATATTTAGCAAATTTCATCCTTTTTAAATTTTGTTTTCACTTTCTGCTAAAGAGAAATCGTATTTTACTCCTCCTAAAGGATAGAAGTTGAAAATAAAATAAACTCCGCTTTGATTTTTAGCTGTGATGCCACCACTTGTGAGTTGTGGATCGATTCTTTCTCTATACATTAAAGAATAGTTCCAACATTTTCTTTGGTAGGTATAGCCAAGTTCCCACATGTTTGCATGAGCTCTTTGAGTATCAAACCAAATTCCACCAAATAAATTATAATTAGGCGTGGCAATATAATTTGCTCTTGTACCAATAAAGCTATATTTTCCATACTCATCGTTTTGATAAGCATGAGAAAACATCCAATTAAATTTTGAATTTGTATTGACTTCTATTTGGCTGATGACATTGGTAAAGCGACTTTGCTCATAAGAGTAAAGCACTTCGCTGTTGAGATTGATGTTTTCATTAAAATAATAAGTTAAAAGATTTTCAAGTTCATAGAATTCATTTTGTTTATTGAGATAGTCAAGTGAAATTCTGTGTTTGAGTTTTTTTTGTCCTTCGTTGTTATAGAAATATTGCACAGCATAAAGACTTGCATGTTCGTTTTCTTTGTCGTATTCTTCAAGATAATCTTGCGTGATTTTACCTGATTTTGCTCCTGGCAAAATGTAATTCACCCCTAAATTTAAAGTATGAAAGAAATTTTCATAAGCTTTTGAAAGATCGGTGTAGAGATTAAAATCATGAGTGTTTCTGAAATAATGCTCATGGTTTCTTTCGGGATCGTTGCTATAATTTACAAAAGAAGCATAAAATCTTTCTGTAAAAGTAAAGTGTAAAAAGTCTCCAAAAAAAGCGTTGTGATACGAGATAGGCAAGTCTAAATTTAGCTCATTTGCATAAGAACCAGCAGGTCGGTAAAAATTATGAAATGAAGCATCAAATGAATAACGCAAGCGTTCATCAAAAAGGTTATTTAAAAATCTATGATATTGAAAGCTTGGATATTCTTGTAAGGTTGTATTGTTGCTAAGTTTAGATGTGTCGATATAATATCTTGCATAAGCTCCGTAAAAATTGTTTTCATCGGCTAAAAAATAATTGATTTTGGAGGTTACAAGCGAGTTAAGATCTCGATAATCCCTACTTCCTAAATTTAAATAATCCACATCGTTGAGATAGGTTGCATCTATCCATAGGCCTTCTTGAAAATTATCACTGAGTAAAGATTTGATTAAATCATCTCTTGAATATTTTAGTTCTATTCCATAGTGGGTTTGATTTTTCAAATTTTCATCGTGAAAATAGGAGCTATTTTCCCTAAAAGCACCAAAATTTAATTCTCCTGTTGAATATGGAGAATCAAGAAATCTTAAAGTAGAATAAAGTCCAAAACCACGGTTTGTTCGAATTTGCGGATCAAGTTCTAAATCCCAATTTTCTTGAGTGGCTATATAAATAGGTTGTTCATAGTATAAGCCTTCGCTACTTTTTAAAACGATTTTTGGGATTAAAAGCCCGCTTTGTCTATGAGTATCAGCGCTAAATCCAAAATAAGGTAGATAAAAAACTGGGGTATTTTTAACATATAATCTTGCATTGTAAAGATGAACAAAATTGGTTTCTCGGTTAAGCCAGCCTTTTGAAAAACGAATTTCCCAATCAGGATCTTCAACATTGCAGCTTGAAACTGCTGAAATTTTGCTTTCAAAGACTTTATCATTTAGATGGCTTGTTTTGCTTTGAAACCATACTTCAAGATTGTTATTGGAAAAGAAAAAATTACTAAAATCGGCTTGATTGGAATTTAGGTTGATTTTAGCATAATCAGAATGTGATCTTTCGTTTTGTCCCCTTAGGATGTTAACATCGCCAAAAAGCTCAACATCTCCGGTTTTTTCATTGTAAATTGCTTTATTGGCAGTGATGAAATAAAAATCAGAAAAAATAATAACATCATTGTTTGCAGTAAGAATATCACCTTCTTTTTTTGCATCAAGAGCGTAAATATCAACTTGTGCTGCATTTAAAGCTATGCTAGTTCCTAGCAATAGGGAAAATTTACGCCACATCGACTACTATTGTCCTTGCTAGATAATCCTCCCAAGCTTTGCGTAAATCATTACTTAAAGCCCAAGCAAACCCAAGCATAAACGCCATAGCACTAACTTGTCTTATGGCAGATCTGATGCAACTTTGGATGAGATTGGGTTTGTCAAGAAGGTTTTCATCCAAGATGATAATTTTGCATAATATTTTTCCCAAACTTGCCCCATAAAGATAAGTAAAAATTGCTTGATAACTAAAATGAAGCAAGATGAAGCCAAGATAAAAATTTCCTATAATTTGAGTCGTTTCAAATAAATCTTTTGCTTGGATTAGACGATCATAAAAAATGATAAGCACAATCAAAGAAATAACCATATCATCGATTAAAAAAGCTAGAACTCTTTTTCCAAAACTTGCTATTTTTAGATTTTCACGCTCTAAGCGGTCTTGTAAATTTTCTTTCATTTAAGAACCTGATGAGCGATGTCTTTTCTGTATTGTTTTCCTTTGAAATTTACATTATCACAAAGTTTATAAGCATTTTTTTGCGCTTCTTCTATACTTTTTCCTGTGCCAACGCAAACTAAAACTCTTCCACCATCAGCCATTAATTTGCCATCTTCTAGGCTTACTCCAGCATAAGAAATATGAGAGTTTTCAGGAATGTTATTTACAGTAATTTCACTTTTTGGTGAACTTTTGTAAGGATAGTTTTCACTCGCGCATACAACCCCTACTGCAAATTCTTTTTTGATTTTGATTTTTGCGTGTCTTAAGCGTCTTTGAGTAGCAGCTAAAATAAGCTCTAAAGGATCTTCGATTAAAGGCATTAAAACTTCACATTCAGGATCGCCAAAGCGAACATTAAATTCTAATACATAAGGTTTATTTCCAACGATCATAGCGCCTATAAATAAAACGCCACAAAATTCCGCTCCTTCTTTTTTCATGCCTGCTAAAGTCGGTAAAATAATATCTTTTTGAACTTTTCTAAGCAAACTTTCATTCGCTAAAGAGCTAGGGGCGTAAGCACCCATTCCACCAGTATTTGGCCCTTGATCATTATCGAGTAATTTTTTGTGATCTTGTGCTGCAGGAAGTAAAACAAAATCATTGCCATCACATACTGCAAAAATGCTTAATTCATAACCATCTAAAAATTCTTCAATTACAACGAGTTTTCCAGCATCTCCAAAGCTTTCTCCGCTCAGCATTTTAGCTGTTTCTTCTATGGCTTCTTCATGAGTCTTAGCTATAATAACACCTTTTCCTGCGCAAAGTCCATCGGCTTTTACTACTATAGGAGGGGTTAAACTATATATAAAATTTTTTGCTTTTTCAATGTCATTTGTGTTTAAAAATTTGGCTGTTTTGATGCGGTATTTTTTAAGAAAGCTTTTCATAAAAGATTTTGAGGTTTCAAGCATTGCAGCAGCTTTACTTGGCCCAAAAATAGCAAGTCCTTGTTGTTTAAAAATATCTACAACCCCTTCAGCTAAAAAACTTTCACTTCCTACTATACAAAGATCAAAACCTTTTTCTTTTGCATAGGTTGCTAAAACTACTGGATCTTTTAGGTTTAAATTTGTTCCAAGACTTTCGGTAGCGCCATTTCCAGGAGCAAAATAAAACTCTAAATTTTTGTCTACTCTTCTTAAGGCTAAAGCAATAGAATATTCTCTTGCACCACTACCCAAAATCATTATTTTCATTTATATCTCCTTTTAAACCCAAACAGCCGTTTAACAAAGATTGACCCCAAAAAGTCAAAGAAAACCGCTAGGTAATTTTTAAAGGCTGCAACTTCTCGCTTTTTTCAAAGCTCAAACGATGCCACAGAACACGGTAAATCACACAATCGCAGTTAATAAAAATGTGTTGGATCGCTTTAAATACCACAAACTGTTTAGGCAAGGAAATTATAACTTAATTTAGCTTAAATTTCTATGTCTTAAATCAGTTTAAATTTGGTTTTTCCTGATTTGTCAAAATGTTTTCCTTGTAAAATAATATCGGCAACATTTTCCCAAACATGTTTTTCATCAATATAGACTATATCAAAGGTGTTATCACGCATTAAAGACTGATAATTCACTTTTTTAGGTGCGTATTTTACTAAATAATACGGATTTTGTGAAAAGTTTTCAATTTTTAATTTGCATAATAAATCTAAATCCGATGTGACAACTAAAAATTTTTTTCTTTGTTCTTTTGTGATTTTTTGAATATACACTAAAAGTTTTTGATCAAAAGGATTTAGAGCGGATTTGTTTAAGCGACTTAAGTAATGTTCTGCAAAAGAAAGAGAACAGAAAGAATTTTCTATATTACTCATAGTAAAATAAGAATTTTTAACCCCTGATGATTTTAAAGATAAGTGCCAAATTTTAACATCCATTATGGTTGCGCATAGATTTAAACCTGTGACAATTTTTTTAAAGAGCTTTTCTCGTGAAAGTTTAAAAGCATTTTCGAAAATATTGTAATTTTTCTTATAAAAATCTTCCCTTATAGCATCAAGTCTTTTTAGTGTTGTTCTGTAGTATTCTGCTTCTTTTTGTAGTTTAGCTAATCTTTCTTGCCTTGCTTTAAGTTTTTCAGGGTCTGCATTGGCCGCATTGCTTTTAAGATTTATTTCAGATTGTAAAGTTTTCATTTGTGCTTCAAGCGAGGCTAGACGATTTTTTCTTGTATCTATGGTGGCTACTAAAGCTTGGTAATGACACTGCAAAGATAAAAAAGTTTCGTTAAAAATTTTAGTGATATTTGGTTTTTGATCAGCTATCATTTGCTTGTATGAATTCTCTAAATGCATCATGATGCTTTTTAATGCACTAAATTGGGTTTGGTCTATGCTATTATCCATAAAAATTAAAGTATCATAAGCTTTAAATAAAAATCTTTTAAGTATAAGATAATCAAGTATGCAAGGAATTTCCTTTTCATCTTGTAGATTGGCTTGAAGCGTTTCTACGGATAAAATTTCATGGGCAAAATATTTTTGTATAGCTTGAGGTATAGTAAAAGAAAGAGGAATTTTTTCTATAGTGTCAAAGTCTGTCGTTCTATAAAGTTCTGTTATATAAGCACTTCTTCTTGAGTTTTGCAAGTCTTCTAATTCATCATCATTATCAGTTTTCCAAAAATCATGCTCAGTGATAAAATCCCCTTCTTTAAATTCTTGAAATTTTGAAGGTTTTATACCTGTTATGGTTTTGCTTGTTTGAACGGGCTTGCCGTCTTCTGCTTTTTTTTCGCTAGAAAGAGTTCTAAATTCCACAAGCATACCAACACTTGGCATACTTTTTTTATCATTCCAAATTTGGCGATTGAAGTCAAAAAAGGTATTTGCTGAGTTTGTAACGGTTCCACGTCCTGTAGAATCCATATAAATAGCTATTTTTCCATGCATATTTCTTCCTTGAAATTTCTTGAATAAATTCTAGCCTTATTTTTATAAAAATTTTATAATAAAAATAAGAGCTAGAAAAAATGGATCATTCCCATTCTATGGTTGCAGGTGGTTTGCTTGAGATATCATAAACAACGCGGTTTATACCTTCTACTTCATTGATGATACGGCGACTTATGTTTTCTAAAACTTCGTAAGGTAAATGCGAGAAAGTAGCTGTCATACCATCGCTTGCATCTACAACGCGTATGCAAACTGCATTATCATAAGTGCGGTTATCCCCCATAACCCCAACGCTTTTAACATTTAAAAGCACGCAAAATGCTTGCCAAGTTTTATCATACCAACCTGTACTTTTAAGTTCTTCGAGTAAAATTACATCAGCCTTGCGCAATAGTTCTAAGCTAGGGCGATTTACTTCTCCCATAATGCGTATAGCAAGCCCTGGCCCAGGGAAAGGATGGCGATAAACTACTTCTTTGCTAAGTCCAAGCTCAAGCCCTAAAGCACGCACTTCATCTTTAAAAATTTCTTTTAAAGGCTCTATGAGTTTAAGATTCATTTTTTCAGGTAAGCCCCCTACATTATGATGGCTTTTAATGGTTTTGCTTGCACCCACAACAGAACTTTCTATGATATCAGTATAAAGTGTGCCTTGAGCGAGATATTTTACATCTTTATGTTTTTTTGCTTCTTCTTCAAAAACTTCTATAAAGGTATTTCCTATGATTTTTCTTTTTTGCTCAGGATCTCTAATATTAGCCAAGCGACTTAGGAAAATTTCACTTGCATCAATACTGATAAGATTGATACCTAAGGTATTTTTAAACATAAATTCAACTTGTTCTTTTTCTCCGCTTCTTAAAAGTCCATTATCTACAAAAACTACTATAACTTGTTCTTTTATAGCACTAGCTAAAAGTGCAGCAACTACACTACTATCTACTCCGCCACTTACTGCACAAAGCACTTTATCATTGCCTACTTCTTCACGGATTTTTTCTGCTTGAGTTTTTGCAAAAGAACCCATATTCCAAACGCTTTCACAATTACAAGCGTATTTAGCAAAATTTTTTAAGATATTTTTGCCAAATTCACTGTGTTGCACTTCTGGGTGAAATTGCAGAGCAAAAAATTTCTTATCTTCGTTGCCAAAAACACAAAAAGGGCTATTTTCACTTGTGGCTAAAACTTCAAAACCTTGAGGTAAATTTTCTACCTTATCAGAATGACTCATCCAAACAGTTTGTTTTTTTGGAAGATTTTTAAATAAAGCGCTATCTTTTTTAACTTCTATGTTTGCTTTGCCGTATTCTTTATGTCCTGCAGGTGCTACTGTAGCTTTGTAATGATGTGCCATAAGCTGCATACCATAACAAATTCCAAGAATAGGTAAACCTAAGTCAAATATACCTTTATCGCAAAAATACGCATCAGTTGCATATACGCTTGCTGGACCTCCGCTTAAAATAATACCTTTTGGTTCTTTCGCCTTAATATCAGCTAAGCTCACATTAAAAGGTAAAATTTCTGCATAAACCCCTTGTTCCCTTAAGCGTCTTGCTATAAGCTGAGTGTATTGAGAGCCAAAGTCCAAAACTAAAATATCTGCTTTTTTCATTATTTACCACCTATGTAATTGTTCGTATTTTTTAATGGTTTTTACCGAACCATTTTGTTCATAGCTTGTGTATTGAGGGTTGCCTTTATATCCGCAAGCACAGAAGAAAATTAAGAAAAGAAATGCTAAAATCATCTTATGGGAAAAAGAAATAATATTAAGATGACTAAAAACGCTAGTGCTGTTATTAATGAATTGATGGATAAACCTCATTATAAGCCTTTAAAAACCTTATTTTTTTGCAAAGATTTTTTAAGTTCTTTTCCGCCTGCTAAGCAACGTTTGATTGCTAAAATTTATGTAAAAAATCATATTTTAAATATAATAACCTTACATCCAGCAGCTTATCAAGAATTAAATCATGATGATAGCAAAATTTATATTAAATTTCTCATAAAAGCGTATGGACAAAAATATCCTTTAAGTGGATTTGTTGATATAAAAGATATAAAAATCTTTTCTCAAAAATACACTTATACAGTAAATAAAAACAAAAATGATGAAAAACTCTCTAAAAATTCTTATTTGGAGCTTTCTAAGGGTGAATTTAAAAATTGCTTTGAAGATGAAAAATTATTTAAGAAATTTGAAGATTTAAGAGAGCTTATAAAAAAAGGTTCTAATCTTGACTAAAGAGAATTTAGAAAATGAGTTAAAAACTCTTCCTAATAGCGCTGGAGTGTATCAATACTTCAATCAAGAAGGAAAGCTTTTATATGTAGGTAAGGCTAAAAATCTTAAAAATCGTGTCAAATCTTATTTCGCTTTTACTCCAAATTTACATGCAAACCCAAGAAATTCTTTAAGAATTCAAAAAATGATTGAAGAAACAGTGCATTTGGAATTTATCACTACTAATTCAGAAGCCGATGCTTTGATTTTAGAAAATTCTTTTATCAAACAACTGCATCCAAAATATAATATTTTACTAAGAGATGATAAAACTTATCCTTATATTTATGTGGATTTTGAAGAAGAATTTCCACGCTTTGAGATCACTAGAAAATTAGTAAAAAAAAGCAAAATTAAATATTTTGGCCCTTTTTTTAAAGGCGCTAGAGAGCTTTTAGATGCGCTTTATTTATACTATCCTTTAAAGCAAAAAGCAAGTTGTAAATCCCCTTGTATTTTTTATCAAATTTTTCGTTGTCTTGCACCTTGTGATAAACGCATCAGCAGGGAAAAATACCTTGAAATTTTAGATGAGGCTATGCACGCGCTTTTAAATCCTAGTATTTTGCTTAAAAACTTAGAAAAACAAATGCTTATTTTAGCGCAAAATGAAAATTACGAAGAAGCAGCTAAAGTAAGAGATCAGATTGCAACGATTAAGGATTTAGAAGTTAAGGTTGAAATAGATATTGCAAAATTAGAAGATTTTGAAGTATTTGCTTTAGCTTTTGAAAATTCCATGCTTTCAACCTTGCGTTTTGTAGTGCAAAATGGAAAAATTATCAGTGTAAATTCTAAGATTACTCCTATAAAAAATGATATACAATGGGATAAAAATGAAATTTATAAGCAATTGATTTTAGAAAATTTTAGTATGGACATTCCTTTGCTTGCAAATGTTATTTATGTTTATGAAGAATTTGAAGATAGAGTGCTTTTGGAAGAAATTTTAAGCCAAAGATTTGATAAAAAAATCAGTATTAAAATCCCTAAAATAGGAGAAAAAAGAAGAATTTGTGATTTGGCTTTTCAAAATGCACTTTTAAATATAGAAAAAGAGCAAAAAAATCATGGTTTTACTATACAAAAAGAATTAAAGTCTTATTTTGAGCTTGAAAATTTACCCTCTTGTATAGAAGTGTTTGATAATTCTCATTTGCAAGGCGTGGCAAATGTTGGAGCTATGGTAACTTATAGTGCAAATTCTTGGGATAAGTCAAAATATCGCAAATTTCATTTAAAACATAAAAATGATTATGATCAAATGCGTGAAGTTTTAATGCGTAGGGCTTTGGACTTTGATAAAATACCCCCTCCTGACTTATGGCTTATAGATGGAGGAAAGGCTTTGCTTGATTTGGCTAAAGAAATCATTGTAAGTAGTGGGGCAAATGTCGATATTTTAGCTATTTCAAAAGAAAAAATCGATGCAAAAGCACATAGGGCTAAAGGAGGTGCTAGAGATAAAATTCATTCCTTAAAAGGAGAATTTAGCTTAAGTATTAACGATAAAAAACTACAATTCTTACAGAAATTAAGAGACGAAGCACACCGTTTTGCTATCAGCTTTCATCAAAATACTAAGAAAAAACAGGACTTGAATAGTTCTAAGCTTGTAAATTTAGGACTTAGTTCAGGGGTTATACAAAAACTTTTAGCGTATTATGGAAATTTTGAATCTATATATAAGGCTGATTTTAAAGATCTTGCAATGCTTGTAGGCAAGAAAGCGGCACAAAAGATAAAGGAAAATTGATTTGATATTAGCAGGGATAATTTTTATTTTTAATCTAATTTTAGCGTATTTAAGTATTGATATCTCAAAGCTTGATAGTGTTGCTGAACAACTGAAAATAGGTATGTTTTCTAGCATTTTTGTTTTATCTTTAACACTTTTTATTTTTGCTTTTAGACAAAATAGAAATATAAACAAAATATATCAAAAAATTTTTTACATGCAAAATGATTTTTTAAATTTTCAAAAAAAGATTGATGTTGATAGTGCGCTTGATTTGTTAAAGGAAAAATTTGAAACTACGGGTCAAAATTTAACTAAAATATCCCATGAAAAAGATAGATATTTGCATTTATTGGAGGAAAATTTATATCAGCTTGGAAATATATCCAATGCAATGCGTTGCTTAAATGAAGGGTATAATAAAGAAATTAATTCTTTGATTTTAAATGCCTTAAATTCTCAAAAAGATCAAATTAGATTAGAATTAAATGAGGCTTTAGAGCATCATAAAAGCATTATAGGGACATCTCACGGAAAGGTTTTGCAGTTTGAAGCAAGTGTGGCTATAGTTAATAATGATGAGCTTGAGAATTTTTTACTTGCAAATTTACTTTCGTATTTTGGCATAGAAAGCACTTGTTTTAAAAATTTAAGTTTTGATGTTAATGACTTTCATTTGATTTTTATCAAGGATAAAATTTTAAATGAAAATGTAAAGAAAAACTATGATTTTATAGTGATGGGTCGCCATAAAAATACACATTATGAGTATTTTTTAACTTTACCTTTTGAAAAAAAAGATCTTGAAAATATTTTGCAAAACAAGCTTGATAAGGTTTGCACTTTAAAATTTAAAACCCCTTATCAAAATAATGTATTGCTTTTTAAACAAAATGATTTTGATGCAACCTTATTTTTTAATATAATAGAAAAACAATGCGATAAAAATGTATGTATAAATTCTTTTAGTCAATTAAAACAAGAATTAAGCAAGGAGACTTATCGTTTGATTTTGCTTGATTATGAATTAATTAAATTTGATCTTGAGCAAATGAGAAATTTGCTAAGTGCTTATAAAAAACAGCATCCACAAAGTCATATCATCTTTTTTTCAAAGGAAAAAGTTAGGGATTTTGATTGTGTGAGCGAAGTTTTAAGTGATGTAAGTAGAAATGATCTTATAACTTTACTTAGAAAGTATTTGCCAAAGGCCTAAACTTTATAAAATTTAACTCCAGCTAAATCGAGAATTTTTACCTTTTTTTCTTTGATAAGTTGATTTAAGAGAGTTTTGGATTGTTCATCAAATTTCACTTCAATGTCTATTTCGCTTTGTGAGCGCAAATGAAGCATTTTTAATAATTCTTCTTCATTGAAGCTTAGTTTTTCACCTTCATAATGCCTTTTGGCTAAGAGTACAGGAGTAGAATCTATAAGTTTAGAAAGTTCTAAAAGTTTTTCTTCGCTTACTTTTTTAACGGCATAAGCAGGAGGTCTATCTATGGTGCTTAGATCAACCCTTAAAGGCATGATTTTTTTTAAAGCTTGATTAAGTGCTTTAAATTCTTCTTCATTGTCGTTAAGATCTTTAACAACTAGAATTTCCATAATCAAATCTCCATTAAATCTAGCTCTAAAATCTACCATTTTTTCTATCATTTTTTCTAAGTCAATGTTTTTTAAAGCTCTATCAATACGATAAAAAGTTTTAGCAACTGCACTATCTAGGCTAAATTTGACTACATCTAGTTTTAGCAAAGCATTAAATTTGTCTTCATCTAATACAGCTGTACCATTGCTTAAAATAAGCAATTTTTTATCTTTAGCAATGCTGCGTAAAGATAAAATAAGCTCATTTAAATAAGGATAAAGACTAGGCTCTCCGTTGGCAGTAAGGGTAAGAAAATCAAATTCAACATTTTTTTCAAGCATAACTTTAACTTCGGAGATAATTTTATCTATGCTGATAACTTCATCCTGTTTTTCTTGGGCTTTTTTTGGATCAAGCTCACAATAAACACAATCAAAATTGCATTGTTTTTTACTAGGGCTTAAATCTATACCCAAAGATCTTCCAAAACGCCTAGAGCTAACAGGACCAAAGAGTATTTTCATTTAGCTGAACTTTCTTGTACAAGCTTGATAAAATATTTTGCATTTTCAACAGGAATATCAGGCAAGATCCCATGTCCTAAGTTGAAAATATGAGCTTTATTTTGCATGGTTTTTAGTATTTTTTCCACTCCTTCTTTGATGGCATTTTTATCATAAAGTCTACAAGGATCCATGTTGCCTTGAAGAGTGTATTTGTGTGATAGTTTATCGCGTGCTAAATCAAGTGGAGTACTCCAATCAACCCCAAAAACATCAAAATTACCATCGATTCTATCCAAATAACCACTAATGCCTTTAGGGAATAAAATTACAGGTATATTTGGGTATTTGCTTTTAATAAAATTTGAAATTTCAAGCATATAATTAAAAGAGAATTCAAAAAACTTATCATATTCTAAAGCACTTGCCCAGCTATCAAAAATTTGTATAGCATTGGCACCTGCTTTAATTTGCTCTTCTAAATAAAGTTTTAAAACTTGAGTTAGTTTATTTAGAATTTTATGTAAAAGTTCTGGGTTTTGATAAAGCATTTTTTTACACTTTGCATAATTTTTACTTCCGCTTCCTTCTATCATATAGGTAGCTATAGTCCAAGGGCTTCCGCAAAATCCTATTAAAGCCTTGTTTTGAGATAATTTTTCTCTAGTAAGCTTTAAGGCATCATAGACATAATTTAATTTTTTATGTGCATTTTGATCGTCAAGTTTTTCTAAGTCTTCTAGGGTTGAAATAGGATTATCAAAAACAGGCCCTTCTCCTTTTTCAAAACGTAAATTCATACCCATTTCAAGAGGAACAACTAAGATATCTGAAAAAATGATTGCTGCATCTACATCTAAAATATCAATAGGCTGTAAAGAAACTTCAGAAGCTTTTTTATAGTCTTTACATAAAGAGAGAAAATCACCCGCTTGTTTTCTTACTTCCATATATTCTGGCAAATATCTTCCTGCTTGACGCATCATCCAAATAGGGGTGTAGGGTGTAGGTTTTTTAAAGCAAGCATCAATAAAAATCATTATTTTCCTTTGTTTTTAGCAAAATTATAACAGAATTTGATAAATTAAATTGGTCACTTTTTCTATATTTTCTTCATATGGAGGAAATAATAAATTTTTTCATTTTATCCAGAGTTATGAGAAATTTTACGAGAATTATTGGAATTCTCGTTTGTGTAGTTTGAGTTTTGATTTGTATACTAAGCCTTTGTATTGTTTGTGGTATTTCCTGCGTCAATTGTAGCAAAAAGCTTATTTAGCAAAGTCTCCTCATTTTTTTTGTATTGATCTTCTCTCATTTTTTGCCAAGCATAAGATCTAAAATCTTCTCTAACAGCACTAAGATCAATATCTTCGTTAGTAAATTTGCTTGAGCTTGTTTTTTCTTCTTCCTTTTCTTCTTTGTTTTTTACTTCATTTAATGTGGCTTGAAATTCATCTGCTGAAGTATTTTTCTCTTTAACCTTTGTTGTGGTGCTAAAAATAGCATTTGATGTTTTTTGAGTATTATCTACTACCATTTTCTCCTCCTTTATTTAACTTTACATTAAACAAACAAGCAATTTCTATTCCAATTTATATCTTTTTTAAACTTTTTCTTTGAAATTTTTTATAATTTAATTTATCTTTGGCAAAAAGTAAGGCAAAAATCAAAGCAGGGCTTACAAAAAGTGCCGAAAATAAAGCATTAAATTCTATACCCAATCCTGCTAAAACAATCCCACCTAAAAAACTTGCTAAGGCTATGCCTACATTAAAAGCTGCTTCATTCACACTTACTGTACTATCTATGACTTTATAAGTATGGCGTTTAGCTTTAGCAATGCTAAGCATTTTTAGCGCAGGTATAGTGGAAAAGGCAAAAAATCCTATCAAAGCTACGCTAAAAATGATTAAAATTTTAGAATGCATGGTGAGAAATACGCTTAAAAATACTAGAACTTGTATGCTTAAAATAAGACGCAAGGAAAAAATAGCACCTTTTTTATCTACTATTTTTCCGCCCCATAAATTCCCACAAATTGCACAAATTCCATATAAAAGCAAGATATAAGCTGTATCTTGGACTTTAAAACCGCTTATTTCTACAAGTAATTTTTGCAAATAAGTGTAAAGAACGAATTGAGCCCCACAACTACAAATGGTTATAGTATAAGTTTTTAACAAATTTTGATGCGAAAAAGCAGGGATTAGATTTTTAAGACTTGTTGGACTAGGATGTAAATTTTTGGGCATCATATGCCATACTCCAAAAAATGCTAGGCTTGTAATGATAAAAATAAGTAAAAAGATAAATTTAAAGCCAAAATAATGTCCTATAAAAGTTCCAAGTGGTACTCCAGTAACTAAGGCTACGGTAAGTCCTGTGACCATTATAGCTAGAGCACTTGATTTTTTATCATTAGGTACTATAGCACTTACAGCTAAGGTAGCAATGACAAAAAACACCCCATGCTGTGTTCCTGCTATAAAACGCGCAAATGCTGTAAGATAGAAATTTTGGCTAAAAAAGATGATGAAATTTGCTAAAGCAAAAATTCCAAGATTGATTAAAAGTTGTGTATGTCTATGAAAATGACTTAAAGGTATAGTAATAAGAGGAGCACCTATAACAACACCTATGGCATATAAAGTTGTAAGATATCCTGCGGTTTTTGCATCTACGCTAAAATACGCTTCAACATCAACCAAAACTCCTGCCATGACAAATTCGGTTACACCCATACAAAAAGCACTAAGAGCTAGTGCAAAAAGAGCTTTTTTGTAATTTTGCATTTTAATTTCCTTATAAAAAATAAAAACGCATTATAATAAAATAAAGGCTTAATTTCCTTAAAAAATTCAAAATATTTTTGTTAAAATAAAATAAAAATTTTAAAGGAGTAAAAATGAAAAAAATTATTTTATTGCTCGGTTTAAGTTTGGTGAGTTTAGGGGCTTTGAGTTTTGATGAGCTTATTTACAAAGATGAAGTAAAACCTAGTTTTGATTGTTCTAAGGTGAAAGATGATGGCAAAAGTGATGATGAGCTTATGATATGCAATGAAATTGGCGTGCGTAATGAATTTGATAATAAAAAACTTGCTTTAGTAGATAACATTTATAGTAGTTTGTATCAAAATATTTCAAAAAAAGCAGACGAAAAGATGAAAAAAGATTTTAAAGCTATTTCAAAAAAGATGATTAAAGAAAGAAAAATTTGTATAAAAAATATGCAAAATACAAAAGCAGGGGAAAATCCTATTTTACCTTTACTCAATGCAAGTGATTGCATGCAAGAAGCTTATGCTAAAGCTTTATTAGAGCTTACGCAAAGAGCAAAAAAAGATACAAAAACTAAAGAAGCTTTAGGGCAAATTTTTAAAAATAAAGTTGATAAATATGAAAATTTACTCACTCAAAGTTTAAATACCAATAAAGATTTGCAAGATTTTATAGACAGCTTAGCTAAAGAAGATTTGATTGATTCTAGGGCTAAATTTAAGCTTTAGGACTTAAATTGATTGCAAATTTAGCTGCTTCAAAATAACTTTTAGTGTTGATTTTAGCATTTTTATAGGCCTTATCAAAGGCCGTGCCATGATCAACACTAACGCGTATGATAGGTAAATTTAAACTCACATTGATGCTTTTATCAAAATACAAGGCCTTTAAAGGAGCAAGGGCAAGATCGTGATACATAGCCACTAAACGATTGCAGTTTTTTAAACCAGCCTTGGTAAAAGCTGTATCAGCTACTAAAGGATAGGGTAGATAAACGCCCTTGCCTTTAAAATTTAAAAGCAATTCTTTTTGTAAATTTTCATCTTTTAAGGCTTTTTTGAAAAATTTTTCATCTTTTTTAGAGTGTAAAAAGGCATTGACAAAGGCTATAGCTTTTTCCATGATTTTTTCTTCTTCTCCACCTATAACTCCATAATCTCCAGCGTGAGGATTAAACCCCAAAAGTCCCATTTTTTTAAAATGCGTTTCTTTGTAAAAATCTTTTAAAAAGATACTTAAATTTCTAAAAGTGATTTTTTTACTCACCTTAGCTAAAGGTATATGTTCGCTAAAAAGCCCTACAAAAAGTTCTTTGCAACCTAACATCATAATGGCATTTTTTTTAAAAAAATCCCTTAAAGCATCGGTGTGTCCTTTGTATTTAAGTCCTACATCTTCCCAAGCTTTTTTGTGTATAGGCAGAGTAAGCAAGGCATGGGCGTGTTTTTCATAGACAAAATAACTTGCCGCCTTAAAGCTTAAAAAACTATAAAGTCCACTTTTTGCATCTATTTCTCCGGCTTGGATTTCAAAATTTTCATCCACTTTAAAGCCTAAAGGAAGGCAAAAAGAGTAAATTTCAAGAGAATTTTCTTTTTTTATAAAATTAAACTCATAGTCTTTGTCATCTTTAAAAGCTACAATTTTTGCATTAAAAAGTTTTAAATTTAAAAGTTTTGAAGCTTTATCAAGCAAGTTTTCGTGGATAAAATAAAAAGGTGTGCAGATTTTGCTTAGTTCTTCATGAGAACGCACTAAAATTTCAAGTCCTATGCCGTTTATATCGCCTATGCTAATGGCTAGTTTTTTCATCTTTTAATAAGTTCTTTCATTTCTAAAATAGCGTTTTGAAGTCCTGTAAATACAGATCTTGCTACAATGCTTTGTCCTATATTTAGCTCACAAATTTCTTTAATTTTTACTATGGATTTTACATTTTTGTAATTTAAACCATGTCCCGCAGCCACTTTTAAACCAAGTTCTACGCCTTTTTTGGCACAGAGTTTTAAATTTTGTAATTCTTTTTCAAATTGAGTTTGCAGGGTTTTTTTATCTTGATCAAGTTTTTTTAAAGCAAAAGCAGTATGAGAGATATTGCTAAAAAGTGCATTGTGTAAATTTGCATAATGTCCTGTATGAAGCTCTATGAATTGGGCTTTTAAATTTTTTGATTTTTCTATATCTTCTAAACCAGGATTGATAAAAAGTGAAACTTCAATGTTTGCATTTTGAAGTTTTTCTATGCTTTGTTTTAATTTAGCATGATTTAAACAAAGTCCCCCTTCTGTAGTAAGCTCTTCTCTTTTTTCAGGCACTAAAGTAACACGGTGGGGTTTGAGTTTAAGAGCTAAATTTAAAATTTCATCATTTAAAGCACATTCTAAATTGATAGGGCTTTTGCAAAATTTTATGATATTTTCCAAGTCAAAATCCTGAGCATGACGGCGATCTTCTCTTACATGCAAAGTGATTTGATCTCCGTGTTTAGCTGCTATAAAAGCAGCCTCTAAAAGATCAGGATCATTTACCATTCTAGCTTGTCTTAACACTGCGATATGATCGATATTTACACCTAAAAGCATATTTTTCCTTTAGAACTTTTTTGCTATTATACTATAAAATCAAACAAGGAAAGTCATGTTAGGTATAGATCTTGGTTCGAATACTTTAAGAGCAGTACAAATGGATGAAAAATTAAATAAATTAAAAGAATATGAATTTGTTATTGGGGCAGCGAAAAATCTAAATCAAAGTGGAGAAATTTCTAAAGAAGCCATACAAAGATTAAAAAATGCTTTGAGTATTTTAGCTAAAGAGCAAGATTTAAGCAAAGCAAGAGCTGTAGCGACTGCAGCTTTTAGAAAGGCAAGTAATACAAATGAAATTTTTGCCCATTTAAAAGAAGAATTTGGGGTTGATTTTAAGCTTATAGATGCTAAAAGTGAAGCTAAGATCAGTGTTTTAGGTATGCAATCAGGTTTAAGAAGGCTTAAAATTTGGGGAGAGTTTGCGTATTGTGATTTAGGAGGGGCTTCTTGTGAGCTTTCTTTTGGAAAAAGTTTTAAAAGTTTTGATTTTGGTATTATTAGTTTTTATGAAAAAAATTGCCATTCTTATTATAAATCTTGTATTTCTTATAAAAAATTGATAAAAAAATATCCTAAATTTATCATCAATATTAAAGATAAAAAACTTAAAATTCATTTTTTAATTGCAAATCCCTATTTAAAGCATTTAGCTTTTATGGCTTTTGATGAGGTGGCTATGATTAAAAAGGAACTTCGTTCTTTAGGAGTTAAAACGGTGGTTTTAAATTCCGGAGTTCCTACTATGCTTAGTGCATTAAAACAAAATATAAGCTATGAAAAGTATGAAGCAACTAGAGTAAATGGTAAAAAACTTTGCTATAAGGATTTTTTAAATTATGCTATTAAACTTTTTCATATGGAAGAAAAAAAGGCCATAAAAGAAGTAGGCACGATGAGAAAAAATTATTTGAGTGCAGGTTGTTTATTGTTTTATGCTTTGTTTGATAAACATAAACTTCTAGTCATTGATGAGGGTTTAAGAGAGGGGGTTTGTTTAGCGAGTATGAAAAATATAAAATTTTAGTTTTTTTGAAATTCGAAAAAATGAAATTTTTCATCAAAATTAAAAAATAAAATTTTAGCTTGAGATAAAAAACTTTCGTAAGTTTTAATGTTTTTATTTTTTGTGTATTCTAATAAATCTTCAAAACCAAAATCCATGAAAGCAAGACTTTGTTTTTTAAAAGCTAAAGGCTTGAAATCGTATTCTTTGATGAGTTTTTGAAGATGAGTAAAATTAACATTATAGGTTAGATCGCTTTTGCCGAAAAAATCTTTCAAGGATATTTCAAAGGGGCTAAAAACTTCGTGCTTTTGATAGATTCTTAAGCTAAAATTTTGTGGATTCAAAGTTCCATAGTCAAATCCCGCAAATATAAATCTCTCGCAAGCTTGATCTAAATCTTTAAAAAAATTTTCAAGCTCTAAACTGAGTTCGCCTTTTGTAAGATTTAAAGCTTTGCATTTTGTGATCAAATTTTCATCCATATTTTTAAAAATAAGTTTAAAATTTTCTACAAATGCCAGTTTATCATGATCTATAAGTTCGCAGGTAAAACTATCAAAAAGTTCATTGCAAAAGAAAAAAGCGTTCTTAAAATGGCATTCTTTAAGACTATTTTTGTGAGTAAATTCCACTCCTTCTAAGGTCTTTTTCTGTAAATTTTTTAATTTTTCATGTGGTTCTATGATGAAAAAAGAAATTTGAGAAAAAATTTCAGGTCTTAATTCAAGCAAAGCGGCTAAAAAATCACGACTTAAATAGCCTTCATTAGCGCCTATTTCTACAAGTTCTAGTGGAGGTTTGAGAATTTTTTCATCTATTAAATTTAAAAAATGCTTGGCTAAAAGTGTGCCAAAAAGATTTCCTACGCTAACAGCAGTAAAAAAATCCCCATTTTTTCCTATACTTACAGCATTTTTATAATAGCTTTCATGTAGCCAAGCGTGGAAAAAGTCACTAAATTTCATTGAAAAATAGCATTAAATTTGGATACAAAATCCAAAGGATCAACTTGTTTGCCTCCAGCTAAAATTCCAAAATGCAAATGCGGCCCACTTACCCTACCACTAGCCCCGCTAAGTCCTATAAGTTCGCCTTTTTTTATCTTTTGTCCTACTTTAACATCGATTTTAGAAAGATGATAGTATTGTGAATAAATTCCAAAACCATGATCAATCACTACCGAATTTCCTGCGAAATAACGATCTTTTGCAATTTTTACTATGCCTGAGTTGGCTGCATAAATAGGCGTTCCTGTGGCGGCTCTAAAATCCGTTCCGCTATGATAACTTGCTACTTTTTCATTAAAAGTTCTTGCTTTGCCAAAATCACTTGTGATAAAAGAATTTAAAGGTATGTTAAAAGCACCATTAAATAAAGCTTTTGGAGTATAAGAACTATAAATCACATTGGCTTCTTTTAATTCTTTAGCGATGCGTTCTTGTACGGTTTTTGGTGGAAAAATCTTTTTGTTTTCAACTTGCAATTTTTCACTTTTATAATTACCTTCTAAAGTTTTTATGAAAATTTCTTCTTTTTTATCTTTATAAAATGCGATAAGTTTGGTGTTTTGCGGGGGATTTTTGTAAGGTAAGGAAAAAATAGCTAGAATTTTTTCTTGATTTTTAGGATGTGCAAAAGTGGGAATATTTTTATCATTATTTTTCAAAGATAAAAAATCTTTCTTATCTAGTTCCAAAAATAAAGCTTGACCTTTGATGAGTTCTAAATTTTGAGCTCCAAAAAGCCAAAGAGCAAGGCTTAAAAAAAGCCATAAGGCTTTCATAGGCTTAACTCTTTAAGATCGGCGATTTTTAAAAACTCCGCATAAATTTCATAAACCAAAGCTTGGCGATTATTTTTAAGTTTTTCATCTTCAGCATTAATCATCACTTGATTAAAAAACTCATCGATAAAAGGCTTGAGTGCAAAAAGATTTTCAAGTTTTTCTTGTAAAGAGTTGGCTTTAGTTTTTTCTTGAAAAGCTTTGTAAAGTTTGCTTTCTGCTTCTTGAACAAAAAGACTTTCATCAACTTTATGAGGATTTTTAGTGGCGATATTGGCCAGTCTTTTAAAGGTTGCAAAATTTTCATTAAAATTATCTTTTTTGCTAAGTTTTATAAGAGCATTTACGCTTTGATTGATATGGATAAGATCTGTATTTTGTGAGCTTAAAACCGCTTTTACAAAAGAAGCATTGACCGTATAAAAAGTATAAAGTCTTTCAAAAATAAAATCTTTTAAAATTTGCATATCAAAGCTTTTATAATGACTTGAAAGTTTTTCTAATAAAATTTGGATATCAAATTCTTTATTTAAATTTAGAGCGATTTTAATGATCCCATTGGCTGCTCTTCTTAAGGCATAAGGATCCTTTGTTCCGCTTGGAATTTTTCCTATGCTAAAAAGTCCTATAAGGGTATCAAGCTTGTTTGCAAGGGCTACTATGCTTGAAAATTCCGTGCTTGGAAGTGGAGCTTGTTCGGAATTAGGAAGATATTGTTCTTTGATGGCTAAGCAAATTTCATAATCTAAGCCCATTTTTTGCGCATAATAACTTCCCATAATGCCTTGCAAATCAGTAAATTCATAAACCATTTGTGTGGCTAAGTCTGCTTTGGCGTATTTTAGTGCCGTGCTGATATTTTCGATTTTATCATTATGAAGCATTTGACATAAAATTTCAGCAATTTTAATCTCTCTTAAACTTTTATCTTGCATTGTGCCTAAACCTTCAAGATAGGTCATTTTGGCAAGTTTTTCAGGTTTTAAACCATTTTGTAAATCATTTTGATAAAAAAACATTGCATCGCTAAGTCTTGCACGCAAAACTCTTTCATTTCCATGTATGATTTTTGAATAATCTTTACATACTGCATTGCTTACTACTATAAAATGATTACTTAAGCCTTTATCGTTAAAAACTGCAAAATAACGTTGATTTTCTCTCATTGAAGTGATGATTACTTCACTAGGAATTTCTAAAAATTCTTCTTCAAAGCTTCCTAAAAGTGCATTAGGGTATTCTGTGATAGCAACTACTTCAGCTAAAAGTTCTTCATCCTCTCCAATTTGTATATTTTTTTGACTTTCTATGAGTTTAAATTGCTCAAGTATTTTTTCTTTTCTTTTGATTGGATCAAGGATAATATAGTTTTTCTTTAGTAGTTCAAAATATTCTTTTGCATTGTTAAAATCTTGCAAATCATAACTTACACTTCTGTGAATGAAAGTTTTTTTAGCACTTTTTACCCCATAACTTTGAAAATTTACAAGTTCATCATTTAAAATGCAAGCTATAGAACGGATCGCACGGATGAATTCAAAAGAATTTGCACCCCAGCGCATACTTTTGCCAAAACTAAGACTTTTTAGAAATTTTTCTATCATTTCTCCTAAAATTTCTTGACTTTGTAAACCTTTAATAGCTTTTTGATGGTATAAAACTTCCTTGCCTTTGATTTCTTTAAAAGTGAGTTCATTTTCACTGATCCCTGCTTTTTGTAGGAAGCTTTGCCCCGCAGGAGTTAAAACCCCATCTTTATAGGCGACATTTTTAGGTGCTCCTATAAATTCAGCAAAGCTATCTTCTTGTTTTTCTGCAAAATTTTCATGAAAAAAAACTAAACGACGCGGAGTATAATAAAATTTAAAATCACTTACCAAGCGGTATTCTTCTAAAATATTTTTCCATTTTTTTTCTATATTAGCTAATTCTTTTAGCAAAGGAATAGCAGGTAATTCTTCTGTGCCAATTTCTATTAATAATTCACTCATAATTTACTCTTTTTAAAATTTATTTCTAATTTTAACTAAAATTTCATTAAAAAACTTATAAATACTTTTGCAAAAAGTCTTTAAGCTCACTAGCGTTGCTAAATTCATTTTCTTTTAAATCTTTTTGATACCATTTGGCATGAAAATAAGGCAAATTAGCATTTTTAGCACATTCTTTATCTTTTTGACTATCCCCTATAAAAACGCTTGTTTTATATGGAGCCTCGCTTTTTAAAAGCTCTAGCATCATAGGATGAGGTTTGGGTTCCATGCCTAAACTTACGCCTAAAATTTTATCAAAATAAGGAATGATTTGATGTTTTTTAAGTATGCTTGAAAGTGAGCTTTGCGGGGCGTTAGTAGCAATAGCTAAAAAACAATTTTTGCTTTTTAAAAATTCTAAAAGTTCTTTCACTCCTTCAAAAAGTACCACGCTTTGTTCATAGTGTTTGACAAAATATTTTTCATAGCCTTCTTTAAAACTAGAATGATGGAAATTTTCTATATTATAAAGTTCTTTTGCCCAGTCAATATTAGGAGTATTGATGGTTTGCATAATGATTTCTCTTGAAAGTGGAGCTAGGTTTAAATCCTGCCTTATTTCATTGACTGCACAAGAAATGGCGTTTGCACTATCGATTAAAGTTCCATCCATATCAAAAAATACATTAATCATTCATAATCCTTTAAATAATTTTTATGTTTTTCTTTTTTTTCACCTTGTTTTTTTTGTTTATCTAAGGCGTTAGCAAGATTTAAAAGCTCGTTTTTTTCTTTGGAAAAATCTAAACAAGCATTGACAAAAAATTCAAGATTTTTTGCATAGGTTGAGTTAAGATTTACCGTGGGATTTTTTTCAAAAAATTTAGCATTTTTTAGCATTCTTTCTTCAAATTTAGTCTTATCAAAATCTTCTTTTTTAAGTGCAGATATAGCGCCATTGAAAAATTTTTCAAGATTTCTTAGGTATTTTACGCGTAAGGCTTTTTCTTCATTTTTTGTCAAAATTCTTCCTTAGGTATTTTTATGAATGCGGCATTCTAGCGCTTCTTGAACTAAATTTCTAGCGATTACTTTTTCAGAGCGAATGATGCGTATATTTTCATCTATGCTTGAAAAAAGCATCTTTTTCAAAGTTCCATTTACATGAATGATGGTGTCTATAGGCTTTGGATAATTAGCTAGCACTTGACATAAAATTTCAAGTTTAGCTTCATTTGTAACTGTGATAATAGCTACGGCACATTCTTCTATATTGGCAATTTTTAAGGTTTCTTCTTGAGCAGCATTGGCAAAAACGACATTTTCACCCCGACTAACTCCAAGTTCTACTAAATTTAAATCACTTTCTAAAACAAGATAAGGTACGCCTGTGTTTTTGATTTTTTGTACGACTTCTTGTCCTAAGCGTCCATAGCCAAAAACAACAAGATGATTTTTAAGCTTGATATTGCTGTCAATATTTTGCACAGCGTTGGTATTAAGTGCTATATCTTCTACAACATTGGTAATTTTTCTTATATTGTTTAAAATAAAAGGTGTGATAATCATGGTTAAAATAGAAACAACAATTAAAATTTGTGAAGTTTTGATATCAAGCATATTTTTTGCTTGTAAAAGAGAAAAAATTGCTAGGGCAAATTCGCCAATTTGCGCTATGGCAAAAGCTGTTTTAAGCGCTACTCTTTTTTTGGTGTAAAGAAATAAAAAGCCAAAAACTATGCCAAATTTTAAAGCCATTACAAGAAGAGTTAAAACTATGATTAAAAACCAATTTTGCGCCACTACATCAAGTTGAATTTGCATGCCTACAGTTATGAAAAAAAGCCCTAAAAGCAAATCTCTAAATGGGATTAAGTCCGCTTCTATTTTGTGTTTATATTTTGTTTCTGCTATCAAAGCACCTGCTATAAAAGCACCCAAAGAATAAGAAAATCCAAAATAATTTGCTAAAAAACTTGCTCCAATAACCATAAATAAAACAGTACTAATAAAAATTTCCTGAGAAGAAGTGTGGATAATGAGTCTAAAAATTCTATCCACTAGATATTTACCTATGAAAAATAATAAAGTGATTAAAATAAGTGCTGAAATTAAAGTGGTAAAAAGGAGTTTTTCTATGTTTTGATTGTTGGATGAAAAAATATCTACAAGCAAAAGCAAAGGAATAACGGCTATATCTTGAAAAAGCAAAATTCCCAATGCTTTTCTGCCATATTGCTCATTTATATCGCCATTATCATTTAAAATTTTAAGCACCACTGCAGTTGAAGAAAGTGCTAGTGCAAAGCCTACTATGGTAGCGCTTTTATCTCCAAGTCCTAAAATTCCTATAGCAAGTAGCATAAAAACAAAGCCACAAGTAAGCATCTGCAAAGAGCCGTTTAAAAAAACTTCTTGTTTCATTGCCATTAAATGCTTAAAAGAAAATTCAAGCCCTATGGTAAACATTAAAAACACTATACCAAATTCGGCTATATGGGTGATTTCGCCTTTGCCACTTAAATGATAAATTTCAGAAATGATTTCTCCAGCAGCTATATATCCAATGATAGTTGGAATTTCAAATTTTTTAAATATGACATTTAAAACTATAGCTATAGCAACGGTGATTAAAAAAATTTCTAAAAAATTATCCATTATTTTTTATTTTTTCTCATAAAAAATCAAATCAAAGCTATTTTTATGCTTAACAACGGCTTTACTAGCCGCTTCTTTATCTTGTTGTTTGCTTAATTCTAAGCGTAGTTCATCAATTAAATTTTCAAATTCGTGAAGTTGGTTTTTCAATTTTAAGATAACATCTACTCCAGCAAGATTGATTCCCATGTCTCTTGTTAAACGCAATATAAGTTTAATACGGTCAATATCCCTTTGAGAATAAAGTCTTATTTTGCCATCGGTTCTACTTGGCTCTATCAATCCTTCTCTTTCGTATTGCCTTAAGGTTTGTGGATGTATGCTTAAAACTTTAGCCACAACACTGATTAAATATACAGGTTCATCATAATGGTGTTCCATATTTTATTCCTTTCTTTAAGGTAATTTTTCTTTTAAGAGTTCTATAAATTTTTCATCAAGAGTATCTAAATTTGGCAAAACAACATTTAAAATCAAATACATATCCCCATAAATATCACTTTTTCTATTTTGCACCCCATAACCTTTTAAACGAATTTTTTGGTTATTTTTTGAATTAGGCGTTATGTTAATTGTCGCTTCTTCCTTACCTTCTTTGAGTGTTTTTATATTTATTTTTCCACCAAAAAGTGCAGTTTTTAAAGAAATATCAACCTTTTGATATAAATCATCATCTTCTCTTGTGTAAATAGGACTTTCTTCTATTTTTACAATAATGATTAAATCGCCTCTAGCTCCATTTCTGCTTTGTTTTCCTTTAGAGCGAATTCTTAGTTTCTCGCCTTCTTTTATACCGTGTGGAATTTTAAATTTAATGGTTTCGCCTTGAAAATTAAAACTATGTTCCCCGCCTTTAACAGCTTTTTCGAAAGGAATGTGAAGCTCTAGATTGCTGTCTAAATTTTCTTCTTCAAAACCTCCAAATCCTCCAAAACCACTGCTAAAGCCTTTTGAAGAAAAGCCGTTAAAACCCCCTCTTGAGCGTCCACCAAAGCCTCCTCCAAAGAGATCTTTTAAAATATCGTCTAAATTTACCCCACCAGTATTTCTTGAAAAATCATGAAAACTTTGTCCACCAAACATAGAATCGCCGTATTGGTCATACTGAGCTCGTTTTTTTTCGTCGCTTAAAATTTCATAAGCAGCATTAATTTCTTTAAATTTTTCTTCTGCGCCTTTTTCTTTGTTGATATCAGGATGATATTTTCTAGCTAGGCGACGGTAAGCTTTTTTTATTTCATCTGCACTAGCATTTTTGCTAACTCCAAGAGTTTCGTATAAACTATTCATGTTATATTTCCTTAAAAATTTTTACTTGATTATATAAAGGATTAAATTATAACATAAACTTTAGCCTAAGTCAATCAAGTTTTATAAATTTTTATCACTCAAGGTTTTATTTACAATTTTGTAAATTTTCGGTTTTATACTATGAAGACAGTAAAATATTTTACGAGATAATTTATCTTTAAGAACAAAAGGAAATAAAATGAAAAAGATTTTTTTATCATTAAGTTTAGCAAGTGCTTTATTTGCTGCAAGTATTAATTTTAACGAATCGACTACAACGGCTAATCGTGTGAATCCTGCTGCCGGAAATGCAGTGCTTTCTTATCATGATTCTATTAAAGATGCAAAAAAATCAGTGGTTAATATTTCCACCTCAAAAACTATTACAAGAGCGAATCGTCCAAGTCCTTTGGATGATTTTTTTAATGATCCTTATTTTAAACAATTTTTTGATTTTGATTTTCCTCAAAGAAAAGGAAAAAATGATAAAGAAGTGGTGAGTTCTTTGGGATCAGGGGTGATTATTTCAAAAGATGGTTATATAGTAACAAATAATCACGTTGTAGATGATGCTGATACGATTACAGTGAATTTACCAGGAAGCGATACAGAATATAAAGCAAAACTTATAGGTAAAGATCCAAAAACAGATTTGGCTGTTATAAAAATAGAGGCTAATAATCTTTCAGCTATTACTTTTACAAATTCTGATGATTTAATGGAGGGAGATGTTGTTTTTGCACTTGGAAATCCTTTTGGAGTCGGTTTTAGTGTTACAAGTGGGATAATATCTGCTTTAAACAAAGACAATATAGGTTTAAATCAATATGAAAATTTTATACAAACAGATGCTTCTATCAATCCAGGAAATTCAGGTGGAGCTTTGGTGGATAGTCGTGGATATTTAGTAGGTATTAATTCAGCTATTCTTTCTCGTGGCGGTGGAAATAACGGCATAGGTTTTGCTATACCTTCAAATATGGTTAAAGATATAGCTAAAAAACTTATTGAAAAAGGCAAGATCGATAGAGGATTTTTAGGTGTGACTATTTCAGCTTTGCAAGGTGATACTAAAAAAGCTTACAAAAATCAAGAAGGAGCTTTAATTACTGATGTTCAAAAAGGTTCAAGTGCTGATGAAGCAGGGCTTAAGCGCGGAGATTTAGTTATTAAAGTTAATGATAAGATTATAAAAAGTCCTATTGATCTTAAAAATTATATAGGAACTTTAGAGATTGGTCAAAAAATTTCATTAAGTTACGAAAGAGATGGAGAAAATAAGCAAGCAAGTTTTACTCTTAAAGGTGAAAAAGAAAATCCTAAAGGCGTACAAAGTGATCTGATTGATGGTTTGAGTTTGAGAAATTTAGATCCAAGACTTAAGGATCGTTTGCAAATTTCAAAAGATGTTAATGGTGTTTTGGTTGATAGTGTTAAAGAAAAGAGCAAAGGAAAAAATTCTGGTTTCCAAGAGGGTGATATTATCATAGGTGTTGGACAAAGTGAAATTAAAAATTTAAAAGATTTAGAACAAGCTTTAAAACAAGTTAATAAAAAAGAATTTACCAAAGTTTGGGTATATCGCAATGGTTTTGCGACTTTGCTTGTGCTTAAATAAAAATAACGGAAGGATTTTCCTTTCGTTATAAATTTTAGTTTAAAATTAAAATTAAGTTTAAAATAAAGGAAAACTATGACAAATATTCTTATGATAGAAGATGATTTAGAATTAGCAGAAATTACAGCTGAATATTTGGAAAAATTTGATATGAAAGTTGATATAGCTCATGAGCCTTATATAGGCCTTTCTAAGCTCGCATTAAAAGAGTATCAGCTTATCATTTTAGACCTTTCTTTGCCAGGACTTGATGGGCTTGAAGTGTGTGAAGAGATTCGTAAAAAGTATGATACGCCTATTATTATTTCAAGTGCAAGACATGATATTACAGATAAGGTTAATGCTTTAGAGCTTGGAGCAGATGATTACCTACCAAAACCTTATAATCCAAAAGAATTACAAGCACGTATTAAAAGTCATTTAAGACGTATTTCAAATACAAAAAGTGCCATAGCAAAAAGTGTAAAAGATCTTGTTTATGATCAATATAAGCATATTATTACCATGAAAGGACAAGAGCTTACTTTAACTAATGCTGAATTTGATATTTTAAGCTATTTGATTAAAAAAGAGGGTGGAGTGGTAAGTCGTGAAGAGCTTGTTTATAATTGTTCTTCTATTAGTGAGGATTCTAGTAATAAAAGTATAGACGTTATTATCAGTAGAATTCGTCAAAAGATGGGAGATGATCCAAAAACTCCAAAATATATTCACTCTATACGTGGAATAGGTTATAAGCTTACTCAATGAATAAATCTTCGATTTTTTATACTATAACTTTTATTTTTATTTTTGCTGGGGTTAGTGTTATACTTGGCTTTTTGTGGCTTATAGAATACGATCAGCAAAATTATACTAGAGAATTAAATACAAAATATTCTTTGATAGCTAATGCAAGGCTCTTAAATTTTGCAGGAGTTATCAGTGAAAAAGAATTTGAAGAGCAGACAAAAAATTATAATAAAATGGATGAGATAACAGAAGCAAAGCAGATCCGTAAAATTCTTTTTAGTGGTGATGTTTTAGCTAGGGTTGAGGTTAATAATGGCTTGATCGAGATTATTTCTTATAATAGACAGGTGTATTTAAATATTATTTATGATGGAAAGGTTTATCTTTATAAGGATCAAGATTATCAAACCTATAGGTATTTTATTATCAAAGCTATAGCTGTAGCTGTGATTTGTATTCTTGTATTGCTTTATATTTATATATTTAAAAAATTAAAACCACTTAAAAGACTTAAAAAACAAATTGATAAATTTGCCCAAGGAAAGCTTAACGATATAGAAGATGTAAGCACTGGGGTGGATGAAATTTCACAAGTAAGTGAAGCTTTTTATCAAGCCATTGTTCAAATTCGAAAGCTAAACCAATCTCGTCAGTTTTTTTTAAGAAATATTATGCATGAACTCAAAACTCCTATTACTAAGGGGCTTTTAACTTTAGAAATGATAGAAGATAATAAATATAAAGAGCGCTTAAATGGGGTTTTTACTAGACTTGAAATTTTAATTAATGAATTTGCTGCTATTGAGCAAATTACTTCAGGGGCTGCTTTTATAAATAGAAAAAAATACAATATTTTAGATGTTTTAGATGAAGCCAAAGAAATTGCAATGCGAGATGATAGCAATATACGTATTTTTATGGAAGAAAGTTTTTTTGTAAATGTGGATTTTAAACTTTTTACTACGGCGATTAAAAATATGATAGATAATGGTATTAAACATTCTGAAGATGGGTTTGTGCAAATTGATATTATAGATGATTATATTTGTTTTAAAAATCGTGGTCCTGAGCTTAATAATACTTTAGAATACTATACTCAAGCTTTTACTCAAGGATCAAAACAAAAATCAAGTTTTGGATTAGGGCTTTATATTGTAAATACTATTTTAGAAACACATGGAATGAAGCTCGATTATTTATATGAAGATGGGGTAAATTTATTTTATTTTAGAAATTTAAAAAGTGTTATTGTTAAGGAGTAAATTAATTTTTTTACATAAAAAATGTATTTTTGTGTAAAAACCCTTGACAAAGTTTTTTAATTTCACTATAATCACATTTTACTTTTAAATATTCCGGATTAGCTCAGCGGTAGAGTAGTCGGCTGTTAACCGATTGGTCGTAGGTTCGAATCCTACATCCGGAGCCACTTTTTTAACTCCATTTTTAATATTTATAAATGTATTTTAATATAAAAAATTAATAAGTCTTTATCACAAAAAAATTGTGATAAAGTTTTTTATTTTGTTTGTTTAAGATTTTTGACAATTTTATCTATTTTTTTACTTGCCTTTTGATAATCCCCATCTTTAAGTTCTTCTAAAGCTTCAATAGCAAAATCAAAATCACCAAGTTCGTTATCGTTAGAATCTTCTTGGAGATTTTTGACAATTTTATCTATTTTTTTACTTGCCTTTTGATAATCCCCATCTTTAAGTTCTTCTAAGGCATTAACAGCAAAAGAAAAATCTTCAACTTCATTAAGATAAGCCTCTATGGCTTCTTTTACTATGGCTGATTTTGGTTTAGAAAGATTTTTACTTAAATTATCCAAACGCTCCTTAAGCTCTAAAGGCATTCTAAAAGAATAAGTTTTTACATTGCGTTTCATTTTATCCTCCTTAAGAATGTTTTTTGTAAAATTTTATAGCTTGTTTACAAGTTTTACAAGTAAATTTATGACCTTGTAATTCTATTTTTTGATGAATGCTATAAGGAACATCGTGAATTTTACCAGGACAATTACAGGTATAAAGATAAAATTGTGGATGCTCATTATCTTCATCTTCTGCTGCTTCAAAGCTAACATCGCCACCATCATCTGTAGACAAAGAAGAACTTCTCCATTTTTCAACTTTCATGTCTTCATATAGTATGTGTTCTAAAAGCCACTTTTTAGCCACTATATAAAGTTTTTCTTTAAGATCATTGGTTGATTTGATATCTTTGATCAAGTTAATCATGGTTTGGATGATTTCTTTATGTATTTTTCGATGTTCTTCTAAATTTGGATAGCCTATTAGCTGCATGTATTTTTCTTCATCATTAAAGTGATCTTTCATATAATTAAAAAATTCAGCCAAAAGTTCTTTGACTTCATTTTTACTTACAGATCTATCTGATACAACTTCAACTTTTGCAGCAAGTTCAAAAAGCTTTTTATGCTGCTCATCAATTTTAGCATTGTGCACACTATAGCTGTTATCCCATCTTGGAAGCATTTTAACTCCTTAAGGAAAAATTTATTTGTATAAAAGGATTATAGATAAAAATAAATTAAATAAAAATGAAATTTTATTAAATAATTGATAAGAATTTTGATACAATGATATATATTTAAGAGATTTGAAGTTAGAAAGATTTAAATTATGGCTGCTAAAATTTTACTTTTAGAAGATGATTTGAGCTTGAGTGAGATCATTGAAGAGTTTTTAAACGATGAAGGATATGAAGTATTTTTATGCGATAATGCACAAGAAGCTTTAGATATGGCTTATGAAAGATATTTTGATCTTTGGATTTTAGATGTAAAAGTTCCTTTAGGAGATGGATTTTCATTACTTAAAGAATTAAGAAAAAGCGGAAAGCAAACTCCAGCAATTTTCATGACTTCTTTAAACACAACAAACGATTTAAAACAAGGCTTTGACGCAGGTTGTGATGATTATATAAAAAAACCTTTTGAACTTGCCGAGTTATCTATCAGGGTTAAAGCTTTGCTTAAAAGAGCTTTTTCACATAAAAATGAAGATTTTGAAGATTTAGGAGATGGATTTAGATTTGAATTTACTACACAAATTCTTTACCATAATAATAAAGCCTTGACTTTACCGAGTAAAGAAATTAAGCTTTTGTCTTTATTACTTAAAAATAAAAACAACTTTTTAAGCACAGAGAGAATTTTTGAAGAACTCTGGGATTATGATGAGGAGCCTAGTGAGCTAAGTTTAAGAGCTTATGTAAAAAATTTACGTAAAATTTTAGGAAAAGAAAAAATTATAAATCAAAGAGGCAGGGGATATTGCTATGGCTAAAAAAGTCATTAGGCAAATTTTATTAATCTACTTAACAACTACAGGTATTTTTTTAACTATTTTTTTTGCATTATGGTATCAAAAATTATATGAAGAATTAGTTGTTTTAAAGGGTGCCACTTTGAGAGAAAATCATAGAAATATTGTTATAAGCATCTTAAATTCTCGTTTTACCCCTATAGATATAAGTGCAAAAAATATTGCTCAAAGCACAGCGCTAAAATTTGCTATATTTGATGCTAAAAAGATTGTTTTTAGTAATATAGATTTTGATTTAAGAAAAGCAAAGATAGAGCTTAAAGGTAGAGGTATTTGTGATAATAAGGTTTTTTTCCTTGCTCCTATGAGTGCAGATCATTATTTTTTAAGACATGCTAGCAATGAAGAAGTAAATACTAACGATGGTTTGCAAATTTTAATACAGGGTGAAGATGTTGGCAAAGATCTTTTTTGGATTAGAACGAAAGTTTTTGGTTTTGCTATTATGGCTTTTTGCATATTGGGTTTAATATCTTATATTTTAGTAAAAATTGCTCTAAAGCCTTTAGAGGATAAAATCGGCACACTAAATCGTTTTATTAAAGATTCAACCCATGAACTCAATACCCCATTAAGTGTTATTTTGATGAGTATAGAACAACTTGAGCATCAAAATTTAGGAGATAATGCTAAATTTACAAGGATTAAGCTTGCTGCAAAAAGTTTGTCTCAAGTGTATTCTGATCTTGTTTTTTATAATTTCCCTAATACTTTAGAAACAGAAAAACAAAAATTTGATTTAAGAATACTACTTGAAGAAAGATTAGAATATTTTAAAGTATTTTTTGAGCAAAAAAAAATTACACTAAAGCTTGATTTAAATCAAGCAAATATTTTTGCTCCTAAAAGTCAAATTTCTAAATTGATTGATAATCTTATAAGCAATGCTATTAAATACAATAAAAAAGGTGGAGTAATTTCTATAATTTTAAAAGCCAATTTTTTAAGTATCGCGGATACAGGTTGTGGAATTTCAAAGTCAAATTTAAATCATATTTTTGATAGGTATACAAGATTTAATACCGATCAAGGAGGATTTGGTATAGGGCTTTCTTTGGTAAAAAAAGTTTGTGATGATAATGATATTAAGATTATTTGCGAATCTGTAGAAAATCAAGGGAGTGTTTTTAAATTAAATTGGTAATCAGCAAGGAAAATCCTTGCTGATAAGAGGTTAGAGCAGATATTACATCATTCCGCCCATGCCACCCATTCCTCCCATACCGCTCATATCTGGCATAGCAGGTTTATCTTCTTTAATTTCACTAATTGTTGCTTCTGTAGTTAAAAGCATACTAGCTACAGAAACTGCATTGAGTAAAGCTACTCTTTCTACTTTAACAGGATCGATAATTCCACTTTCAAGCATATTAACATATTCACCTTTTGCAGCATCAAATCCTGTGTTTTCATCTTTAGCATTTTCTACGCTATTTACAACCACACCTGCATCAAATCCTGCATTTTCAGCAATTTGTCTTAAAGGTGCTCTTAAAGCTCTTTCAACGATAGCTGCGCCAATTGCTTCATCACCCTGTAGATCAAGTTTGATTTTAGCTTTTGCTTTGATAAGCGCTGCACCACCACCAATTACTATACCTTCTTCAACTGCTGCTTTAGTAGCACTTAAAGCATCATCAACGCGATCTTTTTTCTCTTTCATTTCAGTTTCAGTTGCTGCACCTACTTTAATAACTGCAACACCGCCACTTAATTTTGCAAGTCTTTCTTGTAATTTTTCTCTATCATAATCTGAAGTTGTTTCAGCAATTTGTGCTTTGATTTGGTTTACTCTTGCATCGATATTTGCTTTTTCACCTGCGCCATTTACTATGGTTGTATTGTCTTTATCGATGATTACGCTAGAAGCTTGTCCAAGATCTTGTATGGTCGCACTTTCAAGAGTTCTTCCAAGTTCTTCAGAAATCACTTCTCCGCCTGTTAAAATCGCTATATCTTCAAGCATAGCTTTTCTTCTATCGCCAAAACCTGGAGCTTTTACGGCTGAAATATTAAGAACACCGCGAAGTTTATTTACAACCAAAGTTGCAAGTGCTTCACCTTCAATATCTTCAGCGATAATTAAAAGTGGTTTGCCTGTTTTTTGAATTTGTTCTAAAACCGGTAATAAATCTTTTAAATTTGCAATTTTTTTATCAAAAAGCAAGATATAAGGGCTTGAAAGCTCTACTGTCATTTTTTCTGCATTAGTGATAAAATAAGGGCTTAAATAACCTCTATCAAATTGCATACCTTCAACTACATTTAATTCATCATTGATTGATTTTGCCTCTTCAACAGTGATAACACCATCTTTGCCCACTTTTTCCATAGCATCAGCGATTAAATTTCCGATTTTTTCATCAGAATTGGCTGAGATTGTAGCAACTTGTGCGATTTCTTTTTTATCTTTTACTTCGCGAGAAAGTTTTTTAAGTTCGCCTACTATAGCTTCGCAAGCTTTATCCATGCCACGTTTTACTTCAATAGGATTTGCACCTGCTGTGATATTTCTTAAACCTTCTTTAAAAATCGCATGAGCTAAAACCGTTGCAGTAGTTGTTCCATCGCCTGCTTGATCAGCTGTTTTGCTTGCTACTTCTCTTACAAGTGAAGCGCCCATATTTTCAAGACTATCTTTAAGCTCTACTTCTTTAGCAACACTTACGCCATCTTTAGTAATGCTTGGAGCACCAAAGCTTTTTTGGATTAAAACATTGCGTCCTCTTGGTCCCATAGTTACTTTTACCGCGTCATTAAGTTTTTTAACGCCCTCATAAAGTTTATTTCTTGCTTCATCTGAAAAAATAATTTCTTTTGCCATTTTTTATCCTTTTTTATAAATTATTTTAAAATTCCTAAGATATCATCTAAATTTAAAACTAAATATTCACTATTATCAAGTTTAATTTCTGTTCCACCATATTTAGCAAATATGATTTTATCGCCATTTGCAATATCAGTGATTTCTTTACTTACTGCTACTACTTCGCCCATTAAAGGCTTTTCTTTAGCATTATCTGGTATAATTATGCCTGAGGCTGTTGTTTTAGTTTCTTCTACGCGTTTAACTAGAACACGCTTTCCTAAAGGTTGAAAATTCATTTTTGTCCATCCTTAAAAATATTGATTTTAGCACTCTTTTATTTAGAGTGATAATATCATACTATAAAAAATGAATTTTGTCAATACTTTAAATTAAAATATTTATAAAAGTTTAGTTTTATAGACTAAAGTTATTTTATAAAATAAACTAAAGGATAAAAATGAAAAAGATTTTTTATGGAGTTATAGCTTTTGTTGTTGTGCTTTTAATTGCTATTTATACCATACTTTTCACAAGTTTTGGTAATAATATAGTGGCAAATATAGCGCAAAAAAAGATCAAAGAAAGTGCAGGATTAGATGTAAATATCACGCATTTTAATTTACGTTTTTCAAGTCTTGAATTGCAAGCAAATATCGCAAATATGGCAGATTTCAATCTCAAGGGAGCTTTGAGTCCTTTTAAGCTTGGATTTGATCTTGACTATCTTATTTCTTTAAAGCAAAATTATGCTAAAAATTTAGGTTTAAATTTAAATCAAAACCTTTCTTTTGGCGGTAAAATTCAAGGTAAAGCAAGTGATTTTATTTTAGATGGAAAGGGTTATTTGTTAGGTTCAAATGTACTTTTAAATGCAAGAATGTATAATTATAGCCCTATTGCTTTAAATTTAGATGCGCAAAATCTTAAGATAGAAGAAATACTTCATCTTTTATCTTACCCTAGTTACGCTAAAGGTTTTTTAAATGCTCAAGCAAAAATTTCAGCACAGAATTTAAAACCTGATGGGAATATCATCATAAAACTTGATACAAGTTATATAAACTATGAGGCGATAAAAAAAGATTTTTCTTTAGACTTGCCTTTAAATTCTAATCCTAAAGCAGAAATTTTGGCCAATGTTAAAGAAGATAAGATTTATGCTGTAAGTAAAATTTACAATGATTATCTTAACTTACAAACCCAAAAAACTCTTTATGATATTAGCAAGAATGCTTTAAGTACTGATTTTAATTTAAGTATTCCTTCTCTTGTAAAGCTTGAAAAACTTACAAAAACTAGACTAAATGGTAGTTTGGGTGTGATAGGTCAAACAAGTGTTGTAAATAATGCCTTATCAAGTTTAAATGCTCAAGTTATCGGACTTGGTGGAGAGGTAAAGACAAGTTTGAAAAATAATAAAATTTTTGCAGATATTAATGAAGTAAGTTTGGAAAAATTATTAGCTCTTGCAGGATATGGAGCTTTGGTTTCTGGAAATTTAAATGCTAAACTTCTAAATGCAGATTTGGATTTTTCTAATTTTGATCTTGAAGCAAAAATAAACAATGCAAAGATTAACACCAATGAGCTTAAAAAAATAGCTAAAATAGAGCTTCCAAATACAATTTTTAGTTTTGATGCTAAAGCAAATGCAAAAAATAGCAATATTGCTTACAATGCTTTGCTTGCTTCAAATTTGCTTAATATCAAAAAACTTCAAGGAACTTATAATTTAAAAAATAGTGAGTTAAATACAGATTTAAATGCTTTTATTGATGACTTATCCCAGTTTAGTGCTATAGCAGGACAAAAATTACAAGGTAAGGCAGATCTTACTGCAAAAGCTCATATTATAGGCACTCAAATACAAAATTTAAATGCAAATGCAAATTTGGCAGATGGTGTAATCAAGGCTGATTCAAATGGTAAAAAACTTGATTTAAACATTGATAAACTTGATTTATCTAAACTTTTTGTTATAGCAGGTATGCCAAATTATGCCAGTGGGATTGTTAATGCAAAAATTAATTTAGATAATATCGATTTTAACAACCTTAATGGTAAAGCAAATTTAGAAGCTAAAGGTATTTTAAATGCTACAACTTTAAGTAAAATTTTAAATAAAAATTTTCCAAACAATACAAGTTATGATTTAAATACCAAAATTAATTTTAAAAACAATATCGCTCAATTTGATTCTGTTTTAAATTCATCTTTAGCTGATCTTACAAAGCTACAAGGAAGTTTTGATATAAGCAAAATGCTTTTAAATTCGGATTTTAATCTAAAGATAAATGATTTTTCAAAACTAGGCTTTTTGTTGGATAGAAAACTTAAAGGTAAGGCAGAATTTAATGGAAAGGTAGGTTTTGATAAGAATTTAAATTTTGTTGTAAATAGTCCAAATTTATTTGAAGGGAGGCTTCAAAGCACACTTAAAGATAACCTTTTGCTTGCTGATTTAAATGGAGTGGATTTAAGTAGTCTAGCTCAAGGTTTAGATTTTATGGATGTTTATCAAGGTAAGGCAGATGTGAAGGCAAATTACAATCTTTTAAGCGAAGAAGGAGAGGTTAATTTGGATATGAAAGAGGGTAAATTAAAACCAAATCTTATTACCAATGCTTTAAAAATTTTAACACTAAAAGATATTACCAATGATGTTTATCGCACTGCTAATGCTAAAGCTTTGATTAAAAAAGAAAATATCAAACTTGATCTTAATATGCAAGCAGATCGTTCTTATATTTTAGTACAATCAGGAGCTTTAAATTCTAAAAGCGGAGCTTTAAATTTGCCTTTTGATATTAAACTCGATAGAGCCAATTTTAAAGGAAGTATTACAGGAACTACGGAAAATCCTAAAGTGAATTTAAATGCAGGAAGTGTGTTAAATTCTATTAAAAATGTAGTAGGTGGCGGTGTGAGTGATGGTGCTAAAAGTACGGGCGATAAAGTTGATAAAGCGGTGAATAAATTATTAAATAAGATTTTTTAAGGTAAAAAATGTTTAATGGACTCATAAGAGAAATTGCTAAAGTTCAATCTTATCAAAACAATACTTTAAGCTTAAAAGCAAAATATCGCCCAAATCTTGGCGATAGCATAGCCGTAAATGGAGCTTGTTTAAGTGTAACAAAACTTTATGAAGGGGGTTTTGAAGTAGAGCTTTCTCGTGAAAGTCGCACTCATATAGCTATAGAAAATTTAAAAGATAAAGTTCATATAGAACCTGCTTTAAGATATGGCGATAGAATTGATGGACATCTTATGCAAGGACATATTGATTTTATCGGTATACTTGAAAAAATTCAAAAAGATGAAAATGGAGTGGATTTTCATATATCTTTACCTAAAGAAGCTATGAAATTTATGGCAGAAAAAGGAAGTATAGGCGTTGATGGAGTAAGTCTTACTATCAATGAAATTTTAAAAAATGGTATTAGGCTTACTATTATTCCTATTACTTTTAAAGAAACGCTTTTTAAAGACTATCAAGTAGGTAGAAAAATAAATATAGAAAGTGATTTACTTGCTCGTTATATTTATGCACAATTGCAAGGTAAAAACAAAGGATTATCATGGGAAGAAGTCGAAAGAATTTCTTATCTTTATTAGAAAATGATAAAGTCGGTATTTTTTGTGCTTTTGATAAGGATTATAATGTTTTTAGGGCTAAAATTCATAATGAGAATTTATTTTCTCATTTAGGTTTTAAAGATATTGAAAAATGTGTTTTTATGGATCAAATTCACTCTCATAAAGTTATCATTTATGATGAAAATTTAAAAAATCTTAGCTGTGATGGACTTATAAGTAAAGAAAAAAATACTGCTCTTTGTGTTTTAAGCGCGGATTGTCTACCTTTAATTTTATATCATGAAAATGGCATTATAGCAGCTTTGCATTCAGGTAGAAAAGGAAGCTTTGAAAATATCCTAAAAGAATGCGTTGATCAAATTACTATGCAAAATTCACATTTAGATAAGAATAAATTTCATCTTTTTATTTTGCCTGGAATTTGTGCTAAAAATTATAAAATAGATGGAGAAATTTTAAAATTTGCCAAAAAAGAATTTAAAGAATTTGTTCAAGATGATAAACTTGATTTAAAAGCTTTAGTAAAATTTCAAGCTCAAAATTTAGGCATTGAAAATATTAAAGATTGTGGAATTTGTAGTTTTGACGATGAGAGTTTTTTTTCTTATCGTCGTGATAAAACGCCTAAGCGTTTTGTGAGTGTGGTTTATTTAAAGGATTAAAATGTATGAAAGAAAAGATTTAAGAGTGTTAAAAATCATTCAAAAAGCTAGAGAATTTGGCGATGGAGATTTATTAAATGAAGCTTTGGTGAAACAATTGATTGATGCAGATTTTTGTGAAATTAATGAAAAAGAAAAAGAAGAGCTTGCAACTCTTCTAAATTCTTTAATCAATGCAAAAGATAAAGCGTTGTTGAGTAATTAAAATTCTATATAGTTTTCAAAATCTTCTTCTTTTGGAGGATTAGGTTGATTCGAGGCTAGGGCTTCTTTAACAACCTGCTCGTATCCAGCTATGATATGTTTAAAATTCTCTTTCGCTTTTCCACTAAGTTCTGATTTGGCGATTTTTACAACAGATGCAGGATTTATAGCTTTATTATTTAAATATACTCCAAAATGCAAATGAGGACCTGTGCTCATACCTGTTGAACCAACATATGCAATTACTTGTCCTTGATTTACCTTTTGTCCGTTTTTAATTTTTGCAAAACGACTAAGATGAGCATATAAAGTCATATAACCTGAGTCATGCTTGATTTGAATTACATTTCCATAACCACCTTTTGTGCCTATAAAGGTTACTACTCCTTTGCCAGCACTTTTTACAGGAGTTCCAGTAGGTGCAGCATAGTCTATACCAAGATGAGCACGATAGCGTTTTAATATAGGATGATATCTTGCTGTTGTAAAAGGAGAGGAAATTCTAGTGTAGTTCACAGGTTTTGTAAGTAAAAAAGATTCTAATTCCTTGCCATCGCGATCATAGAATATATCATTATAAGAAAAGACTTCTCTAGCGCTTTTATTGATTTCTACCATTGCCATTTTTATATTTATATCACCCCAAAGTTTACCCATGCGTCTTTTTTGTTCATAATATAGGGTTACTTCATCACCTTTTTGGATATTGCGAAAATTTATACTTCCTCGAAAAGCACGAACCATAGCACGAGCTAAAGTACTGCTACCACTTTCTTCATAGACATCTTGATAAGCAGAGCTTTTAATGGTTAAATGTAAAATTCTATCTTCTTTTTGATAAGATACAGGAGTAAAAGCAAGAGTGTATTGTCCATCTTTATCTTTATAGATATGAATTTGTAAATCATCACTAATTGGAATTAAAACTTGTTCTATGTTGTTGTTTTCATCTTTTAAAACTTGATATTTTATTTTATAGGCTATATCAGAAGCAAGTTCTTGATCTTCTCTATCAAGTCCATAATAAAGCGACATAGGTATGGAATTTCTTTGTAAGAATTTAAGCAAGGTATCTCCATTATCCCAAGTTAGCTCTTCAACACTTAAAGCTGCAAAACTTTGAATAACAAAAATAAATAAAAGCAATAATTTTTTCATGAGATAACCTTAATTTTTAAAAGAATTTTGAAATTTTGAAAGCTATATTTTACTTTATTTTTCTTACAATTGTTTAACAAAAAAGGATTATAATTCTATAAATTTTTATTTAAGGAGCAAATTTGTTTAAAACTATAGTGTGTTTTTTAGCTTTAAACCTTAGCCTCTTTGCGGTTGGATTTGATTTAAAACCTATAAAAAGTGAACTTGTAAAAGTTGATGATATTTATGGTTATATTAAAGATAGTGATGATATAAAACTTTATTCAAGTGGCGTAGTAGTACAACATTTTAGCAATTCGCAAAGTATCATCGCTAGAGCAAGTGTTATAGATAAAAAAAATGGTTTGGCAAAATTAGAATTTAGCGTTTTTTCAGCTCTTAAGCAAGATGCTTTGCCTTTGCCAAATGTTTTACCTAAAGTAGGTGATGAGGTTGTTTTAAATTTTCTTTATGATAGAGGATTGGTAATTGCTCCTGATGAACAAACTTATAATGAACTTGTTAGAGAATTTCCGCAGATATATTTTACCCATATTGACATTTTTGGAGCACAATTAATTAGAACGGCCACTCTTTCTCCTAAGCGTTCAGATTTTAGGCAATTTTGTGATGATAATGCGGTTGGCATTTTGGTTGTGGCTTTGGAAAATCAAGCAGAAGTTGTGGATTGTCAAGATTTTAATAAGCTTTATGAAGTGCCTATAAGCAAGCCAACTAGCGTTCAGGTTCCTTTTTATTCTCGTATAGGTGGATATAAAAGTAATTTTTTTGATTTTAACTCTCAAGAAATAGGGAATTATTATAGATATTATGATGCTTTGATTAATCTTCCTAAGGTGCAATAAACATGAAAAAAGAATTTGAACAATATTTTAAACGATTTTTAGGAGAAGAAAACGCTTATTTTGATGAAATTCACAAAAGAGCTTATAGCTATGATGCGACAAAAAAACATTATTTACCCGATGGGGTTCTTTTTCCAAGAAATGAAGAAGATATTGCTCAAATTTTAAAATTTTGCAATGAAAATAATATCATAGTCATACCACGAGGCTCAGGATCTGGTTTTACAGGAGGAGCTTTAGCTGTTAATGGCGGTGTGGTGCTTGCTTTTGAAAAGCATATGAATAAAATTTTGGAAATTGATCTTGAAAATTTAGTGGCTGTTGTGCAACCTGGGGTTATTAATATACATTTACAAAAAGAAGTGGCTAAATACGGACTTTTTTACCCACCTGACCCTGCTAGCATGGAGTATTCTAGCTTAGGGGGTAATGTAAGCGAAAATGCTGGGGGAATGAGAGCTGCAAAATATGGCATTACAAAAGATTATGTGATGGCTTTAAGGGCTGTTTTGCCTAGCGGAGAAATCATTCGTGCAGGAAAACGCACTATTAAAGATGTGGCAGGTTATAATTTGGCAGGAATTTTAATCGCTAGTGAAGGTTCTTTGGCAGTTTTAAGTGAGCTTACTTTAAAATTAATACCTTTACCTAAATTCAAAAAAACCGCTTTTGCTATTTTTCCAAGTGTAAAAAGTGCTATGAATGCGGTTTATAAAAGCCTTGCTAGCGGTGTAAGTCCTGTATCTATGGAATTTTTAGACAATCTTAGCATTAGAGCGGTTGAGAGTAAATTTAATAAAGGTTTGCCTATAGAAGCTGGCGCTATTTTGATTGCTGATGTGGATGGTAATGTTAAAGAGGCTATTGATGAGGATTTAAGAAGTTTAGAACATTATTTTTTAGAAGCTGGAGCTAGTGAATTTAAAATAGCAAAAGACGAACAAGAAGCCGCGGATATTTGGTTTGCTAGAAGAAATTGTTCTCAAAGCATTGCCATGTATGGAACTTTAAAACTTAATGAAGATATTACAGTTCCGCGTTCTAAACTACCTGCCTTGCTTGAAGGTATAGATGAGATTTCTAAAAAATATGGTTTTAAAATTCCTTGTTTTGGACATACAGGGGATGGAAATGTGCATACTAATGTTATGGTTCCTGATAAAAATGATAAAGAGCAGGTGAAAAAAGGCTATGAAGCTGTGGAAGAAATTTTTAAATTAACAGTGAAACTTGGAGGAACTTTAAGCGGAGAGCATGGTATCGGACTCTCTAAAGCACCTTTTATGAATTTAGCTTTTTCTGAAGCCGAAATGAATTTAATGAGAAATATTAAAAAAGCTTTTGATCCAAATAATATACTAAATCCTTTTAAAATGGGACTTTAGAAGGTGAAAAATTTTTTTACTATTTTGCTAAATTTGCGTGATAAGGAAATTTTAAATTATGCAGCAGCGCTTAGTTTTTATACTATATTGTCTTTAATACCTATTTTATTTGTATGTTTTTCTGTTTTTACGCAAATTTCTAGTTTTAAAGCTTATTATGAAAAAGCAAAGCAAGTAATTTTTGCTTTTTTAATACCAACGCAACAAGATGTTGTTGCTACCTACATCGATACTTTTTTAAAAAATAGTGTAAATTTGGGTATTGTAGGTCTTATTGCTATGGCATTTACTTCTTTAGCTTTTTTTTCAGGCTATGATTTTGTAATCAATCGCATTACTAAAAATGAACCTAAAGGACTTTGGCAAAGCATTAGTTCTTATTGGACTCTTTTAACTCTTGTTCCTTTGGGGCTTGGGCTTAGTTTTTATATTTCAGGTTTTATCCAACAAACTTTAGATGATTATAAAATAGGGTTTAATTTTTTTGAAATTTTACCCTTTGTAATTATTTGGGGTTTATTTTTTATATCTTATTCAAGTTCTGTTCATAAGGGAACTCTTAAAAGTTTAGCTTTAGTATCTTTTGGAGCGGGTGCTATTTGGTATATAGGAAAAAATTTGTTTGTATATTATGTGGTATATAATAAAACATACGCTAGTGTTTATGGATCTTTTTCTACTATTTTATTCTTTTTTATTTGGATTTATATTTCTTGGATTATTTATCTTTTTGGGCTTAAACTCTATTATTTTCTAAATCACAATCATAATGAAGGGAATAAAATTCGCAAAAATACAAAGAAAAGCTAGATATTTAAATCGTACAGAGATTAAAGAAGCAATAAGATAACTTATAAAAATCCAAAATGGGATATGGATATTAGTTCCATAAATTTTAAATTTAAAAAATTCATCTAAGATAAAATTGAGCAAATCTCCATAGTTTATAAGATGCAAAAATAATACTAAAGGATAAAATATTACAAAAATTCCACTCAAAATAATACCTAAAATTTGTTGGTAGCTTATAAGTGGAAAAAAATAAAGCACAGGTAAAACCATAGCAAAAAAAGTCCAAATATTAAGCAAAATAATATTTATAAGATTATTAAATTTATTTGCAAAATGATGCATATATAAAAAAATATAAAAAACACCTAAAATAGAAAATAAAAATCCAATACTAAATAAAAGTCTAGGGTAAAGAGAAATGCACAATAAAATACTACAAAAAAGCGTAAAGAAATTAATAATTTTTATATTTTTGCACAATAGATAAAAAACCCAAAAAGCCATAATCAAGGAGCGCACAAAAGAAGGGACAAATCCTATTAAACAAGCATAAGCTAAAAGTAGTGTAAAAATTAAAATACTTAAATCTAAACGTAAATTTCTATAAGGAAAATATCTTTTTTGGAAAAAACTATAAATTGGAGCTAAAATAAAGAAAATTAAACTAAAAAGCAAGCCTATGTGATAACCGCTAATTGCTATAAGGTGTGCTATGCCATAGTAATTTACATCGTTTCTAAGCTCTAAAGATATGGGCAGTGCAAAAAATAAAGCACCATAAAATTCTTTAATTTTTTCATTTGTATGTTGATTTAAGAAGTAAGATATAATGGGATTGTATTCTTTTTCTTTTAATTTTTCAAAATCGTAAGAAGGTGCATAAAAACTTTTGCTCAGATAGTCTTTAAAGTTAATATTATGGGTGATAATTCTAAGGCTTAAAAGTTGATTCTTGCTTAAATTTAAATCCTTAAAACTTGTAGTATAAAAAGTGAAGTTTTCAGTTTGTAATTTTAAAACCCAGTATTTTTTATTTTTTTTATTATATTTTGTATATTGGTGCGTTAATAGAGCGTTATTTATAAAGTAATGTTTTTGGTTTTTAAATTTTAAAAAATTATTATATTCTAAAAGGATATTAAAAATAAAAATAATAACAACAGATAAAAATAAATAATGAAATTCTTTAAAAGAGTAAGAAAAAGAATTCCATAGAGACATTATTTTTTGGAAAATTTACTTAAATAAAGCCAAATTATTCCAGCTAAAAATAATAAAAATAAAGGAGCGGCATAAGGATATAAACTCAGTTTATCAAAAATTGCTTCAATAACATACCCAAAAGTATAAGCAGCAAAACCTAGAACAATAGCCCATGCTAAACTAGCTAGAGTATTGATAATAAAAAATTTAATAAAATTATGTTTTGCCATACCTGCAGCTATGGGAATGAAAGTTTTTAAACCATAAATAAATTTTTGAGTTACAAGTAAAATAATTCCGTGTTGTTTTGTTTTCATCATAGCAAGGGCTAGCTTGCGTCGGTGTTTTTTAAAATAAGGCATAATATCTTTTTTATAATATTTTCCAAGTATAAAAAGCAAAGTTGAACCTATGGTATTAGCAATAAAAGCAAGAGCAATGCAAAAACTAAGTTCCATTTTTCCTTGAGAACTTAAAACTCCTGCAGCTAAAATTCCAACCATTCCACCCCCTAAAGAGTAAAAGAATAAAACAATATAACCATATTTTATTAAAGTATCAATCATATCTTGCATAATAAACCTTATTTAGCGTATTCTACAGCTCTAAGTTCACGTATAACATTGACTTTAATTTCACCAGGATATTGCATTTTTTCTTGAATTTCAGCTGCTATTTCCTTAGCCAAAAGTACACTTTCATCATCATTAACAAGCTGAGCATTGGCTATGACGCGAATTTCTCTTCCGGCATTGATTGCATAGGCATTTTTAATTCCTTCTTTGCTTTTAGCGATATCTTCTAGCTCACTGACTCTTTTTAAGAAAGCTTCTAATACTTCTCTTCTAGCTCCAGGTCGTGCAGCACTTAAAGTATCTGCTGCACAAACAGCTGCTGATTCTATGCTTGTAGCTTCTTCGTGTCCATGATGTGCGTAAATAGCATTGATTACTACAGGATGCTCTTTATAGCGTTTGCAAAGTTCTGCACCTAAATCCACATGAGATCCTTCAAAATCATGGGTTAATGCTTTTCCTATATCATGTAAAATTCCCGCACGACGTGCTAAATTCTCATCCCCACCACACTCAGCAGCAATGATTCCTGCAAGGTGAGCCACTTCCAAAGAATGTGCTAAAGCGTTTTGTCCATAGCTTGCTCGGTATTTGAGTTTTCCTATGAGTTTTACAATTTCAGGGTGTATTTTATTTAAACCTAGATCCATAACTATGGTTTCGCCTTCTTCTAGAATAGCACTATCAAATTCTTTACACACTTTTTCGTGAATTTCTTCTATGCGCGCGGGTTGAATTCTGCCATCTTCAACTAAAAGTTCTATAACTTTTGTAGCAATAGCACGGCGATAAAGATTAAAACAACTTACTATAATAGCACCTGGTGTATCATCGATGATAATATCAACACCTAAAACCATTTCTAAGGTTTTAACATTGCGCCCTTCTTTACCAATGATACGTCCTTTAAGTTCATCGTTTTTAATGTTAATAACATTGATAAGTCTTTCAGCTGCAAATTCACCCGCAAAACGAGAGGTAGCTTGAGCAATGATGAAATTAGCTTTTCTTTTGGCTTCATTTTTTGCTTCTTCTTCATATTTTCTTACTATATGTGCAATTTGCTCGCGAGAATTTTCTTCTACTTTTTTAAGAATGATTTCTTTGGCTTCATTTTGTGTAAGTCCTGTAGAATGTTCTAAAATTTTTAAAACATCGTCAAGTTTTTCTTGATATTTGTTTTTTAATTTATCAACATCAGATTGTAAGTCTTGAATGTGTTTTTGTGACTTGCAAAGGTATTCTTTATCTTCTTTTAGTTTTTCTTCTTCTTGCTGAAGTTTTTGTTCTTTTTTAGAAAGATCATCAAATTTTTGATTAAAATCTTTTTGAATTTTGTGAGTTTTTTCTTCGTATTTTTTTTTAACTTCTAATTCTGCATTAAGAATTGAATTTTTTGCATCTTTTAAAATAAGCTCCGCTTCGTATTCTATAGCTTTGGCTTTGGCTTTGGCTTGTTCTACGAAAATTTCATATTTGGCATCATTGATTTTTTTTGCAACTAAATATCCTATACCGAGTCCGACTATAGCGGCTATAAGTGCGATAAGTGATTCTATCATTTTTTCTTTCTTTCTTGTAATATTTTTTATAAGGGTTTATGTATAATTTTCCTGAAATATCATGCTTTTGTGTTAGATTATTTTGACTTAAAGCATCTATACTTTGGACAAATATTATATGAGGTTTGTAATTTAAATTTTCAAAAAATCTATCATAAAAACCTTGCCCATGTCCTATTCTTTTTAAATTTTTATCGACGCCAATTACAGGCACAATAGCTAAATCAATTTTTGCTTTAAAAAAAGAATCTATAGGCTCTAAAACCCCAAACCTTTTTTTAATAAAAGGCAATCTTAATTTTACAATTTTTAAACTTTTATCTTGCATAAATGGAACAAAAAGTTTGTAATTTTTATTAAGAATATGGCGAAATTTTATTAAGTTTGGTTCATAATGCAAAGGAATAAAAATTAAAATATTTTTAGCTTTAAATAGTTTTATTATTTTAAGACATTCTTTAAATATTTTATAATCTTGTTTGAAATTTAGCTTTGAATGTTTGAAAAGGCGTATTTTTTGCAATGCCCTAAAATCTGTTTTTTCCATTAATATGCCTTTAAAAAAATATTATCTTATGTATGTTATAATTTTAGCATTTTTATAAAGAAGAATAAAGGATTGATAAATAATGAAGATTAAAAAAATACTTTTACTAGTGGCAATATCTTGTTTGTTTGTTGCTTGTAGCAATGATAAAGAAAAGCAGCAAAATGATGTAAATTTAAGCACCGAGGCAAGTATAAATCAAAGCGATGATATGAATTTTAAACTTAATTTGATTGATGGAGGATCAATTTCAGTTAAAAAAGAAAATGCCGTTTTAAATTTCAATGATGAAGATAAGGCAACTTTGTTTGTATTTTTTACTACTTGGTGTACCCCTTGCATTGCTGAAATCCCTCATCTTAATAAATTACAAGAAAAGTATAATAATGATTTTAACATAGTTGGAGTTTTATTAGAAGATAAATCTAATGATGAGATTCAAAAATTTATAGAACAGCATAAAATATCTTATAAAGTCGCTAATGGTGAAAATAACTATCTTTTAGCTAAAGCTTTAGGCGGGGTAAATGGAATTCCTACTATGTTTCTTTACAACAAGCATTCTAAATTGATTAATCAGTATTTAGGGCTTATTCCTGAAGAAATGCTAGAAATCGATATACAAAAGGCTATACTTTAATGTTTAATTTTTTTAAAAAAGGACTTGCAAAAACTCTTGAAAATATTGTTGGAGTTAAAGGAGAGAATAAAAAGATAACCAAAGATTTGCTTGAAGAAATTTTGCTTGAAGCAGATGTAAGTTATGAAATAGTTGAAGAGATAATTTATTATTTACCACCTCAAAATGAAGTAAAAAAAGAAGATTTAAAGCGTGTTATGGGTTCTTATTTTCTTTATGAAAAAAAAGAAACCAATCAAGAAAAACCTTTTGTAGAGCTTATTTTAGGAGTAAATGGAGCAGGAAAAACAACAAGTATTGCCAAGCTTGCTTATTTATACAAAAACCAAAATCAAAAAGTGATTTTAGGAGCGTGTGATACTTTTAGAGCAGGTGCGATTGAGCAATTAAAACTTTGGGCGCAAAAAGTGGATGTAGATATAGTTTTAACTGCACAAGGGCATGATCCTTCAGCGGTTGCTTTTGATACCATTTCTAAAGCAAAAGCAAAGGATTTTGATAGAGTTATTATCGATACAGCAGGACGTTTGCAAAATCAAAAAAATTTAGCTCATGAGCTTGAAAAAATTGTGAGAATTTCAAACAAAGCTTTAGAAGGTGCACCCCATAGAAAAATTTTAGTTTTAGATGGAACACAGGGAAATGCTGGAATTTTACAAGCTAAAGCTTTTAATGAGCTTGTAAAACTTGATGGTGTGATTATTACAAAGCTTGATGGGACAGCTAAAGGGGGTGTACTTTTTAGTATAGCAAGAGAGCTTGAGCTTCCTATTTTTTATGTAGGCGTGGGTGAGCAAATGACGGATTTACAAGAATTTAATGCAAGTGCTTACTTAGATACTTTATTAGATCCTATTTTTGAATAATGGCAAAAAATAAAGCACTTTTTGAATGTCAAGCTTGTGGAAATCAACAAAGCAAATGGCTTGGAAAATGTCCTGATTGTGGAGCTTGGGATAGTTTTATAGAATTAAAAGCTGAGCAAATTAAAGTTTTAAAAGAGCTTGCGCAAGTTAGTATGAAAACAAGTGAGGCTGTTTGTATTGAAGATGTGGAGTTAGAACATTTTACAAGATACAGCACAGATGATAATGAGCTTGATTTGGTTTTAGGCGGAGGGCTTGTTGAAGGTTCTTTAGTGCTTATAGGTGGAAGTCCAGGTGTGGGAAAATCTACGCTTTTGTTAAAAATTGCTTCAAATTTAGCTAAACAGGGTAAAAAAGTGCTTTATGTCAGTGGCGAAGAAAGTAAAGCCCAGATTAAATTAAGAGCTGATCGTCTTGAGGCTAATACTCCGAATTTATTTTTACTTACTGAACTTTGCCTTGAAAATATTTTAGAAGAATTGCACAAAAAAGATTATAGCATTCTTATCGTTGATTCTATACAAACTCTATATTCAAATAAAATCACTTCAGCAGCAGGAAGCATCACTCAGGTGCGTGAGATTACTTTTGAGCTTATGCGTGTTAGCAAGGCTTATAATATCAGTACTTTTATCATAGGGCATATTACTAAAGAAGGTGCTATAGCAGGGCCTAGGGTTCTTGAGCATATGGTAGATGTGGTGCTTTATTTTGAAGGAGATGCCACTAAAGAAATTAGACTTTTAAGAGGCTTTAAAAATCGTTTTGGTGGAACGAATGAAGTAGGTATTTTTGAGATGACTGCTAAGGGTTTGATTAGCGCAAAAGATTTAGCAAATCGTTTTTTTACTCGTGGAAAGGCTATTTCAGGAAGTGCTTTAGGTGTTGTAATGGAAGGATCTCGTGCCTTGGTTTTAGAAGTTCAAGCTTTAGTGTGTGAAAGTTCTTATCCAAAACGCAGCGCTACAGGATATGAAAAAAATCGCTTAGATATGCTTTTGGCTTTGCTTGAAAGAAAACTTGAAATTCCTTTAGGGCATTATGATGTATTTGTAAATATTAGCGGCGGAGTAAAAGTAAGTGAAACTGCTGCGGATTTGGCTGTGGTTGCTGCGATTATTTCAAGTTTTAAAAATCGCCCTTTGAGCAAAGATAGTATTTTTATAGGGGAGCTTAGTTTAAATGGAGAAATTAGAGAGGTTTTTAGCCTTGATACGCGTTTAAAAGAAGCTAAAATGCAAAAATTTAAAAATGCCATTGTTCCTTCTAAGCCTTTGGAAGATATAGGGCTTAAGTGTTTTGTTGCTAAAGAACTTTCGCAAGTTTTAGAATGGATGTAAATTTTCATTAAAATATAAGTAAGATTTTGCTAAAATTCGGAGTTTAGAATAAAAATTTTTGAGGAAACCATGAAAGATTTATTTTTATTTAGCTCTTTGCTTGATGCAAGTCATACTTTTTCTTATTTTTTTCACATAGGTTTGGTAGCTTTAATTGCTGTTATAGTGGCTATGATGGCTACTCGTTCTATGCAACTTGTTCCACGCGGTATGCAAAATTTAGGTGAGGCTTTTTTAGAGGGAGTTTTATCTATGGGTAGAGATACCATGGGAAGTGAAAAAGGTGCAAGAAAATATCTTCCTTTGGTTGCAACTTTGGGGATTATAGTGTTTTTTAGTAATATTATAGGTATAATACCTGGTTTTCACGCTCCAACTGCAAGTTTAAATTTGACTTTGTCCTTGGCTATTATAGTTTTTGTATATTATCATTTTGAGGGTATTAGGGCACAAGGTTTTGTAAAGTATTTTGCTCATTTCATGGGACCTATTAAACTTTTAGCTCCTTTGATGTTTCCTATAGAGATAGTCTCTCATCTTTCTCGTGTGGTTTCTTTGTCCTTCCGTTTGTTTGGAAATATTAAAGGCGACGATTTATTTTTAATGGTAATTTTAGCTTTAGTTCCTTATATAGCTCCACTTCCTGCTTATGTGCTTTTAACTTTTATGGCATTTTTACAAGCTTTTATTTTTATGATTTTAACTTATGTATATTTAGCGGGTGCAACTGTTGTTGAGGAAGGTCATTGATCTATATTTTAGAATTTTTCAAAGGTGCATCTTTAGCTTTAATGCTTTTTGGTGCATTTTTCTTCTTTTTTAAATATAATTCTTTTTTCTATCTTTGCTTGGGTATTATACCAGGTTTGCTTTTATCTTTAATTTTTGTTTTACTTATAGAAAACCATAAGCTAAAAAATGAAAATAAGTTAAGATAAAAGCAAAAAATAGTTTATTTTCTAAGCATGAAGCTCTTCTTTAAGCAAATACTTTACAGCTTCATAAATTTTAATAGCTGCTTTGGATTTATTCATAGTATAAAGATGAATTCCATCTACACCACTTGTGATTAAATCGACAATTTGATCGCAAGCATACGCGATACCTGCATCTTCTAAAGCCAAAGTATTATTTTCATATTTTTCTAAAATTTTAACAAATTTAGGAGGGATTTTAGCTCCGCAAAGTTGAGAAATTTTTAAAACCTGTCTTTTGTTAGTAATAGGCATAATACCTGCGTAAATAGGTATGTCAATACCTGCTAAAGCACAATTTTGTTTAAAAGTATAAAAATCTTCATTATCGTAAAAAAGTTGAGTAATGAGCTTGTCTGTTCCTGCATTTACCTTAGTTTTAAGATGGTGTATATCCTCGATGAAATTTTTAGATTCATTATGTTTTTCAGGATAGCATGCGGCATAAATTTCAAAATATTCTTGTTTTTTTATAAAAGAAATTAAATCACTAGCATAAGAAAAATCTTTGCTTTTTTCTAAATTCTCACATATGTCGCCTCTTAGAGCAAGAATTTGATTAAGATTTTTTTCTTTGCATTTTTGAAGTATCTGAGTGATTTTTTCTTTACTAGAATGGATACAAGGTAAATGTACTATGCTAGGAATTTGATATTCTTTCTGGATTAAGCTTGCAATTTCTAAAGTGTTTTGTGAGTTAACAGAGCCTCCAGCTCCAAAGGTTACGCTGATAAAATTAGGGCTTAATTGCCCTAAATCATCTAAGATAGCATGAAGATTTTTGATATTTTCATCCTTTCTTGGTGGAAAAACTTCAAAAGAAAAATTACACATAAAAACTCCTTATAATTGTTTTCGTATTTTTTGCGTAGCCGTAACTAAATTTTTAAGAGAGGCTATGACTTCTTCATAAGCTCTTGTTTTAAGTCCGCAGTCTGGATTGATCCAAATTTGTTCTTTAGGTAATTTGTTTAGAATTTTTTCTATGGTTAAGCTTAGCTCTTCTATGCTTGGAACTCTAGGGCTATGTATATCATAAACTCCTGGTCCCACCTCAGTTTTAAAATGAATAGCTTTTAGGGTATCTAAAAGACTTAAGTTTGATCTTGAAGCTTCAAAAGAAATCACATCAGCATCCATAGCGTCAATTTCTTTTAAGATATCGCTAAATTCACTATAGCACATATGAGTGTGAATTTGAGTTTTAGCTTTTACCCCACTATGCACAAGATTAAAAGCAGGAATAGCCCAATCTAAATACTCACTATGCCAATCGCTTTTTCTTAAAGGCAGTTTTTCACGCAAAGCGGCTTCATCAATTTGTATGATTTTTATACCTGCATTTTCAAGATCTAACACTTCATCTCTTATAGCTAAGGCAATTTGCTCAGTACTTTCTTTTAGACTGATGTCTTCTCTTGGAAAGGACCAATTAAGTATGGTTACAGGTCCAGTTAGCATACCTTTTACGATTTTTTGACTTAAACTTTGTGCAAATTTAGACCAAGCTAAGGTGATAGGCTTTGTGCGTGATACATCACCCCAAATCACAGGAGGTTTAACGCACCTTGTACCGTAGCTTTGCACCCAACCATTTTGAGTAAATAAAAAGCCCTTTAAATTCTCTCCAAAATACTCCACCATATCATTTCTTTCAAATTCTCCATGCACTAAAACATCAAGTCCTATTTCTTCTTGAATTTGTATGCATTCTTTGATTTTTTGTTGGTTAAATTCAGTGTAGTTTTGAGCTGAAATTTTTTCTTGCTTAAAGGCAAGGCGATTAGATCTTACATCGGCACTTTGAGGAAAGGAACCTATGGTTGTGGTTGGTAAAAGAGGAAGTTTTAAAAATTCTTTTTGGATTAAGGCGCGTTCTTTAAAACTAGGCGTTCTGGTAAAATCTTCTTTTTTTAAAGCCTTAAGTCTTGCTTTGACTTTTTCATCTAAACGCTCTGGGATATTTTTAAAAAGCTCTTGATTGGCTCTAAAGAGCGGATTTTCTTCGCTAGAATTTAGAATTTCTTTTAAATCTTTAAGTTCTTGAAGTTTTTCTTTAGCAAAGGCAAAAAGTTTAAGATAGCTTGAATCTAATTTGCTTTCAAATTCAGCGCTATAAGGCACATGTAAAAGCGAACAAGAGGTGTTTAAGATGATATTTTGTGTATATTTTTGAAGCTCTTTAACAAGCTTTAGGCTTTTAGCATAATCATTAGCATAGATATTTTTGCCGTTAATAAGACCTGCAAAAAGGATTTTATCTTTAGCAAAGCCGTATTTTTGAACTAAGGCTAAGCTTTGTTTACCTTCGATAAAATCAAGCCCCAAAGCATCTAATTTGCTTTCTAAAAGTTTAGGATAAATATCTCTTAAGTCTCCAAAATAGCTTTGAAGTAAAATTTTAAGATTTTTTTTGTGATTTAAAAGTTCTTGGTAAAATTCTTCGAACAAAGCGATATCTTCCTTGCTTAAATCATAAACCAAATAAGGCTCATCAAGTTCAAGCCATGTCACTTTAAGTTCATTTAGTTTATCAAAAAGCTCTATGTAAGCGTTTAAAAGCTTTTCTTTGGCGAGTTTTTGAGTTTTTTCATCTTTAAAGGCAATGAGTTTAAAAAGTGTGAAAATGCCTATTAAAACAGGCTTGCTTTCTATGCCAAGCTCTTTAGCTTCGAGATATTCTTTAAAAATTTTATCCCCTGTTAAAGCTATAATATCAGCATTATCGCACTCAGGCACCAAATAATGATAATTTGTATTGAACCATTTTTTCATTGCTAAGGCTGTAACATCTCCATTTTCTCTTTGATAACCTCGACTTTGAGCAAAGTATTCATCTAAAGCATCTAAATTTAAATTTTTATACTTTGTATGAACAATGTTAAAAAGCACAGCCGCATCTAAGACATTATCATAAAGTGAAAAATCATTGCTAGGGATAAAATCAATGCCAGCTTTTTGAATTTCTTGCCAGTGTCTAATCCTTAAATCCTTAGCACTTTTTAAAAGCTCCTCTTTAGAACTTTGGTTTTTAAAGTATTTTTCAATAGCAAATTTTAATTCTCTATTTGCACCTATTCTTGGATAAGAAATGATTGAATTTTTCATATTTGTTCTCCTTAAAATGTAGGGATTAAAGCACCCTGATATTTTTCTTCTATAAATTTTTTAACTTCATCGCTTTGCAAAGCCTTTACTAGGGCTTTGATTTTAGGAAGGTTTTCATTACCTTCTTTAACGGCGATGATATTGCCATATTCACTATACTTACTTTCTGTATAAAGCCCATCTTTTACAGGGTTTAAACCTACTAAAATAGCAAAATTGCTATTAATAAGAGAATAATCTACATCATCTAAACTTCTTGTAAGTTGAGCGTCTTTTAACTCTACAAATTTAAGCTTCTTAGGATTTTTAGTGATATCTAAAGGAGTGATGAGCTCATTATCCTTAACTTCTATAAGTCCTTTGCTTGCTACAATGCGTAAAGCACGGCTTTCATTTGTAGGATTATTGGGTATAGAAATGCTTTGTCCTTCCTCGGGGTTAAATTTTTTATGTTTTTTAGAATACACTGCCATAGGTTCTATATGGATACTGGCAGCTTTTACAAGATGGGTGCCTTGTCTTTGATTGAATTCTTTTAAATAGGGTTCATGCTGAAAATAATTAGCATCTAACTCACCATTTTCAACCATTACATTAGGGATTACCCCATCATTGAATTCATAAATTTTTAAATCATAACCTTGTTTTTGAAGCGCTGATTTTATAAATCTTAAAATATCTGCATGAGGTGTTATAGAAGAGCCAACTTTAAGTTCTTCATTTGCCCATGCAAAACCGGTAAAAAGAGTAGCGACGCAAAAAGCTTTAGTAAATAAAGTCATTTTTTCTCCTTTACGCAAAACTAAATTTTTCTATCAAGTCACTATGATAAATGCTTGCTACATCAGGATGAGAGCGTATCATTCTTTTAAAATAATTACTTGCAACATTTCTTAAAAGTGGATTTTTAGGATCAGTATCCACACCTTTACTTTCTTTGGCAAGCTCTGGATTTAACTTAAAAATAGGTATATCCTTATCAAGTTGCACTCCAAGAAAATAAGCTATGCTAAAGCGTTCTTTTGGGCTTAAATTCACGCGGTGAATAGTAGCTTTTAAATAGCCATTGGTAGCTAGTTCTAAAAATTCTCCTATATTAACTACAACGCTATTTTCAAGTGGGGGTATACTAAGCCATTTACCATCTATAAAAGCTTCAAGTCCGCTTTGTTTTTCTTGAAAAACAAAAGTGATAAGCCCGCCATCTTTATGTGAACCTACGCCTTGAGTGATATTTTTTAAGCTTTTTGGATAATGTATGATTTTACAATGTTCGTAAGAATTTTCTCCATAAAGTTTATCAAAAGCATTGCTAGGTAGATCAAGAGCTTGAGCAAAGGCTTTTAAAAGCTTTAAACAAGCTTTTTTGGTTTGTTTGTGCCAAGTTAAGAAAGTTTTTTTAAGTTCTGGAATTTCACTAGGCCAAAGATTAGGACCTTCTAGTCTTTGCCATAAGGGTGAGTTTAAATTCCAGTTTAAAGCATCTCTTTCTGTGCCTATATCCAGTTGTTCTCTATAATCCTTAGATCCTGCTGTGTATTCAAAACCTTCGCTAGTATAACCTCTAAATTGAGGAGAATGTACCATAGAAATAAGCTCTTTCGAACTTCTAGAAAGATTAAAAAATTCTTTGCCAAGTTTGAATAATTTCTCGTTTAAATTTTTATCTATACCAGTATTGATAAGATAAAAAAAACCTATTTTAGAAGCAATTTCTCTTAAATTTTTAAGAAAAGTGCTTTTATCTTTTTCATAAGCTTGTAAATCAAGTATAGGTAAATTCATTTTTGCTCCTTAAATTAAAATTAAGGATAAGGAGATATTTTGAATTAAATTTTATTAGAGAAATTTTTGTAAGTTAAGATTTTAAATGAGTATTTTGAAAAAATAAACTTTTTTGACTTTCTTACACATTATATCTCCTTATCCACTTTTTGAACCTTTGGAAACATAATGTTAAGCCAAAGGACGCACTAGATACTACACATCTCGCACATCAGTTTCATTTTTTCTCCTTTTAAAATAATAAAATTTCAAAATCATATATAAAAATATATTAATTAAAGCTTAATCGTTTAAAAAATAAAGATTCTTTTTAAGCATTCTCGAGTTTTAATTCTTTGTTATTCATTATGCTAATACCTAGATTTAAAACTTTTTGGGCAATTTGTTTGGCTTCATCTAAAGAATGCATTGCGCAAGTTCCGCATTGATAGATATTAAGTTCAGGAATTTTGCTTTGATCGCTTACGCTTAAAACATCTTTCATAGCTTCTTCCCAAGCTTTTGCAATACTTTTCTCATCAGGTGTTCCAATTAAACTCATATAAAAACCCGTGCGACAACCCATAGGTGAAATATCAATAATTTCAACTGAATTTGAATTTAAATGATCTCTCATAAATCCTGCAAATAAATGTTCTAAGGTATGAGTGCCTTTTTCGCTCATAATGTCTTTATTTGGTATGCAAAAACGCAAATCAAATACACTAATATCATCACCCTTAGGTGTTTTCATAACTTTAGCTAAACGCACAGCAGGAGCTGGCATTTTAGTATGGTCAACTTTAAAGCTGTCTAATAATGGCATTTTAACTCCTTAAATATAAATTGCCTAAGGATTATAGCATTTCAAGTTAATATTTAAAGCCTTTCTAAAAGAAAAAAAGATAAAATAAAACATTTAAAAATTCAAGGAAATTTTATGTTTGAAGTAGTTATAGGTCTTGAAGTTCATACTCAGTTAAATACAAAAACAAAAATCTTTTGCTCATGTGCAACTTCTTTTGGAGAAGCTCCAAATACTAATGTTTGTCCCACTTGTTTGGCCTTACCAGGAGCTTTGCCTGTTTTAAATGAAGAGGCTGTAAAAAAAGCTATAGCTTTTGGAAAAGCTGTCAATGCAACAATTAATAAAAAAAGTGTTTTTAATCGTAAGAATTATTTTTATCCAGATTTACCTAAGGCTTATCAAATTTCACAATTTGATATCCCTATAGTAGAAAAGGGTGAGCTTTTTATCAATGTAAATGGTGAAAATAAACGCATAGGTATTACAAGAGCACACTTGGAAGAAGATGCAGGTAAAAATATCCATGAAAGTAATTTTTCTAAAGTGGATTTAAATCGTGCAGGAACTCCTTTGCTTGAGATTGTCAGTGAGCCTGAGCTTAGAAGTAGTGATGAGGCAGTAGCTTATCTTAAAAAACTTCATTCTATTATACGCTTTTTAGATATTTCAGATGCAAATATGCAAGAAGGAAGTTTTAGATGCGATGCAAATGTTAGCATAAGGCCTAAGGGCGATACAAAACTTTATACTAGAGTAGAGATTAAAAATCTTAATTCTTTTCGTTTTATCCAAAAAGCCATAGAATATGAGGTAAAAAGACAAAGTGAGGCTTGGGAAGATGGAACTTACGAACAAGAAGTAGTTCAAGAAACTAGACTTTTTGATACGACAAATTTAGTTACAAGAAGTATGCGTGGTAAAGAAGAAGCGGCAGAATATCGCTATTTTCCTGATCCTGATTTATTGCCTGTTTTGTTAAAAGATGAGTTTTTGGATATTAAAATTCCTGAACTTCCTGATGAGAAGAAAGCACGCTTTATAGACGAGCTTGGTATAAAAGAAAGTGATGCTGAGGTTTTAATCAGTTCTTTAGAAATGAGTCGTTTTTTTGAAAGTCTTATTTCTCAAAATTTAAATCCTAAGCTTTGCGTAAATTGGTTAAATACTGAACTTATGGGACTTTTAAAAGGAGAATTGACTATAGAAAATTCTCCCGTAGATGCTCAAAAGCTTGGAGTTTTAATTAAACGCATAGAAGATGGCACTATCAGTGCAAAAGCGGCTAAAGATGTCTTAGCTTTTGTGTTTGAAAATACTAGCATGGAAATTGATGATGCTATAGAAAAGCTAGGACTAAAGCAAGTGAGTGATGATTCAGCTATAGAAGCGGTAATTGAACAAATTTTAAATGCAAATGCTGATAAGGTTGCAGAGTATAAAAGCGGTAAAGACAAGCTTTTTGGATTTTTTGTGGGTCAAACAATGAAAGAGGGTAAGGGAGCTTTTAATCCTGCAAAAGTAAATGAAATTTTAAAAGCAAAGCTTGGTTGATGCGTATAGCGGTTATTGGTGCGGGAAAATGGGGCAGTGCTTTACATCTAGCCTTAAAAGAAAATCACAATTGTTTTATCAGTTCTTTGCATCAGCGTGATTTAGAGGATTTTGTTAGTATAAAAGAAGCTTTAGAATGTGAATATCTTGTTTTTGCTTTAAGTTCTCAAGGAATGCGTGCTTGGCTTAAAGAAAATTTCATCAACAAGGGGCAAAAAATTTTAATTGCTTCAAAAGGCATAGAAGATCAAAGTTGTCAATTTTTAGATGAAATTTTTTTAGATTTTGTACCAAAAGAAAATTTTTGTGTTTTAAGCGGTCCTTCTTTTGCTGCTGAAGTGATGCAAAAACTTCCTACTGCTTTGATGATTAGCGGGATAAATCAAGAGCTTTGTAAAAAATTTGCAAGTTTTTTCCCTGATTTTATTAAAACTTATATTGATAATGATGTTCGTGGTGCTGAAATTTGTGGTGCTTATAAGAATGTTTTGGCGATTGCAAGTGGAATTAGTGATGGGTTAAAACTTGGTAATAATGCAAGAGCGGCATTGATTTCAAGAGGGCTTATAGAAATGCATCGTTTTGGTAAATTTTTTGGTGCTAAAGAAGAAACTTTTTTAGGGTTAAGTGGAGCAGGGGATTTGTTTTTAACTGCAACGAGTGTTTTATCAAGAAATTATAGAGTGGGTTTAAAACTGGCGCAAAATCAAAAATTAGATAGTATTTTAGCCGAACTTAATGAAGTAGCAGAAGGTGTAAAAACTGCTTATGCTATAGAAAAATTAGCAAAAATGAAAGGAATTTATACACCTATTGTAAATGAAGTAGTGGCAATTTTTAAGGGTAAAAGTGTGCAAGAAGCAACGCAGAATTTATTAAAGCAAAATGATTAAGGAAAAATCATGATAATTAAAAATGCAAAAATTTATGGAGATTCTTTACAAGATATAGAGATTAAAGAAGGAAAAATCACTAATATTGGTTCTAATTTACAAGGTGAAGAAATTTTAGATGCTAAAGGTATGACTTTACTTCCATCTTTTGTGGATTTGTGTGTAAGTTTGAAAAATGATAAATTTTCTTTAGCTAATTTAGAGCTTTTAGAAAATGAGTGTCTAAAAGGAGGAATTTCTAGTGTAGTTTTGCGTGATTGCATGGATTTTGATGAAGAAAGTTTTGCTTTATTTTTACAAAATTTAGCTCAAAGAAAGATGCAAATTTTTTCAAGTGTACGGGTTAAGGATACAAACGGCAAGCTTAAAAATTTAGCCACTCTCTTAAATAAAGGTGCTTGTGCTTTAGAGCTTGATAGTTCTTTGGATGCAAATACTTTAAAAGTAAGCTCGCAATATGCTTTTATGAAAGACTCTCCAATTTTTGTGCGTTGTTATGATAAGGATTTTGATGATAATGGAGTGATGAATGATTGTGAAATGAGCTTTGAGTTAGGGCTTATAGGTATGAGCAAAATCGCTGAAACTAGCCAGATAGCTAAAATGAAAGAATTGGCTAAATTTTATAAAAATAAAGTTATTTTTGATCTTTTAAGTTTGAAAGATTCTTTATTATTATTAGATGAAAAGGATTTAAAACTTGTAAGCATTCATCATCTTATCAAAGATGATAGTGCTTGTGAAGATTTTAATACTGCTGCGAAACTTATGCCACCTTTAAGAAGCAAAGAAGATGTTTTGGCTTTAAGAGAGGCTTTAAAAGAAGGAAAGATTAGCTTTTTGACTTCCTTGCATAGTGCAAAATCAATTTCTTTAAAAGATTTAGCTTTTGATGAAGCGGCCTTTGGAATCCATAGCGTATGCGAATTTATAAGTCTTTGCTATACTTTTTTAATCAAAGAAGGATTTTTAAATTGGCAAGAGCTTTGTCAATTTACAAGTAAAAACCCTAGTGAATTTTTAGGTTTAAATAGTGGAGTTATAGAAGTTGGCAAAGAAGCTAATCTAGTTCTTTTTGATGAGAATGAAGAAATTTTTGCTCCAAAAAGTTCTCTTTATTCTGAGGATAAACTTTTTGGAAAGATTAAAATGCATATAATTAAAGGAAAAAATATTTTAGAAAATAAGCTTTACTTAAATTCCTAAAGATAGTTTAAATCCTAAAAATACAAGTGCTGCCATAATACCAGCGGCTGGTAAAGTGATAATCCAAGCCAATCCTATAGGCTTCATCATAATCCAATTTGCGTTTTTATTATACACTCCTATACCCAATATAGCACCTATGAGTATATGGGTGGAGCTAACAGGAATTCCAAATTGTGTAGCTAAGAGTATAACTATGCTTGCACCAAGTTCTGCAGAAAATCCAGTAGTAGGGCGTATGGTTGCAAGTTTTGAACCCACTGTAGTAATCACTTCTTTACCTAAAAACCAAAGCCCTACAACTAGAGCAACTCCAAACATAGCTAAAGCAGCAAAAGGTACAGGAGAAGTCGCGTTAATTGTGCCGTTTTTTAAGACATCTAAAATCGCTGCAAAAGGACCTATGGCGTTGGCTATATCATTAGCTCCGTGTGAAAATGCAAAGCTAGAGGCTGTAAATATTTGAAACCACGAGAAAATTCTATCAGTAGTTTTATTAAGCTCTGTTTTTTTAACGATTTTGACTATAGCAAATGTTACAACATAACTTATAGTTCCGATAATTCCGATAATCCAAAAGTTTTGCAAAATATCTAAAGTGCTAACATTATTTAAGCCTTTAAATAAAAACATTGCTGAAATGATAGCAGCAGCAATACAAGCAATGATTGGCATATGAGTTTTTAAAATAGAGTAAATATCTATATCTTTTTCTTGTTCTTTAAATTCCTTCATTTTATTTCTATAGAAATTATTTTCCTGTTCTTCTTCATCCAAAGCTATAGCGGAAAGTTCTTTGATTTGTTCTTCTTGGGATTTTGTTTTTAAATTTAAAAAATATTCTTCTTTGAATTTTTTTCTTTCTTTTTTGATATTTTTCAAATCATCATTTAGTTTTTCTGATGGTTTTAAAATTTTCTTATCAATATATGAATAAATAATATAAGCTACAATACCCCCTAAAAGAGGAGAAGCTACCCAAGAAATAGCTATTCTTAAAATTTCACTCCATTTAACCATAGAGAGTGTTTGGATCCCATCAAATTTTAAAAGCCCCATCATAATACTAGCACCTACAATCCCACCAACTATACTGTGTGTGGTTGATACAGGTAAGCCTTTCTTTGTTGCAATAAAAATCCAAACCCCAGAGCTTAAAAGTGCAGCAAGCATAATGATAACAAAAAGCATAGGATCTAAAGAATTTGGAAAAATAACAATACCGCTGCGTATGGTCTTAGTAACTTCTGCGCCTGCGAAGATTGCCCCGCTTAGCTCAAAAACAGCTGCTATAATTAAAGCTTGTTTAATGGTTACTGTTTTTGCGCCAACGCTTGTTCCAAAAGAATTGGCTACATCATTTCCACCTATATTAAATGCCATAAAAATACCAAATATAGAAGCAAGAATAAAAAGAATCAGTTGATGTTGCGAAATATAACCAAATCCCCAAATAACAAATGCGATAGTACTGATAATAAAAATAACAAAAGCTATGAGGTTGTCTTTTTGCATTAATAACCCTTTTTTATTTTAATTATACACTTATTTACTTTAAATTTGCTAATTTTATTTTTTAGTCTTTGTGGAATTTTTATTTATATTATTTTTTTATAATAAATACTCAAACAAGAAATAATAAGGAATATAAGAATAATGAGGGGTATTTTTTATATAATAGCATTGTTTTCTTTACTCAATGCCGATGAACTTACAGAGGCTTTAGCAAAAAATAATAATCAAAATTCTTGGGAGCACTTTGATTATAAAAATACCAAAGAAGCTCCAAAAATTCAAGAAGAGAATGTGGATTTTAAAAGCACTTTTGATAGCTTACTTTCAAAAACTTTAGAAAATAATAATGGTATAGATAAAACAGATGGGAATTTAGATTTTCAAAATGAAAACGCGCAGGTTAAAAATTTAAGTTCTCTTTATGAGGGGGAGAATAATTCCTTGCTTTTTCAAAAAGAACTTTTTGTGGCTCAAGATAATTATAATTACTCAGGGGGTTTAATCAATCGTTATGAAAAAGATGATTTTTTATTTGGAATTAATGGTTTTATTGATAAACAAAAAGAACAAAAAGATACTAAAAGCTTTGGTACAGAGTTTGGTTATAGTAAATTTATAAAGGCTTATAGTAATTATTATATACCCAATGAAGCAGAAAAAAATTTACAGCTTGGAATGAGTTTTGTAATTCCAACTTATACTGCTTTTGCTTTTGATATAAGTAAGGATAATGATAAAACTAATTATCAAGTATCTTACTCTCCTTATAGTGTATTTAGTTTAAATTTATTGCGTCGTGATTATAGTGCAAGAGAGACTATTGATGATACCGTTGTTCAAGTTGGATTTAGTTTTAATTTCAATGAAAGTTTTTTAAAACAATTTAGGAAAAAAGATAATACTTTAGAGGAGGTTAATCGATATGATTTCCTCCAAAGAACTCATTAGTTCATTCCAGCATTATGAAATTTTTCTGGATTATCCATAGCATAGCGGAATTTTTCCCAATCAATTTGTTTATCCCAGATAGCAACGATTAAAGCTGCTACTGAATTTCCGCAAAGATTTCCAACCGCTCTCATTTCAGACATAAATTTATCAACACCTAAAAGAACACCTATAGCAGCTACTGGTAGAACTTGTGCTAAGGTTGCATTTGCTTCAGAAATTTCCATATTTCCTAAAGCTGCAAGCGTACTTCCAAGCACTATAAAACCTGATCCAGTTACACCCACTGCACCTTTTGAAGCTATCATTAATACTATTAAAATACTGATTTCGTGTGCTAAACTTAAATTTACATTGAAAGCTTGTGCTAGAAAGATTAAGCTCATAGCTAGATAAATATTTGTACAATCAAGATTAAAACTATATCCCGTTGGTAAAACAAGTCCGACTGTTGCTTTAGAAAGTCCTGCTTTTTCTAGTTTTCTCATTAAAGGAGCAAGTGCAGACTCGCTTGAACTGGTTGCAAAAACGATCAATACTTCTCTTGAGATAAATCTCATAAATTTGAAGATATTTACTTTTGCAAAATAACAAATCAGACCTAAGATTCCAAATATAAAAACAAGACATGAAATCAGCATTACTAAAAGTAAATATGCTAAGTTGATTAAAGAGCCAATTCCGTATTGAGCTATGAGTACAGCCATTGCTGAAAAGGCGGCAATAGGACTAAAATACATAATGATTTGTAGAATTTTAAAAACAAAATTTTGTACCACTTCAAAAACTCTTTGAATTGCCTGTTTGTCTTCTATTCTCATTAAAGAAATAATCAAAGCAGTAATTATAGCAATAACTAAAACTTGTATGGTTTTTCCTTCTGTAAAAGGCGTGATAATATCAGTAGGCATAGCATCTTTTAAAATATGCATAATCTCAGAGCTCGCACTTACTTCTGTGGTTTGAGAAATGTATTTTTGAACGCTTTTTGTATCAAGTTGACTTGGATCAAGATTCATTCCATGACCTGGTTGCATAACATTTGCCATAAAAATACCTATAGCAAGTGCTAAAGTACTTACAACTTCAAAGTAAATAACCGCTTTAGCACCAATACTACCTACTTTTTTTAAACTTTCAAGACTAATGATGCCCAAAACCAAAGTAACAAAAATAATAGGACCTATAAGAACCTTTAAAGCACCTATAAAATAATCAACTCCTGGTTTGCTAGCAATGGCTAATTCTCTATCTGCATAGCCAAGTACAATACCTGCAATAATGCCTATAATCACCCAAAATCCAAGACTTTTGATAATACGTTTGTATAAAGGCGGTTTTCTTTCAGCTAAAGTTTGACTTAAAGTTTCCAAGTTTATTCACTCCTTTTGATCTTTGTAAAATATAATTTTAACAATGTGTATTGTAAATTTTAACAAAAAAACAAATCTAGAAATACTTTCTTTTATATGATATGACAATTTTTTATATAAATGTTACAAAATTTCTCATTATTTGCATTATAAAATTTAAAATATTTTTGAAAATTTTATAATTTTGTAATTCAGTTTACTTTTTGTTATTTATTATTGGTAATAATTCTATTTTTGATTTATTTGTTTTATTGGGATGTTTTAATTATGAAAGAAATAGTTTTGTCTGAAAATGCTTTAATTACTTCTAAAACAGATCTTAAGGGGAATATCATTTATGCCAATAATGACTTTTTAAAATACGCAGGTTATAAAGTCGATGAGCTTTTGTATAAATCTCATAATATAGTAAGACATGAAGATATGCCACGTACTGTATTTAAATGTCTTTGGGATTATATTCAAAAAGGAGAAGAAATTTTTGCATTTGTAAAAAATAAAGCTAAGGATGGTAGTTTTTACTGGGTTTTTGCAAATGTAAGCGCTTCATTTGATGCTAATGGAAATATCATCAATTATTATTCTGTTCGTCGTGCGCCTAATAGAAAATCTCTTCCTGTAATTGAAGAAGTTTATAAAATTTTACTTGAAAAAGAGCAAAAATCAGGCATTAATGCTGGAGTTTCAGCTTTAATGGATATTGTAAATTCTTATAAAATGACTTATAATGAACTTGTTTTTAACTTACAAGAAAATAACTAAATAAGATATATTTAATCTTTTTTATTGTATAATTTTCGCCTAAAAATTAAAGTAATATATATTATTAAAGTATTACTTTAATTTATGACTTCAAAAATTTTTAATAAAGGGGTAAATTATGATGAAAAATGGATTATTATCAACTATTTTTCTAAGTGTTATCGGTGTTTTAGGTGCCATTTTTATTCATATTTATGTTGGAGCGATAATTTTTGTTTTAATCGCTGTTTTAATGATTTATTTGCTTAGACAACACAAAGATGAGCAAATAATGATAGATAAACTTTTGGTTCTTTGTAGAGAGTTAAAAGAGGGTAATTTTGACAATAGAATCATCTATGTAAAAACAAAAAGCAAAAAATTAGCCGAAATAGCAGATAATCTTAACAATACTATCGATGGGCTAGAAGCTTACTTAAGGGAAATTAATACTTCTATTTCTTGTTCTCAAAAAGGTGAATTTTATCGCAAGGCTTTGCCTGAAGGTTTAAAAGGAATTTTTGCTCATAATATCGAATTTATAAATAAAGCTTTAGCAAACATAGAAGTGACAGCAAGATCTACTTTTAAAAATGCTTTATCAAGAACTTTAATGGATTTAAGCCTTGGAAATCAAAATAAAGATATGTCTCAAATTTCTAGCTCATTAAATCAAGATATTAGTATGATGAAAAATGTATATGATACAGTTGATGCCATTACTCATACAGCTACAGAAAATGGCTCAGAGGTGGATTCTTTACAAAATGCTATGGGTTCTTTAATGGATGTTGTAAATTCAAGCAAGGAAACAGTGCAAACTTTTGTGGCTAATTCCCAAAATATTACTTCAGTGGTTGAAGTAATACGCGATATAGCCGATCAAACCAATCTTCTAGCTTTAAATGCTGCTATTGAAGCTGCGCGTGCAGGAGAGCATGGTAGGGGCTTTGCGGTTGTGGCTGATGAAGTTAGAAAGTTAGCAGAAAGAACTCAAAGATCTACAAGCGAAATTTCTATTGCAATTCAGACTATGCAACAAGATTTTGTAAATATCCAAAGTGGCAGTGAGCAAGTTTTTAACATTGTTAGTGAATCTGAAGAAAGAATTAATAAATTTTCTCAAGCTTTTAAACGTCTAGAAGAAAATAGTAGTGCGCTTGGTGTTAATTTTGGATCCTTTGCAAAGAGATTGATTTTGTCTGTGGTTAAAATCGATCATATTCTTTATAAATCAAATATATATTTAAATTTAAATGGGGCTCAAAATTTCAATCTTGAAAGTGTAGATCCAATTTCTAATCTTTGTCAAGATGAGAGAGCTCAAGGTGTTATTAATGAGCTTAGTTCTGAAACTGAGTTAAATTTAGCTAAAGAATTTATAAAAGACAACGCTAAAAAAGCAATAGAAGAATCAAGTCAAGATTATATTGATCAAAAAGCTTATGATGCGATTGTAAATGATATTAAATCACTAGAGCAAAGAAGTGCTGAAATCTTAGCAAAATTAAAAATATAAATTAAGAGGGTGGGAAAATGTCAAGAGAAATTTTTTTACAAGAAGATAGTTTAATTACTTCTAAAACAGATTTAAAAGGTAAAATAGTTTATGCAAATGATGATTTTTTAAAGTATGCAGGTTATACCATGGGTGAAGTTTTAAATAAACCTCATAACATAGTAAGACATGAAGAAATGCCAAAAACTGTTTTTAAATATTTATGGGATTATATGAAAGAAGGCAAAGAAATTTTTGCTTACGTAAAAAACAAAACCAAAGATAACAATTACTATTGGGTTTTTGCAAATGTAACCCCATCAATAGATGTTAATAATAATATCATAGGCTATTATTCCGTTCGTCGTATGCCAAATAAAAGCGCTATTTCTACAATAGAAAGTCTTTATAGCGATCTTTTAAGAGTAGAACAGCAACAAGGCTTAAATAAGGGTGTTGAGATGCTTAAAAATTTCTGCAAAGATGCAGATAAAACTTATAATGAGCTAATCTTTTCTCTTCAAGAAGCTAAATAAATTTTTGTTAGACTTAAAACGAGTTTGTTTTAAGTCTAAATATTATATAATCTTTCTTTAAAATTCACATTTTTCAAGGCAAAATATGTTTGATGTCATTGTTATAGGTGGTGGACATGCAGGTGTTGAAGCAAGTGCTGCTGCTGCTAGAATGGGTAAAAAAACTTTACTTTTAACTGCATTGATTGAGCAAATAGGAGCGGCAAGTTGTAATCCGGCTATAGGAGGGCTTGCTAAAGGGCATTTGGTAAAAGAACTTGATGCCATGGGTGGTCTTATGGGCGAAATCACCGATGAAGCAGGGATACAATTTCGCATTTTAAATGAGAGTAAGGGTGTAGCCGTTCAAGGAAGTAGGGCACAAATTGATATGGATAAATACCGTATCATTGCACGTAATAAACTTTTAAAACTTCCAAATTTAGAAATCTCTCAAGAACAAGCGAGTGTTTTAATCGTAGAAAATGATGAAGTTAAAGGCGTAAAAACAAATTTAGAAAATACATATTTTGCCAAAAAAGTGATCCTAACAACAGGAACTTTTTTAAATGGACTTATTCATGTAGGTGAAAATAAACTTCAAGCAGGAAGGGTAGGGGAGCTTGCTTCGGTAAATTTAGGAAATTATCTACAAACTTTGGGTTTGAAAATGGGGCGTTTAAAAACAGGAACTTGCCCAAGAGTGGATGCAAAAAGCATTGATTTTAGCGTGCTTGAAATTCAAGATGGTGATGTAAATCCTAAAGCTTTTAGTTTTCGTTCAAGAAATTTCAATCCTACTCAACTTCCTTGTTATATCGCACGCACTAATACAACTACACATGAGATTATTAAGAATAATTTTTATCGTGCTCCACTTTTTACAGGACAGATTGAAGGTGTAGGGCCAAGGTATTGTCCTTCTATAGAAGATAAGATCAATCGTTTTAGCGATAAAGAAAGTCATCATCTTTTTATAGAGCCTCAAACTATCGATGCGACAGAGTATTATATCAACGGTTTTTCTACTTCTTTGCCTTATGAGGTACAAATTCAAATGCTGCGTTCTGTAAAGGGTTTTGAAGATGCTAAAATAACCCGTTTTGGTTATGCTATAGAATATGATTATATAGAGCCAACTGAACTTAAGCATACTTTAGAACTTAAAAAGATTAAAAATCTTTATTGTGCAGGACAGATTAATGGAACTACAGGTTATGAAGAGGCTGCAGCACAAGGCTTTATGGCAGGAATCAATGCAAGTTTAAGCATAGATATGAAAGAGCCTTTGATTTTAAGGCGTGATGAAGCTTATATAGGAGTTTTAATCGATGATTTGGTAGTAAAAGGTACAAAAGAACCTTATAGAATGTTTACTTCAAGAGCGGAATTTAGACTGCTTTTAAGGGAAGAAAATGCTATACTTAGACTCGGAAAATATGGCTATGATTTGGGGCTTTTAAGCGAGCAAGATTTTACTTATATACAAAATATTGCAAACAATCTTCAAAAAGGACTTGAATTTTTACTTTCTAAAGAATTTACGCCTAACAACCAAAATAATGCTTTTTTAGAGAGTTTAGGGGAAGATAAAATTTCTTCTATAGTCAATCTTCAAAAAATTGTTGCAAGAGCAAGTTTTGATATAGAAAAATTAAAAAAACTTGACCCTATATTTGAAACCATGGATAATTATTCTTTAAGAGAAATTTTAAACGAGGCAAAGTATTATCATTATATCAGTATGCAAAAAGCTCAAGTAGAAAAAATGAAAAATCTTAGTGAGCTTAAAATTCCTGAAAATTTTGATTTTAAAAGTGTAAGCGGTTTGAGTAATGAGGTTGTAGAAAAACTTAATCATCATAAACCTCCAACCATTTTTGCTGCAAGTCAAATCAGTGGAATTACTCCTGCAGCGTTAGATATTTTACAAATTTATATCAAAATGCAAAAGAAAAAAGCTTAAATGCTTGCTTTTTTTATTTTTTTATCTACTTTAGTTTTACTTTTTTGGCGTCCATGGAATTTACCTATTTGGGTATTTTCTAGCTTGGGAGCTTTTTTTGTTTTTATTTTTCAATTGGTAGATTTTAAAGACGCTTATTTTGTTTTTTCTTTGGTTTGGGATAGTTCTTTAACTTTGGTTGGGTTGATTATTCTTTCTTTTAGCTTAGAAGCTTTGGGATTTTTTGATTTTATTGCGAGTAAAATTTTGCATTTTTCTAGAGAAAAAAACCAAGAAAAAATTTATATCAGCACAAAAAAATTGATGTTATTTTTGTTGATTTTTGTCTTTTTTCTTTCTGCATTTTTTGCTAATGATGGAGCGATTTTAATCATTACACCTATTATTATAGCTTTATTTTCAACTCTTAAAGATTGTAAAAATCATGCTTTTATTTTAAGTTCTTTTTTGCTTAGTCTTTCTTTTTTATGTGATGCAAGTTCAAATGCTTTGGTTATTTCAAATTTAACCAATATCATCACAGCAAATTATTTTAAGATAGAATTTTTAGAATTTGCTAAAAATATGTTTTTACCAAATTTTTTTGTTTTGCTTTCTACTATAGCTATAGTTTTTGTGCTTTATGTGAGAGTGCTACCTGAAAAACTTGAGTTTCAGCTAGTCAAAAAAGAACAAATTTCATTGAAATTGTTTTTTCTTTGCATAGTATTTTTATTTCTTTTTGTGATCAGTTTTTTTATAGGTGAAATTTTTGATATTAAAATAAGTTTTTTTGCTTTGCTTTGGGCGGGAATTTTTTGGCTTATTGTTTTAAAAATTCAAGGTAAAAAAAGTATTAAAATTCTTTTTGAAGCACCTTATGGAGTTTTGCTTTTTAGTTTTGGGCTTTATATGGTAGTTTTTGCTTTACATAAAATAGGTGTGAGTGAAATTTTGGTTAAAAGTTATGCTTTTTTGATGCAAGATAAGAGTGGAATTTTTGGTGTGGCTTTGATTTCAGCTTTTGGATCTTCTGTATTTAATAATTTGCCTATGGTTTTAATCGGAGATTTGGCATTAAAAGAATATTTTGAGAATTTTTCTTTTGATTCTTTGATGATTTATGCTCATCTTTTGGGGGTAAATATAGGCCCAAAACTTACGCCAATAGGTTCTTTGGCAACTTTGCTTTGGCTTGGAGTTTTGGCTAGAAAAGGCATTAATATTTCTTTTTGGCAATATTGTAAATTTGGCTTTTTGATAACTTTACCTGTGCTTGTTTTTTCTCTTTTTGCTCTTATTGTCTAAATATCAAAACTTGTTAAACAAAGAAAAAATTTATTTTAATTTCGATAAACTTTTAACTTGGTTAAAAAATAAAATCGAAAGGACAAGTTATGGCTACATCTGAGAGTAGACGAAGCTTTATGGGCTTTGCATTTGGAAGCGTAGCTGCTGTAGGCGGTGTTTTCTCGCTTATTGCGATGAAAAAAACTTGGGATCCGCTTCCAAGTGTCAAAGCTGCAGGTTTTACTACAGTAGATTTATCAGGAATGCAAGATGGAGAGCTTAGAACTATAGAATGGCGTAAAAAGCCTATTTTTATATTAAAAAAAGATGCGAGTATGCCAAAAGACGAAAAACGTGATGTTGTGGTAGATAACGCAGCTTATACTGTGGTTATAGGACTTTGTACGCATTTGGGTTGTATACCTGCTTACCAACCAAGTGAGCAATTGTTTAAATGTGCCTGTCATGGTGGAGAATTTGACACAAGTGGAAAAAATGTCTTTGGACCTCCTCCAAAGCCTCTTGAAATTCCTCCTTTTAAGATTGATGGAACCAAACTTGTTTTAGGTGAAGAGGGTCCTGAATATAAAAAAATGATAGCGGAGGCTTAAGATGGCACAAATTAGAAAAGCTAATGGCCTTGTAGATTGGCTTGATCAAAGACTTGCAGTACATAAACTGCTTGATGTTTTAATGGTAAAGTATTGGATACCAAAGCAAATTAACTTTCTTTGGGCAATGGGGGTTATTTTAACCACTCTTTTTGCAGTGCTTTTTATTACAGGACTTTTACTTGTGATGTATTATAAACCAGATACTGCGCTTGCTTTTGATAGTGTGAATAAGACTATTATGCAAGAGGTGGATTATGGATGGCTTTGGCGTCACATGCATGGTGTTGCCGCTTCTGTTGTATTTTTGATTATATACATACATATGCTAACAGGAATTTATTACGGTTCTTATAAAAAAGGTCGTGAGATGATTTGGGTTAGCGGTATGCTTTTGTTTGTTGTATTTTCTGCTGAAGCTTTTAGTGGGTATATGCTTCCTTGGGGACAAATGAGTTATTGGGCAGCTCAAGTAATCACTAATCTTTTTGGAGGGATACCATTTATTGGCCCTGAGCTTGTGATTTGGATTCGTGGAGATTATGCTGTTTCTGATCCAACTTTAACAAGATTTTTTATGCTTCATGTGTGCTTGCTTCCTATAGTTATCATTGCTATTATAGCATTTCACTTCTATTCTTTAAGAATTCCTCATGTTAATAATGAAATTTCTGAAGAACTTGACTTTGATTTAGAGGCTGAAAAGTACATGGCAGGTGACACAAAGGGTTCTAAAGTGATTCCTTTTTGGCCAGGATTTTTATCAAAAGATTTTATGTATATAAGCTTTTTTATGATTTTCTTCTTTTATTTGGTCTGTTTTAAATTTGAATTTGCAATGGATCCAATTAATTTTGATCCAGCTAATGCGCTTAAAACACCAGCTCATATTTATCCTGAGTGGTATTTCTTATGGAGTTATGAAGTTTTAAGAGGATTTTTCTTTGATATTGCAGGTATTAAAGCTTTTGATATAGGTTTGGCTGCATTTGGTATTGCTCAAGTGATTTTCTTCTTACTTCCTTGGCTTGATAGAAGTGATGTTGTAAAACCAGCTCATGAAAGACCTTTATTTTTCATTTGGTTTTGGATATTGCTTATTGATTTAATTGTTTTAACAGTTTATGGAAAATTACCTCCAACAGGTGTAAATGCTTGGGTAGGATTTTACGCTTCTATAGTATTTTTACTTTTACTTATTGTAGTTTTACCGGTTATTACTATTATGGAGAGAAAAGGAGCTAAACAATGAGAGAAATAAAAATATTTTTAGTTGTAGTAGTTTTTACTGCACTTGTATATTGGGGGGTAGAGCCTTATGCTCATTCAGTGATGAAGCCTCATGTTGCTCCTGCAAATTTTGATTTTGCTGTAGAAGATACTACTTTTGCAAAAGGTATAGTTGAGGCTAAAGAATTAGCTCTAAAAGATGCACAAGCTTCAGGAGATGCTAAAAGAATAGAGAGTGCAAACAAAGAACTTGAAAAAGCAAAAGAAGAATTAAGCAAGGTTGAAACACTTTGGGCGGATGTTGCAAAGATCGATTTTGCTAAGGGTGATGCAAAAAAAGGTAAAGAATTTTTTGAAAATAACTGTTTTGCATGTCATGGTGTAAAAGAAGATGGAATAGCAGCTAATATTACTGATTCTTCTATGGGAGTAATACCGCCTGATCTTAGTGCAGCTGGTGCTATTTTTGATGAAAAATTTTTAGCAGCTTTGATTATGCATCCTGCGCTTGCTTTAAAAGTAGATCATAAATTTGGTGATGCTTTTATTATGACAGCTTACAATAAAGATACTTCAGGAGAAAGTGAAGAAGCTACAAATGCAAATATAGCCAATGTAATTGCTTATCTTAAAGATGTGAGTGTTAAATTTGAAGCCAATGAAGATGCTACTATCAAGAAAGATGTTGAGGCAAAATATGCTAAAATGGAAAACAGTGCTCAAAAAGCGGCTTTAATGGAAAAAGATATAAAATTTGCTAAAGATAAAGCAACTTTTATTGAGGCTTGCGGACGTTGTCATGATATGAAATACGATAGCTTTTTTACTCCATCAAATCACAATGATTTAAAAACTTATTTAGGTTCTGTTCCGCCTGATCTTTCTATGATGATAAGATCTCGTGGTGAGCAATATTTACATGATTTTATCAATAATACTCAAAAACTTCTTCCAGGAACCGCTATGCCAAGAGTAGGTTTAACAGAAGCTGCACAGGCTAAGGTTGTATCTTATATTGATCAAGTGGGTGATAGCAAAAAAGAAGAAAGAAAAACTACAGGAATTTATGTAATGATATTCTTTGTAATTTTAAGTATTTTTGCTATAGGTTGGAAGCGTTCTGTTTGGTCTAAATTACATTAATATTACATTTTTTGCCATTATTTAATGATAATGGCAAAAATCTTATTTTTTCTTCATTTTTATTAATTTTTAATATTTAAAGAGAGATACTCCAAAATATAATTATTTTAGAATTTAGGAGTATTTTATGTTAGAAAAAACTTTAATCAAATCTATTTTAAAAAAATGGGATTATGGGGATTTTAGAGTTGTTTTTTGGGATAAAGAAGAATTTCTTATCGGAAACAAACCTGCTAAATTTTCTTTAATTTTTAAAGAAAAAATTCCTTTTTTGGAGTTATTTGGTGATACAAGTTTGGTTTTTGCAAGACATTATATGCAGGCAAAACTTGACATAGAGGGCGATTATGATGAAATGGCTAGGGTATTATACTATTTTTCTAATCAGCAATTTTTTAAAACCAAAAAAGATGTATTGAGTAAAATAACTCAAAAGCAAGAAAGTAAAAATATCAAAAGTCATTATGATATAGGTAATGATTTTTATAAGCTTTGGCTTGATGATACTATGAGCTATTCTTGCGCTTATTTTAAAGAGCCTAATAATACTCTTTATGAAGCTCAAATTAATAAAATAGAACATACCCTTAAAAAACTTGATTTAAAAGAAGGAGAAAAGCTTTTAGATATAGGTTGTGGTTGGGGTTGGCTTTCTATTATGGCGGCTCAAAAGTATGGAGTTAAGGTTGTTGGAATTACTATTTCAGAGGAGCAGTGTAAAAAGGCTAAGGAAAGAGTAAAAGAACTTGGTCTTGAAGATAAAATAGAAATAAGACTTCAAAATTATCAAGATTTAGAATTTGAAAATTATTTTGATAAAGTTGTTTCTGTGGGTATGTTTGAACATGTAGGCAAAGAGAATTTAGGACTTTATTTCATGAAAGTAAAACAAGTGTTAAAACCTGGAGGTTCTATGCTTTTACATTCTATTTTAGCTATGTTTGAAGGAAAAACAAATGCTTGGATAGATAAATATATTTTTCCAGGAGGATATTTACCTTCTTTAAGAGAGGTTGTAAGTGCTATGAGCGAGTGGGATTTTCATCTTCTTTTAGCAGAAAGTTTAAGAATGCACTATGCAAAAACTTTAGATTTATGGGATGAAAATTTTAACAAAGTATTGGACAAGGTAAGGGAAAAATATGATGAAGAATTTATAAGAATGTGGGATTTGTACCTTCGTTCTTGTGCCTCTGCTTTTCGTGTTGGAAGCGTGGATTTGTTTCAATTTTTAATCACAAAAGAAATCAATAATAATCTAAGTCTTACCAAGGACTACATATATAAGTAAAAACTAAACTTAAATTTGATAAAATCTTAGCTTCATTTCACACACATCAATCCTTTTTAGCTTGTGTAAATTAAGGGATGTGGAGGAATAAAGCTAAATTTATAAGGAGAAACTCATGGTTAGTATGAGAGATTTATTAGAATGTGGTGTGCATTTTGGACACCAAACAAGACGCTGGAATCCAAAGATGAAAAAATTCATTTTTGGCGAGAGAAAAGGTATTTATGTAATTGATTTACAAAAAACTTTAAGATATTTTAGATATACCTATAATATCGTTCGTGACGCTGCTGCTGAAGGAAAAACTATACTTTTTGTTGGGACAAAAAAACAAGCAGGTGGAGCGATTAAAGAATACGCTGAAAAATGCGGTATGCCTTATGTAAATCACAGATGGCTTGGCGGTATGATGACAAATTTTGGTACTATTCGCCAATCAATTAGAAAATTAGAAGTAATTGAAAAAATGGAAGAAGATGGAAGTATTAAGCTTTTAACTAAAAAAGAGGCTTTAATGCTTACAAGAAAAAAAGAAAAATTATTAGCTTATTTAGGTGGAATTCGTTATATGAAAACTCAACCTGATATGATTTTTGTTATTGACACAGTAAAAGAAAAAATTGCTGTTCAAGAAGCAAATAGATTAAGAATTCCTGTTGTAGCTCCACTAGATACAAACTGCGATCCTGACTTGGTAACTTATCCTATTCCAGGAAATGATGATGCAATCCGTTCAGTGCAACTTTTCTGCCAAGAAATGGCTGAAGCGATTAATGAAGGAAAAGCTTTAAGAGAACAAGATGGCGAAGCTTTAGCAAATGAAGAAAAAGAAATCACTGATGAAGAGAAAAAAGAAGTTTTAGATGAAGCGATGAGCGAAGAAGACTTCGGTGAGGAGCAAGAATAATGGCTGAAATTACTGCTGCAATGGTAAAAGAACTCCGCGAAAGTACAGGCGCGGGGATGATGGATTGTAAAAATGCTTTGAGTGAAACTAATGGAGATTTTGATAAAGCAGTACAACTTTTAAGAGAAAAAGGTTTAGGTAAGGCTGCTAAAAAAGCAGATAGACTTGCTGCAGAAGGTTTAGTAAGTGTAAAAGTAAGTGATGATTTTACAAGTGCAACTGTAAGTGAGATTAATTCCGAAACAGATTTTGTGGCAAAAAATGATCAGTTTATCGCTTTAACAAAAGATACTACAGCGCATATTCAAAGCAATAGCTTGCAAAGCGTGGAAGAACTTCACTCAAGTACGATTAATGGTGTAAAATTTGAAGAATATTTAAAAAGTCAAATTGCAACCATAGGAGAAAACTTAGTTGTAAGAAGATTTGCAACTTTAAAAGCAGGTGCTAACGGCGTTGTAAATGGCTATATCCATACAAATGGCCATGTTGGTGTTGTGATCGCTGCAGCTTGTGATAGTGCTGAAGTAGCTTCAAAATCAAGAGATTTATTAAGACAAATTTGTATGCATATTGCAGCAATGAGACCAAGTTATTTAAGTTATGAAGATTTGGATATGACTTTTGTTGAAAATGAATACAAAGCTTTGGTTGCTGAACTTGAAAAAGAAAATGAAGAAAGACGCAGACTTAAAGATCCAAATAAACCTGAACATAAAATTCCTCAATTTGCAAGTCGCAAACAATTAAGCGATGCAATTTTAAAAGAAGCTGAAGAAAAAATCAAAGAAGAACTTAAAGCTCAAGGTAAACCTGAAAAAATTTGGGACAATATTATTCCAGGTAAAATGAATAGTTTTATAGCTGATAATTCTCAACTCGATAGCAAACTTACTTTAATGGGTCAGTTTTATGTAATGGATGATAAAAAAACTGTAGAACAAGTAATTGCTGAAAAAGAAAAAGAATTTGGTGGAAAAATTAAAATTGTTGAATTTATTTGCTTTGAAGTTGGCGAAGGTTTAGAAAAGAAAACTGAAGATTTTGCGGCTGAAGTTGCTGCACAACTTTAAAAACGGTTAAAAATGGAACTCTTAAGAGCGGAAAATTTAAGCCATAGTTTTGATTATCCGCTTTTTGAGGGTTTAAATCTTACCTTAAATACCAAAGACTGTATCGCTATTCAAGGGAGTAGCGGTTGTGGTAAATCTACTCTTTTGCATATACTTTCTTCTTTATTAATTCCAAAAAAAGGTGAAGTTTTTTTTAAAGGTTCTAGTCTTTATCAGATGAATGAAAATGAAAGATTAAAAATTCGCCGTTATGATTTTGGTATTATTTTTCAGACACATTATCTTTTTAAAGGTTTTTCAGCTTTAGAAAATATCGAACTTGCTAGTGTTCTATCGGGTCAAGATTTAGATGAGAAAATTTTAAAAAGATTAGGTATTGATACGCTTTTACATCAAAAAATAGGAAAGCTAAGTGGTGGACAACAACAGCGTGTGAGTATCGCACGTGTGCTTTGTAAAAAACCAAAGATTATTTTTGCCGATGAAGCAACTGGAAATTTGGATTTTGATAATGCTAAAAATGTTATCGAACTTTTAATTTCCTATGTTAAAGAAAATGATGCAGCTTTATTTTTTGTAACTCACGATAGTAAGCTCGCAAGTTTTTGTGATAAAACTTATACTATAAACGCCAATGGAATTTGTTAATTATTTAGGCGATAAAAATGTTGTAACTTTTATGTTGCTTCTTGCTAGAATGAGTGGTCTTATAGTTTTTTTTCCTTTTTTTTCACATAATTCTATTCCTATGGTGATAAAAAGTACTATAGTTTTATTTTTGACTATGTATTTATATCCTTTGGCTAGATTAGAATCTTTGCATTTAGATAGTTTTTTTGTTTTACAGCTTATTAGTGAAGTGATTTTTGGAATGATAGCAGGATTAATGCTTCAAATTATTTTTGCTATTATTATGATGGCAGGTGAGCAGATTGCTTTTACTATGGGATTTACTATGGCAAGTATATTAGATCCAAGTTCTGGAACGAGCATGCCTATCACATCTCAAATTTTAAATTTACTTGCTTTGATGTTTTTTCTTGCTTTCGATGGTCATCATTTAATACTTTTGTTTTTAAGTCATTCTTTAGGTTATATCAGTTTAGGTGGCTTTTATCCGCATGAGAATTTAATGCATTATTTAAATATGGGCATGTTTAATATTTTCATCATAGGTTTTACTATGAGCTTTCCTATACTTGGAATTTCACTTTTGGCCGATGTTATTTTTGGGCTTTTGATGAAAACAATGCCACAATTTAATCTTTTAGTTATTGGCTATCCTATAAAGATAGCTTTAGGTTTTATTGTTTTGATCGCTATTTTACTAGTTATGATGCAATATTTTAAAAATTTAATTTTAGAACTTTTCACTCATATGCAAACTCTTTTTTTCTCCTAAGGAAAGGATAAATGAAATTATCGTAAAATAGCGATTATTTTTTAAGGATTAAAGTGATGAAAATTTTACTTTTAAATGAAAACCCTGTAGTTTCAAGACTTGTAAGCCTTAGTGCTAAAAAAATGTCTTATGATTTTGAAGAACTTAATGCTTATGGTGAAAATTTGGGTAATTATGATGTGATTGTTGTAGATAGCGATACTCCAGCACCTTTAAAAATTCTTAAAGAAAAATGCGATAGATTGATTTTTTTAGCTCCGCGAAATCAAAATGTAGAAGATATAGATGCGCAAATTTTACAAAAACCTTTTTTACCTACAGATTTTTTAAATTTACTGAATAATAAAGATATAAACAAACATACGCCTATTGATTTGCCAATGTTAAGCAATGATGAAAATCCTTATGCTGATATAAGTTTAGATTTGGATAATTTAAATTTAGATGATTTACCTGATGAAAATTCTTTAGATATAAATTCAGAGGGAATGGAAGATTTGAGTTTTGATGATGATGCGCAAGATGATAATGCAAACAAAACTTTAGAAACTCAAAATTTAGAAGATGAAAATTTAGAACAAGAAGCAACTAAAGAACAGACTCAAGAAGACATTCAAACTGATTTAGATTTAACTTTAGAAGATAATAAAAACGAAAAAGAAGACTTAAGCCAAGAACATACAGCTTTGGATACTGAGCCTAGTTTAGATGAGCTAGATGATAAAAATGAAGAAATAGAAAAGCAAGAATTATTAGACGATTCTAAAACAAATACATTAGAAATGCAAGAAGAGCTTAGCGAATCTCAAGATGATAATGCAAACAAAACTTTAGAAACTCAAAATTTAGAAGATGAAAATTTAGAACAAGAAGCAACTAAAGAACAGACTCAAGAAGACATTCAAACTGATTTAGATTTAACTTTAGAAGATAATAAAAACGAAAAAGAAGACTTAAGCCAAGAACATACAGCTTTGGATACTGAGCCTAGTTTAGATGAGCTAGATGATAAAAATGATGAAGATTTAGAAGATAACAAAGAATTACAAGCTAATATAAGCGACTTTGATGATCTTCCTGTGGTTGAAGAGCAAGAAAAAGAAATGGATTTTGATGATCTTCCTGAGGATGCTGAATTTTTAGGTCAAGCAAAAGATAGTGAAGAATCAGAGGAAGTTTTAGAGGAGTTTGCTCCTGTTGTGGAAGAAGATGTTCAAGATGAAATAGATGATTTTACTTCAAATTTGAGCACTCAAGATCAAATCAAAGAAGAACTAGCTCAACTTGATGAGCTGGATTATGGTATTGATAGTGACAATAGTAGCAAGGTTTTAGAAGATTTTAAAGATGAACCAATTTTAGACGATAAAGAATTAGGAACAAATGAAGAGGAAGTGGTTGTGCCAAATTTAAATATAAGTGATTTTGATGCATTGAAAGAAAGTGATATACAAGAAGCTCTTGGAGAGGAAATCTTAGAAAAAAATGAAGAGTCTATAGTAAGTGATGCAACTAAAGATGATAATAGCGAAGAGATAGTTAATGAGCTTAGCCAAAGCATAGCAGGAGCGATCACTTCAAGTATTAAAGATGATACCTTAAAAGCTGCTCTTAAGGGTATGAATATGAATATAAATATAAACATTAGTTTTAAAGAGGATTGAAATTGCAAGGTTTTGTTTTGTTGATTTCAGGCCCTAGTGGTGCTGGAAAATCAACTCTTTTAAAAAAACTTTTTGATGAATTTGAAGATGAGCTTTATTTTTCTATTTCTTCAACAACTCGCAAACCAAGAGAGGGTGAAAAAAATGGAATACATTATCATTTTATATCCCATGAAGAATTTCAAAAAGGTATAGATAGTGATCATTTTTTAGAATGGGCTAAGGTACATGAAAATTTTTATGGCACTTCTTTAAAGCATACTCAAGATGCTTTAGATAATGGAAAAATAGTTGTTTTTGATATTGATGTGCAAGGATTTAAAATAGCCAGAAAAAAAATGGCTGATAAGATTGTTTCTGTTTTTATTACTACAAAAAATAAAGATGAGCTAAAAAAAAGACTTATTAAGCGAAATACTGATACAATAATACAACTAGAAAAAAGATTACAAAACGCTAGTGATGAAATGAAAGAGCTTAGTGAGTATGATTATCTTATCATTAACGATGAGTTAAAGCAAAGTTATGAAGCATTGCGAGCGATTTTAATCGCCCATAAATTTAGAACCAAAGGGCAGAATCTAGGGCAAATTCAAAATATTTGGAATGAAGGAGAATAAAATGGGTGGTTGGTCAAGTCCAAGTCATTGGTTGATTATTTTATTGATTGTTGTATTGCTTTTTGGAGCAAAAAAAATTCCAGAACTTGCAAAGGGTTTAGGTAAAGGTATTAAAACTTTTAAAGATGAAATGAATAATGATGATGAAGTAGCAAAAAATACTCAAAAAATAGAAGAAAACAAAAACACAACTAATAATACAAATGCTGATGCAAGTATAGACGAAACAAAAAAAGCTTAAGGTTTAGTCTTTTGAAAAGTATTATTTTTAATGAAATTAAAAAGATTTTAGAGTGTGATTTTGCGCTTGAAAATCCAAAGGATAAAAATTTAGCACATTTTGCTACCCCTTTGGCTTTTTCACTGGCTAAGGAATTAAAAAAATCCCCTATGTTGATCGCTAGCGACTTAGCGAGCAAATTTCAAAATCATGATTGTTTTGAATTAGTTGAAGCTGTAAATGGGTATTTAAATTTTAGAATTTCCAAAACTTTTTTAAATGAACTTGCAAATCAGGCTTTAACAAATCCAAATGATTTTACTAAAGGAGAAAAAAAACAAGAAAGTTTTTTGCTTGAATATGTGAGTGCAAATCCTACTGGGCCTTTACACATAGGACATGCAAGAGGCGCTGTTTTTGGAGACACCTTAACAAGACTTGCAAGACATTTGGGCTATAAATTCGATACAGAATACTATGTCAATGATGCGGGTAATCAAATTTATTTACTAGGGCTTTCTATTTTACTAAGTGTGAAAGAAAATATACTTCATGAAAATGTTGAATATCCAGAGCAATATTACAAAGGCGAGTATATAGCGGATTTAGCAAAAGAAGCTTTTGAAAAATTTGGTAAAGAATTTTTTAGCGAAGAAAATATCCCTAGTTTGGCTGATTGGGCAAAAGATAAAATGCTTGTTTTGATTAAACAAAATTTAGAACAAGCAAAGATTAAAATTGACAGCTATGTAAGCGAAAGATCGTATTATGATGCTTTAAATGCAACTTTAGAATCTTTAAAAGAGCATAAAGGAATTTACGAGCAAGAAGGTAAAATTTGGCTTGCTTCTTCGCAAAAAGGCGATGAAAAAGATAGGGTAATTATTCGTGAAGATGGACGTGGGACTTATTTGGCAGCAGATATTGTTTATCATAAAGATAAAATGAGTCGTGGTTATGGAAAGTGTATTAATATCTGGGGAGCAGATCATCATGGTTATATCCCTAGAATGAAAGCTGCGATGGAATTTTTGGGATTTGACTCTAATAATCTTGAGATTATTTTAGCACAAATGGTTTCCCTACTTAAAGATGGAGAACCTTATAAAATGAGTAAAAGAGCAGGAAATTTTATCTTGATGAGCGACGTGGTTGATGAGATAGGAAGTGATGCTTTGCGTTATATCTTTTTGAGTAAAAAATGCGATACTCATTTGGAATTTGATATTAGTGATTTGCAAAAAGAAGATAGCTCTAATCCTGTATACTATATCAACTATGCACACGCTAGAATTCATCAAGTGTTTGCTAAAGCTGGTAAAAAAATCGATGATGTAATGAAAGCTGATTTGCAAAGTTTAAATCAAGATGGCGTAAATTTGCTTTTTGAAGCTTTGAATTTAAAGGCTGTTTTAAACGATGCTTTTGAGGCTAGAGCTTTGCAAAAAATTCCTGATTATCTTAAAAATTTAGCTGCAAATTTTCATAAATTCTACAATGAAAATAAAGTTGTAGGCTCTGCAAATGAAAATGATTTGCTTAAATTATTTTCTTTGGTTGCTCTTAGTATTAAAACCGCATTTTCTTTAATGGGTATTGAAGCAAAAAACAAAATGGAACATTAAAACCGCATTTTGCTGTTTTAATAGTTTAGTAAAAATACTGCTATTATCACGATAATGATACCTAAAATTCCTATTTTGTTTAATTTTTCTTTATATAAAATCCATCCACCAAGACAAGTTCCTATGATGCCTATAGCACCCCAAGTTGAGTAAGCTATGCTTAAAGGAACATATTTTAAAGAAAAAGAAAGTAGAAAAAAAGCAAGTATAGCATTGACAATCGCAGCTAAGCCCCAAATTTTATTCTTAAAACCATCTGATTTTTTTAGCAATAAATTTGCTACGATATCTAACAATGCCGATAGAACAATGATAAAAATATACATTATTCTTTAACCTCGCCTATGTTAATCATGATAATTCCAACGATAGAAAGAACAATGCCTAGAATTTGAGTTAAGGTTAAACTCTCTTTAAAAACTATAAAAGAAACTAAAAGTATAAGAATAATCCCTAAAAGTTCCCATACAGCATAGGCTATGCCTACTTGAATTTTTTTAATCGCCTTGCCCATAAAAAAATAAGAAAAAGCTATAAATAAAGCCATAAATATATAGCCTAAAATTTGATTTTCCATTTTTAAAAAACTAGTACCTAAAACTTCAAATACAATAGCAGTAATCAAGAAAAACCAAGCAACAAAAAGTTCTTTTTTTGCGATATTCAAAAAGCTTCTCCCTAAAAATAAATGGTAAAATTATACCATTTAAAGCTTTAATTAGCCTTTTTAGTTTATACTTTTAAGTTTAAAAATCTTTAAAGAAAGTGAGAATTTATGGGACGAGCGTTTGAATACCGAAGAGCTTCTAAAGAGGCTAGATGGGATAAAATGAGTAAGCTTTTTCCTAAGCTTGCTAAAGCCATACAAGTAGCTGCTAAAGAAGGTGGCACTGATCCTGATATGAATCCAAAATTAAGAAGTGCTATAGCTACAGCAAAAGCAAATAATATGCCAAAAGATAATATAGATGCGGCTATTAAGCGTGCGAGTGGAAAAGATAGTGCAGATATTAAAAACATTCATTATGAAGGAAAAGCTGCGCATGGAGCTTTGGTTATAGTTGAATGTATGAGCGATAACCCTACACGCACCGTGGCTAATGTAAAAGCTATTTTTAGTAAAAATGGTGGAGAAGTTTTGCAAAATGGATCTTTAGGCTTTATGTTTACTAGAAAAGCGGTTTTTCATCTTGAAAAATTTGCAGGAGATTTAGAAGAATTAGAACTTGATTTGATTGATGCAGGGCTTGAAGAATTAGAACAAAATGAAGAAGAGTTAGTAATTAGCGGTGATTATACTGCATTTGGTGAGCTAAGTTCTGCTATAGAAGCTAAGGGTTTAGTTCTTAAAAAAGCAGGGCTTGAGTATATACCAAACAATCCCGTAAGCTTTAGCGAAGAACAGCTTAGCGATATAGAAAAACTTTTAGATAAGTTAGAAGATGATGATGATGTTCAAGCTGTTTATACAAATATAGATTAAGGAGAAATAATGATAAAAACAATTGACACAAGCAAAGTAAACGAATACAAATTTGCTCTCATAGAAACTGAAAAAGGCACAATGAAACTAAAACTTTTTGGCGATGAGGCTCCACAAACGGTTTGTAATTTTGCTACTTTGGCTAATGAAGGGTTTTATAAAGATTTAAATTTTCATCGTGTGATCCCAAATTTTGTCATACAAGGGGGTTGTCCACACGGCAATGGTGTAGGTGGGCCTGGATATGAAATCATTTGCGAATGCGATGATCAAGAACATAAACATGAGCGTGGAACCTTATCTATGGCACACGCAGGACGCGATACGGGTGGTTCTCAATTTTTCATTTGTCACAGCCCTCAAGCTCATTTAGATGGAGTTCATACTGTTTTTGGGCAAATTGATCCAAAAGATGAAGAAAGTTTAGAAGTTTTAGATTCTATACGCCAAGGAGATAAAATTTTAGACATAAAAATTTGCGATAAAATTTAAAAATTTAAAATTTTAAAACTTTTTTGAAACTACAATATTTACAAAGCTAGTCATAAGTTTGACTAGCTAAAAATGATTAATGTATAATTTTTTTTTAAACTTTTTTTTCTATAATCACAATTTTAATTTACTAAATGTAACAAAATTACAAGGAGTTATGATTATGAAAACTAAGTTTTCACTTATTTTAAGTGCTTGTCTTCTTTCATCTTCACTTTTTGCTAAAAATACAGATGATGAGATAACCAAGCTTCAAAAACAGCTTGCACAAATTCAAGCTGAACTTGCAGAAATCAGAAAAGAAAGAGAAGTTCAAGCTAAGCAAAATGAAGCTGTAAAAGCTGAACTTGCCGATCTTAATGATAGAGCCGATGAAACAGAATTTCAAGCTGCTTTGAGCAAGGTTAAATTTGGACTTGAGTTTTCAACAGCGGTTTCAAATACAAACTATAAAGTTAGCGGACAAGATTATAGCGCTAATAACAAATGGATGAATGAGCTTCATTTAAATATGAATGCTGATATTAACGATAAAACCAAATTCTATGGTCGTTTATCTATGGCTAAAAACTGGTCTCAAATGGGTTGGAGTGGAAGTCCACTTGACTTAGATGCAGGAAGAAATACAAGATCAAGTGGGCCTGTACTTTATGTAGATAGAGCTTATCTTGACTACTATATCACACCTGAGTGGATTGCAACCATAGGAAGACAGCCAGGAACCGATGGTCCAGGAAGTAATCTTAGAAACAATGCTTTAAGACAATCAACTTATCCAGCCTTAGCAATCAACGCTCTAGGTGATGCAGCAGTGATCACTTATAAGCCTGAAAGTTTGCAAGATCATAAGGTAGCTATCCGTGTGGCTTATGGTAAAACTTACCAATGGGATGAAGAAGGTAAGGTAAGAGATTGGATGAGCGATCAAAAAGATGCTGATGCAAATCTTTACTATGCTGCGGTAGAAGGAGAGCTTCCTATAGAAGGTATGGGAGATAATCTTATTATCTTCAATGTGGCTCATATGACTGATTTTGCATTACCATTGCCTAGCATTAATTCAGGGCAAATGGTTTTATTAAATCAAGGTGTTTATAATCTAGGAAATTTAACTTTAGCAAATATTCATTTTGAAAACTATAATGCTTTTGGTACAAATTTTAATTATTTTGTATCTTTAGGGTATTCTAACGGAGCAAATGCACATACTCTACATCCAAATCCTGCTGTGCAATCTCGATTGGAATTTAATGAAAAAGACGGCTATGCTGTACATGTAGGTGGACGCTATGATTTTACCAAGGCTTTAAAAGTAGGGTATGAGTTCTTCTGGGGAAGTAGATACTGGTATACTATGAGTCGTCCAAGTATCAACGATCCGCTTAATATAAGAATGACAAGAGGAACAGCACATGATTTTTATGTGATTTATCAACTTGATAGATATCAATTCTTACGCTTAAGCTATACTAATATCCAAAACATTTGGGGTAATCGTGGCTTACCATTTGGTGGAGCGAAAAAAGATAAAGCAAGAGCTGATAATATCATGTTAATGTATAATGTAAAATTCTAAGGAGCAAAAGATGAGAAAAATACTTTTTGCAAGTTTATTACCTATCATTGCTTTGGCTGATTGTGCAAGTTTGATGGCAAAATACGAAGCTCCAGAGCCAGAGTCAAAAACAATGAAACAAGTTGAACGCTGGATTAATAAAAAAGTTAGCGATCCAGCTGATGCTGCTGTTTTAAAAGAGTGTATGATCGCTCGTGCAGCGGACAATCCAAATCAAGTTTCAGTTGCAGGTAAATAAAAAAAGCGGTGTAAAACCGCTTTTTACTGTTTAATCTTTTAAGCTACAATTTTTTAAAATTTTCTTCAAATAAGGCTAATATGCAAGAAATCATTTCTTTTATTGTTGAGACGGCTAGTGCTTGGGGGTATTTGGGTATTATTATCTTAATGACCTTAGAGAGTTGTTTTATACCTTTTCCAAGTGAAGTTGTTATGATACCTGCTGGATATTTGGCACATAAAGGCGAACTTGATATCACTCTTTGTATACTTAGTGGGACTTTAGGTTCTGTTTTAGGGGCTTTGATTAATTATTATATTTGCTTTTTTTGGGGTAAAAATTTTGTATTAAAATGGGGTAAGTATTTTGGTATAAATGAGGCCAAATTTACTAAATTTGAAGAATTTTTTAACAAACACGGGGAATTTTCAACCTTTACTTGTCGTCTTTTACCAGGAATTCGTCAGTACATCTCTATGCCTGCAGGTTTGGTAAAAATGAAACTTGTAAATTTTATACTTTTTACTGCACTTGGTAGTGCTATTTGGGTGGCTATACTTGTATTTTTGGGTTATTATATAGGACAAAATGAAGAGTTGATTAAAACTTATTTAACTCAAATTTTAATCATTGTAATTGTTTTTGTGATTTTAGCAAGTTTAATTTATATCAAAATCAAAAAGCCTTTTAAAAAGGCTTAAATTTTATCTTTTACGCTTTGTATGGCGTTTTTGACTTGTTGTTTTGAATTTTCTAATTTTGTTTTTTCTTTTTCATTGAATTTTAATTCAAAAACCTTTTCTATACCATCTTTTCCTATGATAGCGGGCATTGAAAAAGCTATATCATCAAAAACCACACTTACAGGATGTAAACTTTTTCTATCTTCTAGGATGGCTTTGGCTAAATTTGCACAAGAAGTTCCTATGCCAAATTCTGTCCTTCCTTTGCGTTCATAGATGAAATATCCCTCGCTAATCACAGCTTTTTCAAGTTCTTGTATGTCTAAATCTTTGCCTAATTTTTGCTTATAAAAATCTAATAAATTTTGTCCTAAAACGCTTGCATTAGAAAGTGCTGCAAACTGAGAATCTCCATGTTCGCCAATCATACAAGCAAAAATATCTTTTGAATTTATGTTTAAATCTTTGGCTAAAAATTTCTTAAGTCTTGAACTATCTAAATTTGTTCCACTACCAAAAACATGATTTTTAGGTAATTGGCTTAATACTTGAGTGTAGTAAGTTATGGTGTCATTTGGATTTGTTGCGACAATGTATTTGCCTTTAAAATTAGCATTTTTTAAGGTTAAGACAATGTCTTTAAGTTCGAGGATATTGTTTTGAAGTTCTACTAAGCGACTAGGTAATTCTTTTAAGCTTTCTTTTCTAAAAGCTAAAATGATAATATCGCAAGAAGCTAAATTTTCTAAATTTGGCACATGAAAAATTTTTGTATAAGAAAAATGAATGGCTGACATATCTTCCAAATCTCTTGCATGAGCTAGAGTTAAATCTTGTTTTATATCATATAAGTAAAGTTCTGAACAAATTCCTTGAGTAACTATGCTATAAGCACTAGCAGCTCCTACATAACCTAAACCAACTATACCGATTTTTGCCATTTTTTCTCCTTATTTATTTTAAAATTTGCTATAATTATAACAAATTCAATCAAAGATTATTAAAATATGGAAAAACCTGATATACAAAGATTAACTAATTTTTTAATCGTATATACTAAAACTTTACTAGGTGCTGGAACTTATACAGCTAGGGTGGCAAAATGCGTAGGAAGAATAGCTGAGGTTTATGGCTATGAGATAAATATCAATTTCTTTTTTCATCATATCACTTTAAATGTTGTAGATATGGATGATAACTCCATTCAAAGAACTTATGTTATACCTAATCATCATGCCCATGTTAATTTTAAGCTTATTTTTGATTTAAGTGCTTTAAGCTGGGCTATATATGATCACAAATACGATCTTGAAAAAGCGAAAGTCGTTTTTGAGCAAATTTCTCAACAAAAAAAGCATTCTTATTTGCTTAATCTTTTATTTGTTTCTATGGCAAATTCAGCTTTTTGTAGGCTTTTTGGTGGTGATTTTGGTGCTGGAAATTTGGTGTTTTTTGCAACTTTTGTGGGATTGTTATTAAGATATATTTTAACTAAAGCAAAGATTGATTTAAGAATTCAATACATCCTTTGTTCTTTTATCTCATCGTGGTTTGTATTTTTTGGACTGGATATGGGATATACCAATACTTCTGATGTGGCTTTGGGTTCTAGTATCTTGTATCTTATACCAGGGGTATTTTTTATAAATTCTGTGATTGATATATTAAAAGATCATATTTTAATGGGGCTTAGCCGTATTATCAGCGTGGCTATTTTGATTTGTTGTATAGCACTTGGAATTTACATGACGCTTAGTATTTCGGATTTTGGGATTTTAAGATGATTGAATTTATTTTAAGAGATATGTTTTTTGCTGCTGTGGCGGGATTTGGCTTTGCTTATGCTTGCAATCCACCTTTAAAAACCCTTATTTTATCTGCTCTTTTAGCGGCAATTGCACATGGACTTCGTTTTACCTTGGTGGAATATTTTCATTTTCAAACTTTAGCAATTGCAACTTTTGTTGCTTCATTTTGCATAGGATGTTTAGGAATTGCTTTAGCAAAAATCATCAAAACCCCTGCTGAAATTATCGCTTTTCCTGCTCTTATTCCTATGATACCTGGAATTTACGCTTATAAAGCGATTTTGTATCTTATTTCTTTTATACGCAGTGATGATTTGAAGGCTAAGTCTGAATTTTTGGTTCAATTTTTTGATTATTTTTTTACAACTGTTTCTGTGACTTTGGCTTTAGCTATAGGAGTGAGTGTTACTTTGCTTATATTTTTTGAACAAAGTTTTATGATGACTAGACATGCAAAAAAACATTAAAACTTGTTGTAAATTTGTTTAATATTTCTTTTTATAATTTTAAATCAAAAATTTAAAAAAAAGGTATTGTATGTTATGTCCAGTTTGTAATGTAGATTTGGTTATGAGTGATAGGAGTGGAGTTGAGATTGATTATTGTCCAAAGTGTCGTGGCGTTTGGCTTGATCGTGGAGAGCTTGACAAAATCATAGAACGCAGTGTCCCTAATACAGCAAATTTTAACCAAGCTTCAAGACAAGAGTCAAGATATAATGACTCAGCTTATCATCAGCACAATGATTACTATAAAAAGAAAAAGAAAGAAAGTTGGCTAGGCGAGCTTTTTGACTTTTAATTTTTATAAAAATAACAAATATTTATATCCTTTTTAGCTTAATATCTTAAAATGTCAAGCAAAAAGGATATAAGATGTATAAATTTTTATCACACGAGCCTTTAGCTAACAAATCTTGTCATCATAATCACGAAGAACATTCTCATGAACATCATCATTCCCATGCTGATGCAAGGAGTATGGATAAAAAGATTTTAAAAATTTCTCTTTTAATGACTTTTTCTATGATGCTTGTGCAATTTATTTATTCAATCCTTTCAAATTCTTTAGCACTTTTAAGCGATACTTTGCATATGTTTTCTGATGTTTTTGCCTTAGCTCTTAGTTTTTTAGCCATTATAGCCGTAGAAAAATGGCAAGATCATCAAAAGACCTTTGGGTATTTTCGTCTTGAAGTTTTAGTGGCTTTTATCAATGCTCTAACTATTATTTTATCGGCTTTATTTATCATTTATGAGGCTATAGAAAAATTTATTAATCCAAAAGAAATTGACGCTAAAACCATGATAATTGTAGCTATTTTGGGCTTTTTGGTAAATGGGGTTAATGCTTTGATGATGTTTAAGGGTGCAAATTTAGAAAATGTCAATATGAAGTCCGCTTTTTTGCATATGATGAGCGATTTATTGGGTTCTTTAGCGGTTATTATAGGTGGGATAGTGGTGTATTTTAGCGGTATTGTTTATATAGATACGGTTTTAGCTATTGTATTATCAATCTTGCTTTTAAGATGGGCGATTATCTTACTTAAACAAAGCGCTAATGTCTTGCTTGAAAGTTCTCCTGTGGATATAGAAAAAGTAAGACAAGTTTTGCTTTTAAATCCTAGTGTCGATGAGGTGGTGGATTTGCATATTACTCAAATCACTAATAAAATGCTAGTAGCTTCCATGCATTTAAAAGTAAGAGTTTGCGATCTAAAGGAATTTGAAAAACTATCTCAGGATTTATCCCATAAATTACTACATGAATTTGAAATCGGGCACATTACCATACAACCTATAAGGAGCGAAAATGAAATTTAAAGTAAAAAATGTTAATTGCATGAATTGTGTAAATTTGATCAAAAATTCTCTTGAAGATGAATTTGGAAATATAGAAGTGGATTTGGATCAAAAAATTTTAAGTTTAAATTTAGAAGAAAATCAAGTAACAAATTTTACAAAAGAATTTCAAGATTTAGGTTTTGAGATCGTAGAGCGTTTATAATGGAAGAATTGCGTATAAAAATAGGCAAAATGACTTGCGTTAATTGTTCTAACGCTATAGAAAGAGCTTGTAGAAAAATTGACGGTGTTAAAGATGCTAGTGTTTCTTATGTGAATTCTAGTGGGGTTTTTTTACTTGAAAATCAAGAAAAACGCAAGGATATCATCGCAAAAATTCAAAATTTAGGCTTTGAAATTTTAGAAGATGAACAAAGCTTGAACGCATACAAGGCAAAAAAACACTTAGAATTAAGAAAAAATTTGCTCTTAAGTATAGTTTTGAGTGTGATTATTATGTATTTTGAAATGTTTGTTAAAAGTTCTTTTTCGCAAAATATCCAAATGGCTTTGAGTTTTTTTGGGATATTTTATTGTGGGAGAGACTTTTTTTCCCATGCTTTTTTAGGACTTAAAAGTAAAAATTTAGATATGAACACCCTTGTAGCTTTGGGGACTTTGAGTGCTTTTGTGTATTCTTTTTTGGTGTATTTGAAAATTTTTAAAGAAGAAGATTTGTATTTTAGCGGTGCAATGATGATTATTTCTTTTGTGCTTTTAGGAAAATATCTTGAAAGTAAGGCTAAATTTAAGGCACAAGATTATCAAAGAATTTTAGAAAATATAGACACAAAAAAGACAAAAATTTTGCTTGAAGATGAAAGTATCAAAGAAATTTCAAGTTCTTTTGTCAAAAGTGGCGATGTGCTTTTGGTAAAAGAAGGAGAAAGCATTGTCGCAGATGGAGTGGTGCTTTTAGGGAGTGCAGAGCTTGATATGAGTTTTTTAAATGGGGAGTTTTTGCCTGTTTTAAAAAAAGAAGGCGATGAAGTTCAAGCAGGAGCAGTAGTTTTAAATGGTGCTTTAAGGATCAAAGCAAACAAAAAGGCTATAGATAGTACTTTAGAACAAATCAAAAATCTAGTTTTTGAAGCAGGAAATATCAAAAGTCCTTTGGCAAATTTAGCAGATCAAATTTCTAAATACTTTGTAGGGGGTATAATATTTTTTGCTTTTTTAGTTTTTGTTTTTTGGGTGCTAAAAGCAGATTTAAATACAGCTTTTTTACACGCTTGTGCTGTGCTTTTGATCTCTTGTCCTTGTGCTTTAGGGCTTGCAACGCCTATAGCTTTGGTTGTGGCAAGTGCAAATGCGGCAAAAAATTTCGTTCTTATTAAAAATCCTGCCGCTTTAGAAAAATTAGCCTTAGTCAAGTATGCTTTTTTTGATAAAACAGGTACATTGACAAAGGAAAATTTGAGTATTTTTAAACACAATCTTTCTAAAGATGATTTTGATAAATTATGTCAAATTGAAAGTTTAAGCTCTCATCCTATAGCTAAGGCTTTGCATAAAGATCAAATTTTTGATTTAAAGGGTGAGGGAAGAGTGATTGTGGGTTCTGGCATAAAATACAAAGAAGATAGTGATATTTATCTCGCAGGTAGTGCGAAGTTTTTGCACGAAAATGAAATTGACACAAAAGAAAGTGATATCTTTTTTGATACTTTTAAAGAATATGTTAGGGTGTATTTTGCTAAGAATAAAAAGTGTTTAGGTGGTGTTTTGTTAAGCAATGCTTTAAAAGATGGAGCCAAAGAGCTTGTGTTAAATTTAAAAAAGCAAAATCTTAAAACTTTTATTTTAAGTGGTGATCATGTAAAAAATGTAGAAAAAATAGCCAAAGAATTACAAATAGACGAATTTTATGCTCAACTTAAGAGCGAAGAAAAGCTACAAATCATTCAAAAATTTGAAAAAACTCTTTTTGTAGGAGATGGGATTAATGATGCGGCGGCTTTATCTGCTGCAAGTGTAAGTATGAGTTTTTCAAAGGCAAATGAACTTGCAAAAAAAACAGGAGATTTTATCTTGATAAAAGATGATTTATCAGCGATTTTTAAATGTTTTAAACTTGCTAAAAAAACACGCAGTATTATTAAGCTAAATCTTTTTTGGGCTTTTATTTATAATGTGCTTTGCATTCCTATCGCAGCAGGATTTGTACCTTTTATCACTTTAAGTCCTCATATAGCAGCACTTGCAATGTGTTTTAGTTCTGTTACTGTAGTGCTTAATTCTTTAAGACTTAAAAGAATTTAAAAATTTAATTTTTATTAAGAATATATTATATATAATTAATATTACCAAAATATATTATTAAAGGAGTATAAATGCAACAAAAATGTTTTTGCATAAGCAAAATGATTAGATTTTCAAAAATTATTATTTTGCTTACCGTTGCATCGTTAGCAGGTATAGTGGTTTTTGGAAATGTGACAGATTACAATTCTAATTTCCAATTTGTTTCGCATGTGATGAGTATGGATACAAAGCCTGATTATTTGGGTAATGCTATAGTTTATAGGGCTATTACTTCTCCTGTGATTCATCATATAGGCTATATAGCAATTATTCTTTTTGAAACTTTTATTACCTTAACAGCTCTAAAAGGTGCTTATGATATGTTTAAAGCTAGAAATTTAGATGCCCAAAGCTTTCATAATGCTAAGATTTTTGGGATTATTTCTTTAACTTGTTGTTGTATTTTATGGTTTTTTGCCTTCCAAGTAGTTGCTGCAGAATGGTTTGGAATGTGGATGAGCAAGGTTTGGAACGGTTTACCTGATGCTACAAGATTGGTAACTTATATGTTTTTATCTTTGATTTTCATTTCTCTTAAAAATGATGATTAATTTTCTATACTAGGCTCTCCAAAACAATCTTTAAGAGCCTCTTTAAGATCTTCTTGTGGGTCAAATTTTTTGGCCCCTTCTTTAAGCATATTAATAGAACTTTGAATATCTATGTTTTTATTTTCATTGTTTGGTAATTCTTGAGTTAAGGATTGAAGCTTATTTTCATCAATTGTTAGTGCTTTTTGCACATTAATTTTAGCATTTTCTCCAAATTTAGCTTTAAAAAGTTCTTGTATGAGTTTAAAACCTTTATTGAGTGTATCGCGATTTTGTCCTTGTGCGTTTGAGCTTATATTTAAGGTATTGTTTTCAAAACTAATAAATTTTGTGCTTTGTTTAAAGCATTCTGCAAGATCAAAATCCCTATCATAAATACTATCAAGCAAGATTTCATAAGCAATTTTTTCTATTTTTTTCTCAAGATTAGGTATGATAGGAGCAGGCGTGATCTTAGGTGTAATATTTGTTATATTTTCTTGTTTGATTTCTTGGATTTGTGCATCAATTTCTTTTAAATGGCTTGCTTCCATCATCATAAAAGCCATAACACAAAGCGTAAAGCCATCATCATCGCAAAGCATATTTTTAGCTTTTGATAAAATACGGAAAAATCTTTCATAAATTAAAATAGAAAATTCTGTACTTTTTGCAAAAAAGCTTTCTTTTAAATAAAAAAGCATTTCATCGATCACGCTTGAGGCTTCATAGTCTTGTAATTCTTCTAAGTATGCAAAAACTTTTTCCTTGTCTTTTGTTAAGATAGCCTGATAAAAGGCTTTGATTTTTTGAGGATCTAAAAAGCCTAACATATCGGTAATCTTGCTAATGCTGATTTCATTTTGGCAAAAAATAATGGCTTGATCAAGCAAGGTTAAAGTATCTCTTAAAGATCCATTGCCACTTCTTGCTATAAATTTTAAAGCTTCTTCTTCAAATTTAACATTTTCTTTAAGTAAAATTTCTTTAAGATGATTTAAAATTTCACTCTGTGGAATTTGTTTAAAGCGAAAATGTTGCGTTCTTGAAAGCACAGTAGCTGGAAGTTTTAAAGGATCTGTGGTTGCAAGTATAAATTTAACATAACTTGGGGGTTCTTCTAAGGTTTTTAAAAGTGCATTTGCAGCCTGTGGGGTAAGCATATGTACTTCATCAATGATGAAAATTTTAAATCTTGCCATAGAAGGGGTGTATTTGGTTTGTTCGATTAAGGCTTGTATATCTTCAAGTCCACGGTTGCTTGCGGCATCCATTTCTATAATGTCTATATGTTTGCCTTCAAGTGCTGCAAGACAGTGTTTGCAAGTGCTACATGGAGTATCACTTGGTCCTTGTTCGCAAACTAAAGCACGAGAAAAAATTCTAGCACTTGAAGTTTTTCCACTTCCTCTAAGTCCTGAAAAAAGATAAGCATGAGCTAAGCGATTATGATTTAGGGCGTATTTTAAACTTACGCTAACTGTTTTTTGTCCTATGAGTTCATCAAAGGTTTTTGGTCTGTATTTAATCGCTAAAGCTTGAAGCATTTTTTACTCGTTCATTATAGATAAAAGTTCTACATTGTCTTTGGTTTTAAGCATTTTAGAATATAAAAATTTCAATGCCTCAACATCATCCATTTGAGAAATCGCTGAACGGATTGCCCAAATTTTTTGAAGATTTGCTACGCCTTGGAGTAATTCTTCTTTTCTTGTTCCTGATTTGATGATATTAATCGCAGGATAAATTCTTCTATCGGCAATATTTCTATCAAGAACTATTTCGCTATTTCCTGTGCCTTTAAATTCTTCAAAAATCACATCATCCATTCTTGAACCTGTGTCAATTAAAGCTGTAGCAACTATGGTTAAAGAGCCTCCATTTTCTATATTTCTAGCTGCGCCAAAGAAACGTTTTGGTTTGTGTAGGGCATTAGCATCTACTCCACCGCTTAGGACTTTTCCACTGCTTGGAGTTGCGGTGTTATAAGCACGCGCCAGTCTTGTGATGCTATCAAGCAGGATAATAACATCTTTTCCTGTTTCTACCATTCTTTTGGCTTTTTCTATCACGAGTTCAGCTACACGCACGTGATTATAAGCAGGTAAATCAAAAGTAGAACTAAAAACTTCACCTTTTACACATCTTTGCATATCGGTAACTTCTTCAGGTCTTTCATCGACTAAAAGCACGATTAAATGCATTTCTGGATGGTTTTTTGCAATAGCAGCAGCAAGTTCTTTCATAAGCTCTGTTTTACCTGTGCGTGGTGGAGCAACGATGAGTCCGCGTTGTCCTTTTCCTATAGGAGTAAAAAGATCTAAAACACGACCCGTAAGCTTCATCGCATCGTATTCGAGTTTGATTTTTTCTGTTGGAAAAATAGGGGTTAAGTTATCAAACAAAGGTCTTTCTTTAGCTTCTTGCAAAGGCAGATAATTGATCGCTTCGATTTTTAAAAGAGCGTAGTATTTTTCTTGATCTTTTGGTTCTCTTACCTGTCCTGTAACGATGTCACCTACACGCAGAGCAAATTTTCTAATTTGTGAATTTGAAACATAAGCGTCATTAACACTATCGCTAAGATTGGAGTCCATGCCTCTTAAAAAGCCATAACCTTCAGAAGAAATTTCTAAAATCCCTGTAAAAAGTATGAAACCACCTTTTTTTGTTTGTGCTTTTAAAATTTCAAAAATAAGTTCTTGGCGGCGAAATTCTCTTGGATTTTCGATTTCACATTCATTAGCGATTTTAACTAGATTTTCTAGATCTAATAATTTTAATTCTTCGATTTTATAACCTTCCACTGGAACGTGGGTTCTTTGATGTTGTTTTTTTTCTTTTTCCATAAGTCCTCGTAAGATTTAGCAGAATAATTTTTGTAAAATGTGATTTTAGTAAAAAAATGCACTTTTTGTCAAATTTGTTTATAATTATAAAAAATATTTTTTTAAAGAATGATTATGAAATGTGAACATTGCAAACTTGATTATAAACAAGCCCAAATGATAGAGTATAAGGGTAAATTTTTTTGTTGTAAGGGTTGTGAGAGCGTTTGGGAAATTTTACATGAAAGTGGACTAGATGAGTTTTATGAAAAGCTTGGAAATCAAACCCTAAGCCCTGTAAATTTTCAAAATGAAATGAAAAATTATGATGAGTTTATCACTAAAACCAAAGAAGGATTTAGTGAAATTTATCTCATGATACACGGTATAGAATGTGCAGCTTGTGTGTGGCTTAATGAGAAAATTTTAACCAAGCAAGAAGGAATTTTAGAACTTGATATCAATCATTTAAGCCATAAAGCACGCATTGTTTTTGATGAACAAAGCATTTCTTTGGTGCAAATTTTAAGACTTATTGAAAGTATAGGCTATAAAGCGAGTGCTTATGATGCGAGCAAGGCTTCAAAAAAAGCGGATTTATTAAAAAGGGAATTTTATTCTAAGCTTGTTGTGGCTATAGCTTGTGTGATGAATATCATGTGGATAGCAGTGGCAAAATACGCAGGACTTTTTAGCGGTATGGATAAGGATACTAAGGATATTTTAAATTTTGCTGAATTTATCCTTTGTTCTCCTGTGCTTTTTTATACGGGCTCTCATTTTTATAAAAGTGCTTTTAAAACTTTAAAAATGCATAGTTTAAATATGGATGTATTGGTGATTAGCGGAGCGAGTTTGGCTTATGTTTATTCTTTATGGGCTATGTTTTTTAGGGTGGGGGAAGTGTATTTTGATTCTGTGGCGATGATAATTTGCTTTGTGTTTATAGGAAAATATCTTGAGATGTTTAGCAAAAAGCGTGCTTTAGATACCATAGATGGGCTTAATGATTTTTTACAAAATGAAGTTTTAGTTTTCAATGGTAAAGAATTTGCTCCTAAAGAAGTGCAAAAGGTTTGTTTGGGAGATAGAATTTTACTTAAAACTGGAGATAAAATTTTAATCGATGGGATTTGTAAAAGTGGTGAAATGAGCGTGGATACCTCTTCTTTAAATGGAGAAAGTATTCCAAAACTCATACAAAAAGAAGATGAAATTTTTTCAGCTTGTATAGTGCTTGATGGAAGTGTGGAGTATGAAGCAACAAAGCTTTACAAAGATTCAAAACTCAGTCAAATTATCCAGCTTTTAGAACTTGCAAGCTCTAAAAAAGCAAAACTTGAAAGTTTGGTCAATAGTCTTTCGGCTTATTTTTCTAGAACGGTTTTATTGATCGCTTTTATTTGTTTTGCTTTTTGGTTTTTTTACAAAGAAGAGAGTTTTGAAATTTCTTTAGTCAATGCGATTGCAGTTTTGATTATCGCTTGTCCTTGTGCTTTGGCTTTAGCAACGCCCGTGAGCAATCTTGTGGCCTTAGGTAGAGCTTTGAAAAAACATATTTTATTTAAAAGTTCTAGCGTGATAGAAGATTTAAGTAAATGTGATTGCGTGGTATTTGATAAAACGGGTATTTTAACTAAAATAGAGCTTGAACTTAAAGAGGTTTTTTTAGATAAAGCGCTTGATTTAAACGAGCTTTATAATTTTGTAAAACTTTCTAAACATCCTATATCTCAAAATATTGCGTTATATTTAAAGCAAAAAGGAGCTAAGGATTTAAATTTGGATTTTAAAAAACTTTCAAGCATTCAAGCTAAAGGTTTAAGTGCTGAGTTAAATGAAGGGTTGCTTTTAGGCGGAAGTTCTAAATTTTTGCAAGAAAAGGGTATTGCAACTAAAGAATTTGATAATACACATTTTATTTTTGCCAAGGAAGGTAAAATTTTAGCTTTTTTTGAGTTTGATAGTGTTTTAAGAGAAGGTGCAAAAGAGCTTATTGCTTATCTTAAAAAAGAAAAAAAAGAATTAATGATACTTAGTGGTGATCATCAAAAAGCAGTGGAAAAAATAGCTAGAAAATTAGAAATTCAAAATTATCAAGCTTCTTGTTTGCCTGAAGATAAGATGAAAACTATAGAAAATTTAAGCAAAAATTACAAAGTTTTATTTGTAGGTGATGGGGTAAATGACGCACTAGCTTTAAAATACGCAAGTGTTTCGATGACTTTAAGAGAAGGAAGTGATCTAGCTATAGAAAGTAGTGATGTTTTACTTTTGAAAAATGACTTGCTTTCTTTAAAAAAAGCCATCAAATTATCTAAAAATACCTTTAAAATTATCAAGCAAAATCTTGCTTTTTCTTTGTTTTATAATGCTTGTACCATACCTTTGGCTTTTTTGGGTATGATAAATCCTTTATTTGCTGCTATTTCTATGTCTTTTAGTAGTATAATAGTCGTTTTAAATGCTTTAAGGATCAAAGAATGAATAGTATAATCATGATGATGATAGGAGTTTCTATCTTAGCGTTTTTTATCATTTTGGCAACTTTACTTTGGGGGATTAAAAATAAGCAATTTGATGATGATTATAAATTTACTACTTTAAATGATGATGAGAATTCTTTGCGTGATGCTATAGAATTAGAAAGGCGTAAAAAAGAAGCTTTGGATAAAAAAAGGCTTTCTTAAAAAGGAAAGCCTTTTTTAGAAATTATTTTAAAGTTTCAATATGAGCTTCGATAGCTTTAAAATCTTCTTCAGTTAAACCTTTAAGGTTAAGTTTCATGATCGCACCTTGACCATAAGCATTTCTTTTGCCTTCTGAATATTCTTTCATATATTGAAGTCTTTCAGCAGAAGAAAGAGTTTTTAAAGCTGGAACTTTGTTTAAGTAAACTTTGTCAGCATTTGCACCATGACATACTGCACATTTTTTAAAAAGTGTAGCACCATCTGCAGCAAAAGCAGAAACGCCAAGACATGCCAAAGCAGAAACTACTAATAATTTTTTCATTTGTTTTCTCCTTAGTAAAAATTAGATTGCTAGGTATTATATATCTTTATTTTTAATAAAAATCTTAAGAAATTAAAGATAATGTTTATTTTCTTTTTAAAAAAGCTATATTATAATGTTTTTATGAAAACAAAAGCATTATTTTTAGATAGAGACGGTGTGATTAATATAGATAAAAAATATGTCTATAAAATAGAAGATTTCGAATTTTGTGATGGAATTTTTGAACTTTGTAGATATTTTTTGGCTAGAAATTATTTGCTTTTTATAGCGACAAACCAATCAGGCATTGCAAGAGGATATTATAAGGAAAGTGATTTTTTTAAGCTTTGTGATTATATGCTTAAAGAATTTGCCAAGCAAGATATAAAAATTGATAAAATTTATCATTGTCCGCATTTAGAAGGTTGTGAGTGTCGCAAACCTAAAGCAGGCATGCTTTTAAAAGCAAAAGATGAGTTTGATTTGGATATGAAAAATTCTATCTTTATCGGAGATAATCTAAGTGATATGCAAGCAGGATTAAATGCTGATATTGGCACTTTGATTTTAGTGAATGAAGAAAAAAAAGAAGGTGATTTTTTTAGACAATTTAAAAATTTAAAAGAAATTTTGAGCTTTTTTAAAGAAAAGGACATTTAAATGAAAATAGCAATCACAGGTGGCGCAGGGTTTATAGGTTCGCAACTGGCTTTAAATTTACAAGAAAAACATGAAATTTTAATCATTGATAAAATGCGTAGTAGTGCGACTTTTGAAAATGGAAATTTGCAAAGTTTTGGGCATTTTAAAAATTTACTTGAATTTGATGGAGAACTTTTTGCAGGCGATATTAATGATGAAAAAGTTTTAAAAAAGATTGAAGATTTTAAGCCAGAGATTATTTTTCATCAAGCAGCAATTTCAGACACTACGGTTTTTGATCAAACTAAGGTTTTGCAAACCAATTTAAATACTTTTAAAGATTTTATAGAACTTAGCATAGATCTTAATGCAAAGCTTATTTATGCAAGTTCAGCTTCGGTTTATGGTGATGCAAAAAGCCCGCAAACTGTAGGTAAAGATGAAGAACCAAAAAATCCTTATGCTTTTTCAAAATTGATGATGGATAAGTTAGCGAAAAAATACTATGATAAAGCCCATTTAGTAGGACTTAGATATTTTAATGTTTATGGAAAAGGCGAATTTTATAAAAACAAAACCGCTTCTATGGTTTTACAATTTGGCCATCAAATTTTAGCAGGAAAAAATCCACGCTTGTTTGAAAGAAGTGATCAAATTTATAGAGATTTTACTTATATTAAAGATGTTATTAATGCCAATTTAATCGCCCTTGATTCAAAATGCGGGGTTTATAATGTAGGCAGTGGTAAAGCAAGAACCTTTCAAGATATAGTCGATATTTTGCAAAAAGAGTTAAAGACTGATTTGCCTTGCGAATATATCCCAAATCCTTATGTAAAATCTTATCAATTCCACACTGAAGCAAAACTAGATCAAACTTGGGATTATCAGCCAAAATTTAGCCTTGAAGAGGGTATAAAAGATTATTTAGGCGAGATAAAAAGACTTTTTGAAAAGGAAGTAAATGCTTGAGTTTTTAAGTCAGCAAAAACCTAAAATTTTAATTATAGGGGATTTTATGGTGGATAATTACACTTGGTGTGATTGTTCGCGTATCAGTCCTGAAGCTCCTGTTTTGGTAGCGAAAACCCTTAAAGAAGATAAAAGATTAGGCGGGGCTGCGAATGTTTATGCAAATTTAAAAAGCTTGGGAGCTGATGTTTTTGCGCTTGGTGTTGTGGGTGATGATGAGAGTGGGAAATTTTTACAAGAAAATTTAAAAGGAGAATTTTTGATCCAAAAAGGACGCAAAACTCCTTTTAAAAATCGCATTATGGCACATAATCAGCAGGTTTTAAGACTAGATGAAGAAGATATAAGTGAGATTTTGCTTGAAAATGAGCTTATAGCTTTGTTTGATGAAAAGATTAAAGATTTTAAAGCTGTGGTTTTAAGTGATTATGCCAAAGGTGTTTTAACCCCTAAAGTTTGCAAGGCTGTGATAAAAAAGGCTAAGGCTTTAAACATCCCTGTTTTAGTTGATCCTAAAGGCAGTGATTTTAGCAAATACAGTGGTGCAACCTTACTCACGCCTAATAAAAAAGAAGCTTTAGAGGCTTTGAAATTTGAAAATTTAGAGGGTGAAAATTTAGAAAAAGGGATTAAAAAATTAAAAGAAGATTTTGCTTTGCGTTATTCTATCATCACTCTTTCAGAAGCGGGGATCGCACTTTTTGATAAGAGTTTAAAAATCGCACCTGCTAAAGCCTTAGAAGTTTATGATGTAACAGGGGCGGGCGATAGTGTGATCGCCGTTTTGGCTTTTTGTTTGGCAAATGAGATTGAAATTTTTAAAGCTTGCGAACTTGCCAATGAAGCTGCAGCCGTTGTAGTGAGTAAAATAGGTAGCGTGAGTGTGAGTTTTGATGAGATTAAGAGTTTTAATCGTGTGGATTTTGAGAAAAAAATCAAAAGCAAAGAAGAACTTTTAACGCTTTTAAAACAAAATGATAAAAAGATTGTTTTTACAAATGGTTGTTTTGATATCGTGCATTTTGGACATATAAAATACCTTGAGAAAGCTAAAAGATTGGGCGATGTTTTAATTGTAGGTTTGAACTCAGATGCGAGTGTGAAAAGACTCAAAGGTGAGAGTCGTCCTGTAAATTCAGAGTTTCAAAGAGCTTGTATGTTGGCAGCTTTTTATTTTGTGGATTTTGTAGTGATTTTTGATGAAGATACACCTTTGGAACTTATAAGCTTTTTAAAACCTGATATTTTGGTTAAAGGGGCTGATTATAAAGATAAAATTGTTGTGGGTGCAGATATCGTTTCAAAGGTTGAATTAATCGACTTTGAAGAAGGATTTAGTACCAGCAAGATCATAGAAAAGATTAAGGATAAAAAATGATAAATTTAGTGGAAAAAGAATGGCAAGAGCATCAAAAAATCGCTCAAGAAAGTGAAATTTTAAAAGGACAAATTGCTAAAGTAGGGGAGCTTTTGTGTGAGTGCTTAAAAAAAGGTGGTAAAATTTTAATCTGCGGAAATGGTGGGAGTGCAGCTGATGCCCAGCATTTTGCAGCTGAACTTAGTGGGCGTTATAAAAAAGAACGCAAAGCTTTAGCAGGCATAGCACTTACAACCGATACTTCAGCACTTAGTGCTATAGGAAATGACTATGGCTTTGAGTTTGTTTTTTCAAGACAAGTGGAAGCTTTAGGAAATGAAAATGATGTTTTAATCGGTATTTCAACCAGTGGAAAAAGCCCTAATGTTTTAGAAGCTTTAAAAAAAGCAAAAGAACTTAATATGCTTTGTTTAGGGCTTAGTGGAAAGGGTGGTGGAATGATGAATAAGCTTTGTGATTATAATCTTGTTGTACCAAGCGATGATACAGCTAGAATTCAAGAAATGCACATTTTAATCATACACACACTTTGCCAGATCATCGATGAGAGTTTTTAAGTAAATTTCTAGCCTCTTCTATAACCCTTTGAGGCTTTAGATCTTTCATGCATTTGTGGTGTTTTAAAGGGCAGGTTTTTTGCATACAAGGCATACAAGCTAGATCTAAATGCACTAATTTTGCGTTTTCATTTTGCCAAGGTGAAGTTTGGGTAAATTTTGTAGGGCCAAAAATAGCTACGGTTTTTACCTTATAAACTGCACTTATGTGCATAGGACCACTGTCGTTTGTGATGAAAAGATCACAAAAAGCGATATTTTGACAAAGGGTTTTGATGGTGGTTTTATTGCAAAGATTTTTTACTTTTATGTTTTGTTCTTTTAAAATTTGATAAATTTCATTACAAAGTTCTTGTTCGGCTTTTCCTGCGCCAAAGATTAAAATCTCATGACTTTGGCTGAAATTTAAAGCCACTTTAGCAAAATAACTCGCATCCCATCTTTTTGCACTTCCAAAGCTTGCGCCAGGGTTGAGTCCTAGAATTTTTTTACCATTTTTTAAGACAAGAGGGTTTTGAAATTTTAGCTTAAAGGGAAGCTTTAAGTCTTTAGAATGAGCTTTTATACTAAGTGAGTTTTCTATAAAATAAAGGTATTTTAAAACTTGATGTTCTTCTTTGTGCTTGTTTTTTTCAAAAAAATATCTTTGTTTTATTTTAAGAATATGTAAGATAATCTTAGAAGAAAACGCAGATCTAAAAGCAAAGCTAAAATCGATCTTACCAAGTTCTTTGCGTAAAGATAGGGCTTGTTTATAGCGAGATTGTTTATTTTCTATGATGATTTTAGAATTAGGAAATTCTTTAAAAAGTGCTGTGGAAACCAAAGAGCCATAAAGGATAAATTGAGCATTTTTAAAATGTTCTTTTATAGCGTATAAAGCAGGTGAAGCCATCACCGCATCGCCTAGCCAAGTGGGAAGATGTATAAAAATTTTCATAAATTTCCTAAACTTTGATAGAATTGTTTTTATTATTTTAACAAAATTTAGGAAAAATATGCCACAACTTTCGATCATAATCCCGCTTTTTAATTCTTGCGATTTTATTTCAAGGGCTTTACAAAGTTGTATAAATCAGACTTTAAAAGATATTGAAATTTTGATTATTGATGATAAAAGTAAAGATAATAGTTTAAATATGGTTTTAGAATTTGCCAAAAAAGATCCAAGGATAAAAATCTTTCAAAATGAAGAAAATTTAGGCACTTTTGCAAGTAGAAATATAGGAGTTTTGCATTCTAGTTCTGATTTTATAATGTTTTTAGATAGTGATGATTTTTTGACACCTGATGCTTGTGAAATAGCATTTAAAGAGATAAAAAAAGGTTTTGATTTGCTTTGTTTTGATGCCTTTGTGCATAGAGTAAAAACCAAACAATTTTATCGTTTTAAACAAGATGAAGTTTTTAATCAAAAGGAATTTTTAGAATTTTTAAGCAAACAAAGGCATTTTTGCTGGTCGGTTTGGGCGAAGTGCTTTAAAAAAGATATCATCTTAAAAAGTTTTGAAAAAGTTAAAATAGATGAGCGTTTGAGTTACGGTGAAGATGTGCTTTTTTGTTATGTTTATTTTATGTTTTGTGAGAAAATAGCTGTTTTTAAAACTTGCATTTATCATTATGAATTTAATCCAAATGGAAGATATGAAAACAAAAATAAAGAAATTTTAAATCAAAATTATCAAGATAAAAAGAAAAGCAATGAGCTAATAAAAAAGCTTTCTTTAGACTTTGAAAATGATACCTTTCATCAAAAATTACTTGAGATTTTAAAGAAAGAAGAGTTGGATTTAAAAAATAGAATTTAAGATTAAATTTTATATAATTAAATTTTTCGTATTTTTTAACACTAGAAGGCTAATAATGACTGAAATTTCAAGTTTTTGGTATACCCCTAAAGGCTATAAGGGCATAGGTTTGATGGAAATTCTTACGATTAAATCTTGGCTTGATAATGGATATAAATTCCATCTATATACTTATAATTTAAATGATAGAATCTTTTTAAAATTCCAAGAATTGTTTGATAATTTTACACTTAAAAATGCAAATGAAATCATAGCTTTTGAAGAATATTTTAGTGATGATAGGGGAGCTGGAGTAGCTGCTTTTTCAGATTTTTTTAGATTTAATCTACTCTATCTCAGGGGGGGGGTATGGGTAGATTTAGATATGGTGTGTTTAAGCCCTTATGATTATCATGAAAAAGGATATATTTTTTCTAAGGAAATTGATGATGATCCTAACAAAGCTAGAATTACAACTTCATTACTTAAATTTCCAAAACAAAGTGAATTTGGAAAATTGCTTATAGAAGAAGCAAAGAAGATCGTAAATAATAGAAAAACCATCCCTTGGGGAGTCATAGGACCTTGGTTTTTGGCTAAATGGGTTAAAGAATGTGATTTGGAAAAATATGCCTTAGATTATAAGGATACTTGTCAAATTCCATGGAAAAATGCTAGAGATTTTATAGATAAGAAAAAAACTTTTGATGAAAATAGACCTTGTTTGCATTTATTTTCTGAAATGTGGAGAGTTAATAAAATGAATAAAAATACTTTTTATGACAATGGAATTTATAGCAAACTTTTAAACAAGCATAAAATATTTGATTTATGTAAGAAACTGGATTATAAGCCTCATTTTTCTTTATTTTCATTATTAAAAAATTTTAAATGGAAAAATATTTAATTTAAGTTTTCAGCTTTTTTTAAATCCTCTAAACAATCAATATCTAAACTTGAGTTTTCATCCATTAAAAAATGCTTGGTTTTGCTTTGTAAAAAGCTAGGATTGTTTAAAAATTCTTTTATCTTTAAAATATAAATTGCACCATTGCTCATATAAGTTTTAGGCAATTTTTGCCTTGGCATAAAAGGATATTCATCATTACAAATCCCTGCTAAATCGCCACAATCATTACAAACAAAGGCTTTTAGAATTTTATTATCACATTCGCTTACGCTAATTAGGGCATTTGCATTGCTATTTTTATAAAGATTAAAAGCTTCATCAATATGAATATTTGTTCTTAGCGGCGAAGTGGGTTGTAAAAAAACTACATCTTCATAATCTTTATAAAATTTTAGAGCATGTAACAGCACTTTATCGCTTGTGGTATCATCTTGCGCAAGGCTAATTGGGCGTTTTAAAATATCAACATTTTGACTTTTTGCATAATTTAAAATTTCATCACTATCACTGCTTACAACAACTTTACTAATGCTTTTAGTATTTAGTGCAGCTTTAATGGTGTAATAAATTAAAGGTTTATTATTTAATAAAACCAAATTTTTATTTTTAATACCCTTTGAGCCACCACGAGCAGGGATTATTGCTAAGCTCATTTTATATCCTTAAAAACTTTTTGTGTGCTAAGTTTAAAAAATTCTCCGCTTTGCAAATATTCAAAAAATAATTTTGAGCTATCTAAAATCTCTAACTTAGCGCTAAATAAATCTTGTTTTTTATGAATGGTGTTAATAGCTTTTAGTATTTCATCACTATTTGCATTAACTTTTAGTGTATTTTCATTGCCAAGTCTTCCATTTTGTCTTGAGCCAACTAAAATCCCTGCTGTTTTTAAGTATAAGGCCTCTTTTAAAATACAACTTGAATTACCTATTATAAAATCAGCATTTTTTAACAAAGTTATAAAATACTCAAATCTAAGCGATGGAAAAAGCTTAAATCTAGGGTTATTTTTAAGCTCTTCATAGCTTTGCAAGATTAATTCAAAGCCTAAATCATTATTTGGATAAATAACAATATAATTTTTGTTACTTTGTATCAGTGCTTTTACTAAATTATCTGTTTGATTTTTAATGCTAGTAATTTCAGTTGTAACAGGATGAAACATAAGTAAAGCATAGTTTTCATAATTTATATCATAATATTTTTTTGCTTCATTAAGTGAAATTTTATTATCGTTTAAAAGTTCTAAATCAGGCGAACCTATGATAAAAATAGATTTTTCATCTTCTCCAAGTTGGATTAAACGCCTTTTTGCAAACTCATCATTTACTAAATGAATATGTGCTAGTTTTGATATAGCGTGGCGCAAGCTATCGTCAATAGTTCCTGAAATCTCTCCACCTTCAATGTGTGCTACTAAGATATTATTTAATGCTCCAACAATAGCTGCTGCTAAAGGCTCGATTCTATCTCCATGCACTACGATTAAATCAGGTTTTAGCTCATTTACATATCTTGAAAATCCATCAATTGTAGTAGCTAAAGCCTTATCGGTTTGATAATATTTATCATAATTTATAAATTCATAAATATTTTTAAAGCCATTTTTATAAAGCTCTTTAACTGTATAGCCAAAATTTTTGCTTAAGTGCATTCCTGTTGCAAAGATGTAAAGCTCAAATTCGCTTGAGTTTTGCACCCTGTACATTAAAGATTTAATCTTAGAATAATCAGCCCTAGTACCTGTTATAAAAAGGATTTTTTTCACGCAAAATCCTCATAGCTTAACTGAGTATCATTTTCTATATCTCTTAATGCTTTTTTGCCTAAAATATTTTCAAATTCAACCGCACTAATTCCACCAAGTCCAGGTCTTTTAACCCAGATATTGTCCATAGATAAAACTTCGCCTTTTTTAATATCTTTAATACTAACTACGCTTGCAAAGGCAAAATCAATTGTAACTTGTTCTTGCTTAGCTGCTTTTTTGCTTTCATTATTTCCTCTCATTATAGCCATTTGCTCACTTTGCATAATTAGCTCTTTTAAAGCCTTTGTATCCATAGAACAAACTATATCAGGGCCACTTCTATCCATACTATCAGTAAAATGTCTTTCAAGCACACAAGCACCAAGTGCAACCGCACCTAAACACGCAAGATTATCTGTTGTGTGGTCGCTTAAGCCTACCATGCAAGAAAATTCTTTTTTTAATTCAAGCATAGCGTTTAATCTTACAAGATTATGTGGGGTTGGGTAAAGATTGGTCGTGTGCATTAAAACAAAGGGAATTTCATTGTCTAATAAGATTTTTACAGTTGGTTTTATACTTTCAATGCTATTCATTCCTGTGCTAACTATCATAGGCTTTTTAAAGGCTGCTATGTGTTTAATAAGCGGATAATTATTACACTCACCTGAACCAATCTTAAAAGCACTAACTCCCATATCTTCTAAGCGGTTTGCACCTGCACGAGAAAAAGGTGTGCTAAGATAAACAAGACCTAATTTTTCTGTGTATTCTTTAAGTGCTAGCTCATCTTTATAATCTAAAGCACATTTTTGCATAATCTCATAAATGCTTATTTTTGCATTACCAGGAATTACTTTTTTAGCGGCCTTACTCATCTCATCTTCAACGATGTGGGTTTGATGCTTTATAATCTTAGCACCTGCGCTAAAGGCTGCATCTACCATAATTTTAGCTAGTTCTAAACTGCCATTATGATTAATGCCTATTTCAGGCACGACTAAGGGTGCTTTTTCTTCACTTATGATTATATTTTGTATTTTTATTTCTTTCATTTATTTTCCTTTGAAATAATGCTTTATATCACTAGGTAATCTTAATAGATCTTTTATCAACTTGTAATAAACATTTTCTTTAATTTTTATTTTTTTAAAATTAATATTTTTTGAAAATTTTCCATAAGCCTCACTAGAAGGTATGAGTATATCTTTAGTGTAGTTATTTTTTTCTTGTATGATAAAATTTGAATTTAAATTTGGCGCTAGTTCTATAAAATTTGCTAAAAGACTATTAGGACATAAGCAATATAGTTTTATTTTGTAAGTTTTTTCTAGAAATTCTAAAGCTTTTATATCTGTATTTTTACTATGTCCGATATAGCGTGAGCGATCATTTTTAAAATCAGGGGCTAGTTTTAAAAGATTTTCTTGTTTGGTATCAAAAGCATAAGATGACCCATTTTGATAAAAATCAATTCCCGAAAGATAAATTTCTTTGTATCCTAGGGCTATGGCTACTGCACACATATAGATTCCTGAGGTAATTCTTTGATTGAAATAAATTTCGTGAAATTTAAAATAAGCATTAAATTCTTTAAGTTGTTTAAAAAAATCATATCCCAAATGAGCATCAGGAAAATAATCGTAAAAAGTTTTTACAAAATTTTCATTTTCTAGATGAGCTTGGTTGTAATTAGAACACATAATTAGTTCGGTCTCATATTCTTGATTTTGGATTAAATGTTTTAAAGTGTAGTATTGCTCAAAGAAGAAATTAGGGGTGTAAAACACTGCTTTGCATTTTTTACCAAGATAGTATTTATCTTCAAAATAAAATTGATTACATCTAAATACATCAAAATCATTTGGTAGCCTTGAATAATCAATTTCTTTTAAACTTGGTCCATTTCCAGCAATAATAACTTTTTTCATGATTATTTTCCATCAAGATTTATTTTTAACGATTTTATCAAAATAGATTTTATGTTATAATTAAATTATAATAAAATAAGGAATAAATATGTTTAAAATTTCAATCATCTTACCAACTTATAATGTGGAACAATATATAGCAAGGGCAATAGAAAGCTGTATCAATCAGACTTTTAAAGATATAGAAATAATTGTAGTTGATGATTGTGGAAATGATAATAGTATAAATATAGCCAAAGAATACTCTAAAAAAGACAAAAGAATAAAAATAATCCACAATGAAAAAAACTTAGGTCTTTTAAGAGCAAGATATGAAGGTGTGAAAGTAGCAAACTCTCCTTATATAATGTTTTTAGATCCTGATGATTATTTGGAACTAAATGCTTGTGAAGAGTGTATAAAAATTTTAGATGAACAGGATGAAGTTGATTTAGTGTTTTTCAATGCTATTGTTGAAAGTAATGTTATTTCATATAAAAAGTTTGACTTTAATTCTGGTTTTTATAGCAAAAAAGAGTTTGTGAAAAAAATTATTGCAAAGAAAAATTTATATTGGACTATGTGGGGGAAACTTATAAGAAAGAAATTGTATTTAGAAGCTTTTGCGAGTTTAAGACTCGAGAAAGATGTTAAAATCAATATGGCTGAAGATGTATTGTTATATTATCCAATGTTAAGTCAAGCTCAAAAAATAGCATATATGAACTGTAATTTATATCATTACGTGCCTAATAATAATTCAATTTGTAATACTAAGAATGAAGTGCTTGTTAAAAATAATATTCAAGAGTTGCAGTTGGTTTTAAACTATTTAAGGCAAAATTATATTTTAAACAAGTATTGTAGCGTTCTTTATGTGCTAATTAAATATTTGCTATATATTCAAATATATAAAAAACAAAGAACAAAATTAATGGTTACATTGTTAGCTAAAATAAATATTTTAACTTTAAAAATTTTATTTAAATATAAAAAATTTTTAAAACAATGTTAAGAATATTTTTTTTAGAGTTTCTTTTGAAATCATAGAAGGTTCTATTTTATGATTAATATTTTGTAAATAGAATTTTTTAAATTCTTCAATACTTATCCAATTATATTTATAAATATCTTGAGCTCTATGTTTTTTTAAAAAAGGAAAATGATAATTATTTAATTCAGTGTGAAATAATATCCTGTGTTTATACTTTAATTGCTCTAAAGAGTGTATATTTGAAGAAAAACTTTGTTTTGTTGCTTTTTTCCAATTGTTATTGATTCTGTCAATTAATACTTCTTTCCATTTTAAGTTATAATTATTGATAAGCAAGCAATCTCCTGGTTCTTTCAATATATTGCCATTATTATCTTTACAAAGAAAAAAATTATCATTAAAATAGTGAATATCAACCCTTGAATAACTAACTACATCATATTTGTTTTTTGGTATATAGAAGCTTTTATAAAGTTTTTTAGCATCATAGATATGATCTACATCTATTTTTATAAGCCACTCATCTTTTGGTATAAAACTTGCAACATAATTATAATAGCTATAGAGTTTATTTTCTTCTGATTTTGGGTTTTGAATTTGAATTTCATAAGGATATTTTATTGGTATAAATGAAGGATATTGTTTGCAAAATTCTAGAATTATTTCTTCACTTCCATCGGTACAATCATTATATCCTATAACACCTCTTTGGATAGCAGGCAATATGCTTTCAAGAGAAGCTTTTAAGGTAATAGCTTCATTTTTTACTCGTATAAAAGCCCAAGGATTCAAAGGAGATTTTGGATCTTTAGATTTTTCATCATAATTAAAATATCCTTTATGCCCCTCCCGTATAATAGCTTTATTAAGTTTAATTAAATCTTCATTGTTGTATTTATTAATTTGCACAAGAGTTTTTTTTGGTAAATAAGAATCGATTTTATCTCGTTGTATGTTTTTTAGTAAAAATGTTTTTTTTATTTTATGTCTAATTTTTCTAAAAGGGATGAATAAGCAAATTATTTTCACAAAGTATGATTGAAATAGCATATAAAATATTTTCTCCTATAATTATAGTGATTATACCTAAAAATTAATTAATTTTTTATATTTTTATTATTAAATATTTTTTATTTTTTGCCAAAATTTCCAAATATCATAAGGAAGTTTTGTTTGAATAAAAGGTTTAATTAAAACTAATTGTTCCTTTAAATTTAAAGGATCTTTTTTAAATTTTTTAATCATTAAAGCTTTTTTGGCATAGCAAGGTAAAAATGTTTCTTTTATAGCAAGTGCATTTTCGTTTTTTTGATCTTTAAAAAATTCTATCAATTTTAAAGCAGTTATAACCCTGCTTGCTGCTTTTAAATAATTTTTTGCTTCCTTAGCGTTTTCCCCGAAAGTTTCATATATATCTTTAAAATACTCTGACACATTTGCTTTTGTAATCTTCTTATCATGATTTGATATACTGTTTGCTCTTAAACGACACAAATACAACTTTTGTGATAAAACATAAATTTTATTAGCACTAGCAAACAAAATTATCCCAAAGTGTATATCTTCATTGATAATAAAATTTATAAATTTAAGTTTAATTTGCTTTAAAAAATTAAAATCAATCATTCCATTCCATCCAAAAGAAATATCTCTAGATCCTACACTTAATGCTCGATTTGCATATTCTTTTGGAGTGATTATACATTCTTTTTTAAAATCAAAAATTTCCATCCTTGTTTTTTTGTGCTTATTTTTTATATTGTCTTCATAGGTGCAATCATGGTCAAACCACAATACATCCACATTTTTCATTCTTATAACGCATTCTTCTATACAATTTAATTCCCAATAATTATCACTATCTAAGAATATAATATAATCTATACTAGGGTAAGTAAAATTGGTTAAATCTTTTTCATTATTAAAAGCTTGAGAGCTTTTATATGCTTTATATATATTATAAGGATTATTACCATCCAATTGAAATTCTATTAAAGAATTTTCTTTTATATGTTGAGTTTTGTTTTTTAATTTATATTCCCCGCTAAAGTATTCTATACCTATATTTCTAGCTGAACTTAAACCCCCATTTTTCTTATCAAAAAGAGTTATTCTTTTATCTTTTAAGGTATATTCTTTTGCAATATTGAGTGAGTGTTCATCTGTGCTACCATCATTGACAAGTATGATTTCTAAGTTAGTATAAGTTTGATTGATAACACTATCTAAACATTCTCTTAAATATTTTTCTACATTATAGATTGGTATAACTACACCTATTTTCTTCATGTTTTATCTCCAAGAAATCTTTTTATTTTTGATGGTATCTAAATAAATTTGATGATTGCTTTCAAGCATTTTTTTGCTATTTTCTTTGTGATAAATATGATAAGCAATAGCTTTAAATTTTAAGCGTCTAAAAATACCTTTATTAAATAAAAATCTAGCAACAAATTCACTATCTTCTCTACCCCAACCAATAAAATTTTCATTAAAACCATCAAGTTCATCAAAATCAGCTTTAAAAAAACTCATATTGCAACCCCTAATACCTTTAATAAGAGTGGTTTTTTTAAAGATTTTTTCATCTTTTTTTGAAAGACTGTAAAATATTTTAGCTAAAAAAGAATTTTTAGAACTTTTAAAATCTTTTTTATTAAAAATTATACGATAATCATCTTTGTTTAAAATTTCTTCGCTTTCTTTTTTATTTAAAATTACTCTTGAACCTTGTAAAAAAAGCTTTCTTTGTGCAAATTCTAAATGTTCTTTTATGAAATCTTTTTCCAAAATCATATCACCATCAATAACTATTATATATTCACTATCAGCGTTTTTTATAGTTTTATTGCGACTTTTACTAAGTTTAAACCCTTCATCTTCTTGCCAAATGTGTTTTAAAGGACAAGGAAAATCTTTTTGATATTCTTCAATAAGCCTTGCTGTATCTTCTTTGCTACCATCATCTGCGATTAAAACTTCATTGGGTAAAAAAGCTAGATTTTTGATACTGTCAAGTACGAGCTTAAGCCGTTCTTTTTGATTATAAGTTGTTATTATTAAAGCGCAACTTTGTGGTTTTTGTCTTTGAAGTTCATATAGTTTCATGTATTTAAAAAAAGTTCCCAATGCAGAACAAACGCTAATTATAAAACCCTTATAACCATATAAAAAGCCATTTTTTAAAAAATAATTCCTAAAAAAAGTCCAAAAAACCCTTAAATTTGCTTTTAAAACTCCACTTTTTTTGTGCATATTTTGTTTTGCCCAAAGGCTTGAGTAGTGCTGCATTTTATCAATTAAGTGAGAAATATCCCTAAATGCATAATGCTTTAATCCATTTTTAAGATAAATTTTTTTAGCATTGCTTGGTAGAATAAGACTTTCATGTACTAAATTATCATTAAAACGAGTGAAATTTTTATTAAAAATTCTTAAAACATAATCAGGCCACCAGCCACATGCCTTTATCCATTCGCCTTTATAGAGATTTTTACGACTAAGTGCAATGATATCTTCTTTTTCAAATTCTAAGTTTTTAAGTTCGTTAATACACTCATTTTCAAGTACTTCATCAGCATCAATGCTTAAAATCCAATCATTTTTTGCATAGCTTAAAGCAAGGTTTTTTAAAGCTCCAAAACCTATAAAAGCACTGTGGTAAATGTGCAAATTAGCAAAATCTTTTTTAAATTCATTAGCTATATTTAGGGTATTATCAGTGCTTTCATTGTTAAGTAAAATAATTTCATCAAAATCTTTTAAAGAATTTAAGCACTCAAGCAAAGTTTGCTCAGCATTTTTTACGATGATAATAACGCTTATTTGCTTTAGATTCATTTTACATCCTTGTAAATTTCCTCATTATAACTTGCAAAGCGTTTATGGAAAAAAAAGTATTCCCAAGGTCTTTTTTTAATCATTTCTTCGCAACTTTGTGCTTGATAAAGTGTCAGTTCTTCTAAACTTGCATTTTGAGAATCTTTTGCTTTAAAAAACTCTATGCAAAATTTACCATCTTCTTTATAGGCATAAACAGGGATGATCAAAGCATTGCTTCTTTGTGCGATAAGGCTTGCTCCCATTTGATAATTCACTTCTTTGTTAAAAAATTTTAATCTTACGCTTTCGTTTTCTGCGCAGTCTTGATCGGTTAAAATTCCTAAAGTTCGCCCCTTTTTTAGGGCACTTAGCATTTGTCTTATACCGCCTTTTTTGTCAATAAGCTCTATGTTAAATTGGGTGCGATTTTTACTTAAAATTTCATACATAACTTCGCTTTTTAACTTTTTCCCTACTATAGAAATCGCACCATATTTAGCTGCATAAGCAAGGCTTAAAATTTCCCAGTTTCCATAGTGTGCAGTTGTGAAGATAATAGGACGCTTTAAAGCTAGAGCGTCTATAAGAAAATTTTCATTGATAAAATTTACTTTATTGAGAATTTTTTCTTTGGTGGTGTTTTGATTTTGTAAACAATCAATTCCAAATTGAGCAAAATTTTCATAAATTTTCAAAGATAGTTTATCGCGTTCTTTTTGAGTGTATTGAGGAAAACAGATTTGCAAATTTATATCGATGATCTTGCGATGTTTTTTGTTAAGATAAAAAGTGATTCTTGCTACAATCAAAGCTAAAAAATGCAAGATACACTCAGGCATAAAAGTAACAAAAAATTTCAAAATATAATAAAGACTAAGATATATTCTATCACTATTTTTCATTAAGTAAGCCTTTGGCAAGTTTGAAGATATCTTCTTCTTCTATACGCGTGATACAAAAATCACTTTTATCGATATGCTTGGCATTTTGGATTTTTTTACCTGCATCAATGATTTTATTGATATGAGTTTGAAAAGCATTGCGGTAGCTTGGTGTTGCACCAAAAATCGTAATAGATGCCTTATTTAAAGCAAAAGCCAAATGTGTTGGGCCGCTATCATTTCCTATGATAAGATCCATCATTTTTGTAAAAGCCATTAGTTCTTCAAGGCTGAATTTTGGCGCTAATTCTATATGTGTTTCATCAATACCACTAAGATTTAAAACCTCTTTAGCAAATTCGTATTCTTTTACATTTCCCCAAGCGAGCCAAATTTTTGCTTGTTGAAATTCATTGATTAAAAGTTTGCAAAGTATAGCAAGTTTGGTTTTAGGATAGATTTTATTTTCTACACTTGAACCCACGTGTATGAGTATGTTTTTTTCGTTTTTGTCGAGCTTGAGTTTATTGTTTAAGAGTTGTTTTAAATTTTCATCTACGCTAAAAATATCTTGTTTAAAGGCTAAATTTTTGACATTAAAATCAGTATTTAACATAAAGGAGGTAAGACTTAAGTATCTTACAAATACATTTTCATTGTAATCTAACTCAAGTTTTTGGTTGTAGAAATTATGAGCAAAACTTTCTTTAAGACTATTTTTATCAAAACCAAAATTATTTCTACTTAAAATTCGACTTACAATAGCAGATTTTATAAGCCCTTGTAGATCTATTACTGCATTATAGTTGTTTTTTCTTGCTTTAAGAAGAATTTTTAGGCTTTTTAAAATTTTTTTGTCTTTTAAGGGCAGGGCATAGAGTTTGTCTATTAAAGGATGGTTTTTAAGTATGCCTTCAAATTTTTCATCTACAAACCAATGAATTTCTATATCTTTTTTAAAATTTTTGATAAATTGCAAAACCACGGCATTTTGGATAATATCACCAAGTGCTGACAAACGAACAATTGCTATTTTCATTAAAAGCCTAATATTTTAAAATTTTTGCTATGATTTTAGCGAAATTATTTAAAAAAAGGTTAAAAAATGGCAAAAAATGAAGGTTATATTTGTGTTTTTGATTGTGAGAGTGTGCCAGATGTTGAGCTTATCCGTAAAACTTTAGGTTTTGAAGGAAGTGATTTAGAAGTAAGTTTAAAAGCACTTCAGTGGCAAAAAGAACAAAGCGGGAGTGAGTTTTTGCCTTTGCCTTATCATAAAATCATCAGTATTTGTGCGGTTTTAAGTGATAATTTTGGAAAATTTATCAAAGTAAATAAAATTGATGGGCAAAATGAAAAAGAAATGATTGAGAATTTTTTTAATTTTATAGAAAATTATGAGCCAAAATTAGTCAGCTTTAATGGTAAAAATTTCGATATGCCTGCTCTTGTTTTAAGGGCTTTAAAATACAATTTAAAAGCAGCAACTTATTTAGATACTCAAAGCGATAAATGGAATAATTATAAAACAAGATTTTCAGAATTAAAACATTGTGATTTATTAGAATCCTTAGGATCTAATGGGCGTGGAATAAAGCTTGATACACTTTGCTCTATGGTGGGTTTGCCAGGAAAATATGATGTGCATGGCGATGAGGTGATGAAACTTTTTTATGAAAATGAACTTGAAAAAATTCACGAATATTGTGAAAGTGATGTTTTAAATACCTATATGCTTTTTTTAAAATATGAATTTATTAAAGGTAATGTTAGTGAAGAAGATTATGTTGATTTTCTTTCTTATATGAGAGATTTTTTGCGTGAAAAAAAATCAGATCGTTCTTATACAGAAGTTTTTGCAAAAGCTTGTGAGAGTGAAATTTCAAAAGTTCGATCTTAAGTATTTAAGAAAATATATTAAAATTTATTTTTGACATTTTTAAAAAAAGGAATGATGATGAAAATTCTTATTAGCGGTGGCGCAGGTTATATTGGTTCTCATACTTTAAGACAATTTTTAAAAACAGATCATGAAATTTGTGTTTTAGATAATCTTTCTAAGGGCTCTAAAATCGCAATAGAAGATTTGCAAAAAATAAGAGCTTTTAAATTTTTTGAACAAGATTTAAGTGATTTTCAAGGTGTAAAAGCATTGTTTGAGAGAGAAAAATTTGACGCTATTGTGCATTTTGCAGCAAGCATTGAAGTTTTTGAAAGTATGCAAAACCCTTTAAAATATTATATGAACAACACTGTTAATACAACAAATCTCATCGAAACTTGTTTGCAAACTGGAGTGAATAAATTTATATTTTCTTCAACGGCAGCCACTTATGGCGAACCACAAACTCCTGTTGTGAGCGAAACAAGCCCTTTAGCGCCTATTAATCCTTATGGTCGTAGTAAGCTTATGAGCGAAGAAGTTTTGCGTGATGCAAGTATGGCAAATCCTGAATTTAAGCATTGTATTTTAAGATATTTTAATGTTGCAGGTGCTTGCATGGATTATACTTTAGGACAACGCTATCCAAAAGCGACTTTGCTTATAAAAGTTGCAGCTGAATGTGCCGCAGGAAAACGTGATAAACTTTTCATATTTGGCGATGATTATGATACAAAAGATGGTACTTGCATAAGAGATTTTATCCATGTAGATGATATTTCAAGCGCGCATTTAGCGGCTTTGGATTATTTACAAGAGAATGAAAGCAATGTTTTTAATGTAGGTTATGGACATGGTTTTAGTGTAAAAGAAGTGATTGAAGCGATGAAAAAAGTTAGCGGAGTGGATTTTAAAGTAGAACTTGCCCCACGCCGTGCGGGCGATCCTAGTGTGTTGATTTCTGATGCAAGTAAAATCAGAAATCTTACTTCTTGGCAGCCTAAATATGATGATTTAGAGCTTATTTGTAAATCTGCTTTTGATTGGGAAAAACAGTGTTAAAAAAACTTTTTTTTATTTTAAGCAAGGAAGATAAAAATTTTTTATTTTTCTTGCTTGTTTTTTCAGTATTTGTTTCTTTTATAGAAACTTTTGCAATTTCTTTGGTAATGCCTTTTATCACTTTGGCTAGTGATTTTTCTTATTTTGATCGTAATAAATATTTAATCAGCCTAAAAGAATATCTTAATATCCCTGTTTTTGAAATCATTGTTTATTTTGGAGTGGGGCTTATTGTTTTTTATGTGTTTAGAGCTTTGTTAAATGCGTATTATTTTCATCTTTTGGCAAGATTTTCTAAAGGGCGTTATCACGCGATTGCTTATAAGGTTTTTTCTAAATTTTTAAATATTAATTATGAAAAATTTACTCAAAAAAATCAATCTGAAATTTTAAAGTCCATTACAGGGGAAGTTTATAATCTAAGCACTATGATTTCATCATTTTTACTTTTGATGAGTGAAATTTTTGTAGTGCTTTTGCTTTATGCTTTAATGCTTTTGATTAATTATAAAATCACTTTATTTTTAAGTATTTTTATGGTATTAAATGCCTTTATTTTAGTGAAAATTTTAAGTCCTATCATTAAAAAAGCAGGACTAAAACGTGAAGAAGCGATGAAAAATTTCTTCGAAATTTTAAATACAAATTTAAATAATTTCAAATTTATCAAGCTTAAAACCAAAGAAGATGGAGTGTTAAGCCTTTTTAAAGCACAAAGTGAAGCTTTTTCTAAAGCGAATATTACCAATGAAAGCGTAGCTGCAGTGCCTAGAATTTATCTTGAAGGAATAGGTTTTTGCATACTTGTTTTTATCGTGGTATTTTTGGTTTTGAAAAATGAAAGTGATATTTCAGGTATTTTATCCACGATTTCTATTTTTGTCTTAGCGCTTTATCGCTTAATGCCAAGCGCAAATCGTATTATCACAAGTTATCATGATTTGCTTTATTATCATTCTTCTTTGGATATTATTTATCAAAATTTAAGACAAGAAGAAGAAAATTTGGGCGAGGAAAAATTAAGCTTTAATCAAGAGCTTAAAATTTGCAATCTTAGCTTTGGTTATGAGGGAAAAAAACATTTATTTAAAAATCTTAATTTAAACATTAAAAAAGGCGAAAAAATCGCTTTTATAGGGGAGAGTGGTTGTGGAAAAAGTACCTTAGTAGATCTTATCATAGGGCTTTTAAAACCAAAAGAAGGGCAAATTTTAATTGATAAGCAAGAATTAAATGCAAGTAATGCAAAAAATTATCGCCAAAAAATAGGCTATATTCCGCAAAATATCTATCTTTTTAATGATAGCATAGCTAAAAATATCACTTTTACAGATGCGGTTGATGAAGGAAAACTTAACAGGGTTATCAAACAAGCAAATTTAGAGCATTTTATAAAAAATTTACCTCAAGGAGTGCAAACAAAAGTAGGTGATGGGGGGAGTAATTTAAGCGGGGGACAAAAACAACGCATAGCTATAGCAAGAGCTTTATATCTAGAGCCTGAAATTTTAGTGCTTGATGAAGCAACTTCTGCGCTTGATACTCAAAGTGAAGCAAAAATCATGGATGAAATTTATAAAATTTCTAAAGATAAAACCATGATTATTATCGCACATCGCCTTTCTACGATAACGCAATGTGATAAGGTTTATCGTTTAGAACACGGTAAGCTTAAGGAGGAGAAATAATGAAAATAAGCTTTATTATCGCAACTTTAAATTCAGGAGGCGCTGAGCGTGTTTTAGTAACCTTGGCTAATGCACTTTGTAAAGAGCATGAAGTAAGTATTATTAAATTTCATGCAGGAGAATCTTTTTATAAGCTTGAAAATGAAGTTAAAGTTACAAGTTTAGAACAATTTAGATTTGACACGCTTTATCATAAAATCGCAAGTCGTTTTAAGAAATTTTTTGCTTTAAGAAAGGCTTTAAAAGAAAGTAAGGCTGATGTTTTTATTTCTTTTTTGGATACGACTAATATTGCTTGTATTGCTGCGAAAATAGGGCTTAAAACTCCACTCATTATAAGTGAGCATAGCAATGAGGCGTATTTAAAACCTAAAATTTGGCGTTTTTTAAGAAGGGTAAGTTATCCTTTTTGTGATGCTTTAAGTGTGCTTGGAAGCAGTGATAAGGTATATTATGAAAGATTTGTAAAAAGGGTTAAGCTTTTATTAAACCCTTGTCATTTTAGCGATGAGATTCCTTTTGATTCTAGTTTTGAAAAGGAAAATTTGGTTCTTTTTATAGGGCGTTTAGATTACAACAAAAACCCTGCAATGTTTTTAAAAGCTATAGTGCATTTGGATAAAAATTTGCAAGAAAATTATAAATTTGTTATAGCAGGAGATGGAGAGTTAAGGCAAGAACTTGAATATAAGGTAAAATCTTTAGGAATAAAAGTTGATTTTTTAGGACGCGTTGAAAATGTCAAGACTCTTTATGAAAAAGCAAAAGCACTTTGCCTTTGTTCTTTTGTAGAGGGTTTGCCAACGGTTTTAATTGAAAGTTTGTATTTTGAGGTTTGTAGAATTTCAAGTTCTTATTATAATGGTGCTAAGGATTTGATCAAAGATAATCATGATGGACTTTTGGTAGGTTGTGATGATGAAATAGCACTTGCTAAAAAACTTGAACTTGTTTTAAATGATGAAAATTTTAGAAAAGAACTTGTAAATAATGCCAAACAAAGGTGTAAAGACTTTGAAATTTCTCATATCAAAGAAGAATGGCTTAAGCTTATAGCCGAGGTTAAAAATGCCTAAACTTTCTGTTGTAGTACCAACTTTTAATCGTCAAGTTTTGTTAGAAAAGGCTATTAAAAGCATACAAAATCAAGATTTTAAAGATTTAGAAATTATTATAAGTGATGATAATTCTAGTGATGATACTAAAAGTGTGGTGCAAAATTTACAAAAAGATGATGATCGCATTAAGTATTTTTTAAATCAAAATTACAAACAAGGTCCAAATGGCAATAAAAACAATGGCTTAGATCAAGCAAGTGGCGAGTTTGTAACTTTTTTAGATGATGATGATGAGCTTTTATCTGGGGCTTTAAGTACCTTGATGCAAAAAGCAAATGAGGGTTATGCTCATGTTTTTGGAAATTGTTTGATAGAAAAAGAAGGAAATTTAAGCAAGGAATTTAGCGGCAAGGGCTTGGAAAAAGATAGCGAAATTTCTAAAAAAGATTTTTTAATGGCTAAATTTAGCGGAGAGTTTTTTTCTGTTTTTAAAAAATCTCTACTTGAAAACAAGCGTTTTAATGAAGAATTTTATGGCAATGAAGCCACCCTTTGGGTAAATTTATACAAGGAAAAAAGTTTTTATATCCATAAAGCTTTTAGGATTTATAGGATTTATAGGCAAGATAGCGTGACTTTAGGGGCGAGTAAAAATGCTTATAGAGTGTATTTGGGATATTTAGAGCTTGCTAAAATTTTAGAAAATGAACTTAGAATGAGTAAGGATGAAGATTATAAAAAAACTTGTGCGAGTTATTATAAAATGGCAGCTTATTATGCAAAACTTGCAAAAAATTATAAAGCTCTTTATAAATGTTTGTTTAAAAGCCTGAGTATAAAAATCAACGCTCCTGCTTTGATATTACTCATTTTAAGTATAATTCCAAATAATATGATTGAAAAATTATCAAAAATTCGGGTGGCTTTATGCAAAAATTAGGCATTTTTATTTATTCTTTAGGAAGTGGTGGTGCTGAAAGAGTTGTGGCGACTTTATTGCCTATTTTAAGTTTGAAATTTGAAGTGCATTTGATCTTGATGAATGATAAAATTTCTTATGAAATTCCAGAGTGTCAAATTCATTTTTTAGAATGTTCAAAACCTAGTGAAAATCCTATTTTGAAATTTTTAAAACTACCTTTTTTGGCTTTAAAATACAAAAAACTTTGCAGAAATTTAGGCATTGATACAGAATTTGTTTTTTTAAATCGACCTAATTATATAGCTTTAATGGCAAGAATGTTTGGAAACAAAACTCGCCTTGTGATCAATGAATGCACTACACCAAGTGTGATGTATATGAAAAATAATTTTAATTCTTTGGCAAATAAATTTTTAATTTCTTTACTTTATCCAAGGGCTGATTTAATCTTGCCTAATTCTAAAGGAAATTTAGAAGATTTAGTGCAAAATTTTAGTATAAATCCAAAAAAATGTGAAATTTTATACAATGCCATCGATTTAGAAAACATAGAGCAAAAAGCTCTTGAAGATATAGCTTTAAAAGATAAATTTATTTTAAGTGTAGGCAGGCTTGATAAAGGTAAAAATCATGCTTTATTAATTCGTGCTTATGCGAGATTGAAAACAGATTTAAAGCTTGTGATTTTAGGTGAAGGTGTGCTTAAAGATGAGCTTTTAGCTTTGATTAAAGAATTAAATTTAGAAGAAAAGATTTTGCTTTTAGGATTTGATAATAATCCTTATAAATACATGGCTAAATGTGAATTTTTTGCTTTTGCTTCTGTGTTTGAAGGTTTTTCAAATGTTTTAATTGAAAGCTTAGCTTGTTCTTGTGCGGTAGTTTGCACTGATCATAAAAGTGGTGCAAGAGAGCTTTTTGGAGATGATGAATTTGGACTTTTAGTAGAAGTAGATAATGAAAACTCCATGTTTCAGGGTTTAAAGACTATGCTTGAAGATGATAAATTAAGAAAAGCGTATAAAAATAAGGCTAAAACTAGGGCTAAGGCTTTTGATAAAGTAAAAATTGCACGTGATGCTTTGAAATATTTATTAGGATAAAAGATGTTGAAAAAAGAGTATTTAAAAAACCCTTATTTAGTTTTGTTTGCGATGGTTATATTAGCTTATGTTTTTAGTGTATTTTGCAGGTTTTATTGGGTTTGGTGGGCAAGTGAGTTTAATGAGTATTTTTTCAATAATCAATTAATGATCATTTCAAACGATGGCTATGCCTTTGCTGAGGGCGCAAGAGATATGATAGCAGGTTTTCATCAGCCTAATGATTTGAGTTATTATGGATCTTCTTTATCCGCGCTTACTTATTGGCTTTATAAAGTCACACCTTTTTCTTTTGAAAGTATCATTTTATATATGAGTACTTTTTTATCTTCTTTGGTGGTGATTCCTATTATTTTGCTAGCTAATGAATACAAACGTCCTTTAATGGGCTTTGTAGCTGCTCTTTTAGCAAGCATAGCAAACAGTTATTATAATCGCACTATGAGTGGGTATTATGATACGGATATGCTGGTAATTGTTTTACCTATGTTTATTTTATTTTTTATGGTAAGAATGATTTTAAAAAAAGACTTTTTTTCATTGATTGCCTTGCCGTTATTTATAGGAATTTATCTTTGGTGGTATCCTTCAAGTTATACTTTAAATGTAGCTTTAATTGGACTTTTTTTAATTTATACACTTATTTTTCATAGAAAAGAAAAGATTTTTTATATAGCTGTGATTTTGTCTTCTCTTACTCTTTCAAATATAGCATGGTTTTATCAAAGTGCCATTATAGTAATACTTTTTGCTTTATTCGCCTTAGAGCAAAAACGCTTAAATTTTATGATTATAGGAATTTTAGCTAGTGTAACTTTGATATTTTTGATTTTAAGCGGTGGGGTTGATCCCATACTTTATCAGCTTAAATTTTATATTTTTAGAAGTGATGAAAGTGCGAATTTAACACAGGGCTTTATGTATTTTAATGTCAATCAAACCATACAAGAAGTTGAAAATGTAGATCTTAGCGAATTTATGCGAAGAATTAGTGGTAGTGAAATTGTTTTCTTGTTTTCTTTGTTTGGTTTTGTATGGCTTTTGAGAAAACATAAAAGTATGGTTATGGCTTTACCTATATTGGTGCTTGGGTTTTTAGCCTTAAAAGGGGGGCTTAGATTTACCATTTATTCTGTACCTGTAATGGCTTTAGGATTTGGTTTTTTATTGAGCGAGTTTAAGGCTATATTGGTTAAAAAATATAGCCAATTAACTTCAAATATTTGTATTGTTTTTGCAACTATTTTGACTTTAGCTCCAGTATTTATTCATATTTACAACTATAAAGCACCAACAGTTTTTTCTCAAAATGAAGCATCATTATTAAATCAATTAAAAAATATAGCCAATAGAGAAGATTATGTGGTAACTTGGTGGGATTATGGTTATCCTGTGCGTTATTATAGCGATGTGAAAACTTTAGTAGATGGTGGAAAGCATTTAGGTAGGGATAATTTTTTCCCTTCTTTTGCTTTAAGCAAAGATGAACAAGCTGCAGCTAATATGGCAAGACTTAGTGTAGAATATACAGAAAAAAGCTTTTATGCTCCGCAAAATGATATTTTAAAAACAGACATTTTACAAGCCATGATGAAAGATTATAATCAAAGCAATGTGGATTTGTTTCTAGCTTCATTATCAAAACCTGATTTTAAAATCGATACGCCAAAAACTCGTGATATTTATCTTTATATGCCTGCTAGAATGTCTTTGATTTTTTCTACGGTGGCTAGTTTTTCTTTTATTAATTTAGATACAGGGGTTTTGGATAAACCTTTTACCTTTAGCACAGCTTATCCACTTGATGTTAAAAATGGAGAAATTTATCTTAGCAACGGAGTGGTTTTAAGCGATGATTTTAGAAGTTTTAAAATAGGTGATAATGTGGTTTCTGTAAATAGTATCGTAGAGATTAATTCTATTAAACAAGGTGAATACAAAATCACTCCAATCGATGATAAGGCTCAGTTTTATATTTTTTATTTAAAGGATAGTGCTATTCCTTACGCACAATTTATTTTAATGGATAAAACCATGTTTAATAGTGCTTATGTGCAAATGTTTTTTTTAGGAAATTATGATAAGAATTTATTTGACTTGGTGATTAATTCTAGAGATGCTAAGGTTTTTAAACTTAAAATTTAAGGGTTGAAAATGAGAATAGGATTTTTATCTCATGCAGGAGCAAGTATTTATCATTTTAGAATGCCTATTATAAAAGCATTAAAAGATAGAAAAGATGAAGTTTTTGTTATAGTGCCACAAGATGAATACACGCAAAAACTTAGAGATCTTGGCTTAAAAGTAATTGTTTATGAGCTTTCAAGAGCTAGCTTAAATCCTTTTGTGGTTTTAAAGAATTTTTTTTATCTTGCTAAGGTTTTGAAAAATTTAAATCTTGATCTTATTCAAAGTGCGGCACACAAAAGCAATACCTTTGGAATTTTAGCAGCAAAATGGGCAAAAATTCCTTATCGTTTTGCTTTGGTAGAAGGCTTGGGATCTTTTTATATAGATCAAGGTTTTAAGGCAAATTTAGTGCGTTTTGTTATTAATAATCTTTATAAATTAAGTTTTAAATTTGCACACCAATTTATTTTTGTCAATGAAAGTAATGCTGAGTTTATGCGGAATTTAGGACTTAAGGAAAATAAAATTTGTGTGATAAAATCTGTAGGGATCAATTTAAAAAAATTTTTTCCTATTTATGTAGAATCGGAAAAAAAAGAGCTTTTTTGGAAAAATTTAAACATAGATAAAAAACCCATTGTGCTTATGATAGCAAGAGCTTTATGGCATAAAGGTGTAAAAGAATTTTATGAAAGTGCTGCTATGCTAAAAGACAAAGCAAATTTTGTTTTAGTTGGTGGAAGAGATGAAAATCCTTCTTGTGCAAGTTTGGAGTTTTTAAACTTGGGTGTGGTGCATTATTTGGGTGCTAGAAGTGATATAGTCGAGCTTTTGCAAAATTGTGATATTTTTGTTTTACCAAGCTATAAAGAAGGCTTTCCTGTAAGTGTTTTGGAGGCAAAAGCTTGTGGTAAGGCTATAGTGGTAAGTGACTGCGAAGGTTGTGTGGAGGCTATTTCTAATGCTTATGATGGACTTTGGGCAAAAACAAAAGATGCCAAGGATTTAAGCGAAAAAATTTCACTTTTATTAGAAGATGAAAAATTAAGAATAAATTTAGCTAAAAATGCCGCCCAAGATGTTTTGCAATACGATGAAAATAATATCGCACAGCGTTATTTAAAACTTTATGATAGGGTAATTAAGAATGTATGAAAAAGTTTTTAAAAGAATTTTTGATTTTATTTTAGCTTTAGTGCTTTTAGTACTTTTTTCTCCGGTGATTTTAATCACTGCTTTACTTTTAAAAATCACTCAAGGAAGTGTAATTTTTACCCAAAATCGCCCTGGGTTAGATGAAAAAATTTTTAAAATTTATAAATTTAAAACCATGAGTGATGAAAGAGATGAAAAGGGTGAGTTATTGAGCGATGAATTGCGTTTGAAAGCTTTTGGAAAAATTGTTAGAAGCTTAAGTTTGGATGAGCTTTTGCAACTTTTTAATGTTTTAAAAGGGGATATGAGTTTTGTGGGACCTAGGCCTCTTTTGGTTGAGTATTTACCCCTTTATAATGAAGAGCAAAAATTGCGTCATAAAGTGCGTCCAGGTATAACAGGATGGGCGCAGGTAAATGGAAGAAATGCTATTTCTTGGCAGAAAAAATTCGAACTTGATGTGTATTATGTGAAAAATATTTCTTTTTTACTTGATTTAAAAATCATATTTTTAACAGCCTTAAAGGTTTTAAAACGAAGTGGGGTAAGCAAAGAAGGCCATGTTACAACAGAGAAATTTAATGGCAAGAACTGAAAAAATTTATATTTATGGTGCTAGTGGTCATGGGCTTGTTTGTGAAGATGTGGCTAAAAATATGGGTTATAAAGAATGTATTTTTTTAGATGATTTTAAAGGAATGAAATTTGAAAGCACCTTACCTAAATATGATTTTTTTATAGCCATAGGAAACAATGAAATTCGAAAAAAGATTTATCAAAAAATTTTAGAAAATGGCTTTAAAATCGTTAATCTTATTCATAAAAGCGCGCTTATAAGTTCTAGTGCAAGTGTGGAAGAAAATGCAGGAATTTTAATCATGCCTTATGTAGTAGTTAATGCTAAAGCCAAAATAGAAAAAGGCGTGATTTTAAATACTTCAAGCGTGATTGAACATGAATGCGTGATAGGGGAATTTTCTCATGTGAGTGTGGGGGCTAAATGTGCGGGCAATGTAAAAATCGGTAAAAATTGTTTTTTAGGGATTAATTCTTGTGTTTTGCCTAATTTAAGCTTAGCAGATGATAGTATTTTGGGTGGTGGAGCAACTTTGGTTAAAAGCCAAAATGAAAAAGGTGTTTTTGTGGGAGTGCCTGCAAAAAGAAAAATATGAAATGATTATAAAAAGATTTTTGTTTGATTCTTTGTAAATTTTTTTAGGTAAAATAGAGTTAATTTATAAAAATTTTGTTTTATACAAAGGATAAATCATGAGATTTTTTCTTTCTCCTCCGCATATGGGCGGTAATGAATTAAAATATATAGAAGAAGTTTTCAAAAGCAATTATATAGCACCTTTGGGTGAATTTGTAAATCGCTTTGAGCAAAGTGTAAAAGATTATAGCAAAAGTGAAAATGCCTTAGCTTTAAATTCAGCTACAGCAGCTTTGCATTTAGCTTTAAGGGTGGCAGGGGTAAAACAAGATGATATTGTTTTGGCTTCTTCTTTTACTTTTATCGCTTCAGTGGCGCCTATTTGTTATCTTAAAGCAAAACCTGTATTTATAGATTGTGATGAAACTTATAATATCGATGTAGATTTGTTAAAACTTGCCATTAAAGAATGCGAAAAAAAACCAAAAGCATTGATTTTAACTCATCTTTATGGCAATGCGGCTAAAATGGATGAAATTGTTGAAATTTGTAAAGAAAATGAAATTGTTTTAATCGAAGATGCTGCTGAAGCTTTAGGAAGTTTTTATAAGAATAAAGCTTTAGGAACTTTTGGAGAATTTGGAGCTTATTCTTATAATGGCAATAAAATCATCACCACTTCAGGTGGAGGTATGCTTATAGGAAAAAATAAAGAAAAGATTGAAAAAGCAAGATTTTACAGCACTCAAGCTAGGGAAAATTGTTTGCATTATGAACATTTAGATTATGGTTATAATTACCGTTTAAGCAATGTTTTAGGAGCTATTGGCGTAGCGCAAATGGAGGTTTTAGAACAAAGAGTGCTTAAAAAAAGAGAAATTTATGAGTGGTATAAAGAATTTTTAGGAGAGTATTTTAGCTTTTTAGATGAATTAGAAAATTCAAGAAGTAATCGCTGGTTAAGTACAGCTTTGATTGATTTTGATAAAAATGAACTTAATGCTTGTCAAAAAGATATAAATATCAGTCAAAAAAATATTACTTTGCATCCAAAAATTTCAAAACTCATAGAAGATTTGAAAAATGAACAAATAGAAACAAGACCATTATGGAAAGCTATGCACACTCAAGAAGTATTTAAAGGAGCTAAGGCTTATCTTAATGGCAATAGTGAGTTATTTTTCCAAAAAGGAATTTGTTTGCCAAGTGGTACGGCGATGAGTAAAGATGATGTTTATGAAATTTCAAAACTGATCTTAAAGAGCATAAAGGCTTAAAATGATTTTTTATAAAAGCAAAAGATTAGCATTTTTTTTAACTTCAGATATTGTTTTAATTTTACTTAGTGTTTATCTGGCTTTTTCTTTGAGATTTAGTGGAGATATTCCGAGTATTTTTTATCATGGCATGATGGTTTCTGCTATTATTTTGCTTGTTTTAAAACTTTCATTTTTGTTTGTTTTTAGAATTTATAAAGTAGCTTGGAGATTTTTTTCTCTCAATGAAGCAAGAAAAATTTTTATCGCTTTGCTTTTAGCTGAGTTTTGTTTTTTTCTTATTTTTTATTTTTTTAGTGATTTTTTTAATCCTTTTCCAAGAAGTGCTATTGTGATAGATTTTGTTCTTTCTTATATGTTTATAGGTACTTTAAGAATTAGCAAAAGAATGCTTGTGGATTTTAAACCTTCTAGAATGAAAGAAGAAGAAACTCCTTGTATTGTAGTAGGGGCAACTTCTAAGGCTTTGCATTTGTTAAAAGGTGCAAAAGAAGGTTCTTTAGGGCTTTTTCCTGTAGGCGTAGTTGATGCGAGAAAAGAGCTTATAGGGACTTATTGTGATAAATTTATTGTAGAAGAAAAAGAAAAAATAAAATCTTATGTAGAACAAGGGGTAAAAACTGCTATTATTGCTTTAAGACTTGAACAAGAAGAGCTTAAAAAACTTTTTGAAGAACTTGTAGCTTATGGTATTTGCGATGTAAAAATATTTTCTTTTACAAGAAACGAAGCAAGAGATATCAGTATAGAAGACTTGCTTGCTAGAAAACCAAAAGATTTAGATGATAGTGCTGTGGCGGCTTTTTTAAAAGATAAGGTAGTTTTGGTAAGTGGAGCAGGTGGAACTATAGGCAGTGAACTTTGTAAGCAATGTATTAAATTTGGTGCTAAGCATCTTATCATGGTTGATCATAGTGAGTATAATCTTTATAAGATCAATGATGATTTAAATTTATATAAAGAAAAAATTACTCCTATTTTACTGAGTATTTTAGATAAGCAAAGTTTAGATGAGGTATTAAAAACTTATAAACCCGAGCTTATTTTACATGCAGCCGCTTATAAACATGTGCCTCTTTGCGAACAAAATCCACATTCAGCAGTAATCAATAATATTTTAGGAACTAAAATTTTATGCGATAGTGCTAAAGAAAACAAAGTAGCTAAATTTGTGATGATAAGTACAGATAAAGCAGTACGACCAACAAATATTATGGGTTGCACTAAGAGAGTTTGCGAGCTTTATACTTTAAGTATGAGTGATGAAAATTTTGAAGTTGCTTGTGTGCGTTTTGGTAATGTTTTAGGTTCTAGTGGTAGTGTGATACCGAAATTTAAAGCACAAATTGCCAATAATGAGCCTTTAACTTTAACGCACCCTGATATAGTGCGTTATTTTATGCTTGTGGCTGAGGCAGTGCAACTTGTTTTACAAGCTGGAGCTATCGCAAAAGGGGGAGAACTTTTTGTTTTGGATATGGGTAAGCCTGTGAAAATCATAGATTTAGCTAAAAAAATGCTTTTACTTTCTAATCGCAATGATTTAGAAATTAAAATCACAGGCTTAAGAAAAGGTGAGAAGCTTTATGAAGAGCTTTTGATTGATGAAAATGATGCTAAAACACAATATGAGAGTATTTTTGTAGCAAAGAATGAGAAGGTTGATCTTAATTGGCTTAATAAAGAGATAGAAAATTTACAAATATGTGAAGATATTTCAGAGGCTTTATTAAAGATTGTACCTGAATTTAAACACAATAAAGAAGGTGTATAATGTATATAAAAGATATACATAGATTTGAAGATAACCGCTATCGTGCTAGAGCTTATATGAGTTATATTTTAACAAGAAATCTGCCCAATAAACTTCCTGACATTCACCTTGAAACGATTAAAACAGCTTTGGATAAAATAGCCCATGAAGTTGTTGTTTTTGATGCTTTGTATATTTTAGATATTTCAGGCATGCAAATAGAAAATGCGATTTCCCTAAATAAGGCTCATGAAATAGGGCAGGGTGAGGATAGAAGTACTCGTTCTTATTTTTATAGAGCTGTAAAATTAAGACGATGTGTTTTGAGTGATCCTTATCCTTCGGTTTTAAATAATGAGCTTTGTGTGACAGCTTCTATGCCAATTTACGATGATAAAAATAACTTGCTTTTTGTTGTTTGTATTGATATCAAGCTTGAAGATATTTTAAAGATTATTCAAGCAGGAAAATTTGAATTTGTTTTTACTCAATTTAGTCGTTTGGTATATTTTTGCTTCGCACTGGTTTTATTTGTGATTACTTGTTTTTTATTTCAAAAAGGTTTTTTTAGTCTTTTTGATAATCAAGCTATAGGTATAGAACATATGTTTGAAAGTACCATCGCTATAACTTTAGCTTTAGCTATTTTTGATTTGGCAAAAACTTTGATCGAACAAGAAGTATTAGGAAGGACAAAAAAAGAAGAAGGTGGAATTCAAAAAACTATGGTGAGATTTTTGGGTTCTATTATCATTGCTTTAGCTATAGAAGCTTTGATGTTGGTATTTAAACTTGCTATTGGTGATCTTTCTCAGATGATTTATGCGATTTATCTTATCGGTGGAGTGAGCTTACTTCTTTTGGGTTTAAGTGTATATTTATTTACGGTTAAGTATAAAAATAATAATATTTGAGTAAAAATTTAAGTAAAAGATGATATAATGCTGTTTTTTAAAATTTTTTAGCTTGATTAATAAGGCTAAAAAGGGTAAAATAAAACTATAAAAACTTTGAAAGGACGAAATTGTGAAATTGTTAGTTGTTGATGACAGTTCTACTATGAGAAGGATTATTAAAAATACCCTAACAAGACTTGGACACGATGATGTTTTAGAAGCTGAGCATGGCGTTGAAGCTTGGGATTTATTAACTAAAAATGAAGATGTAAAAGTTTTAATTACAGATTGGAATATGCCAGAAATGAATGGCTTGGAGTTGGTAAAAAAAGTAAGAGCAGAGAAAAAATATGAAGATATGCCTATTATCATGGTTACAACTGAGGGCGGAAAAGCTGAAGTGATTACTGCTTTAAAAGCTGGCGTAAATAACTATATTGTAAAACCTTTTACTCCACAAGTTTTAAAGGAAAAACTTGAAGATGTTTTAGGAACAGGAAGTGGAGAAGGTGCAGCTGAGTAAAGGCTGATTTTTAAAATTCTAAATGCAAAAAAAATATTACGAATTGTTCTTTATCGTAGAAGAGCGGTATAAAAATTTATTTCTTGATTTTGCTTTTGATTTAGGTATAGAAGCCATAGAAGAGAAAGATAATGGTGTTTACATTAGATCCCATGAGAGTTTAGAAGAGCTTTCATGGGCGCTTGAAATATTTGCTCAAAAACTTACAACTACTTTCAATTTAAACCATAAAATTATTTCTAATTTAAGTCTTGTAGAGAAAGAAAACAAGGACTGGATACAAGAATATAAAAAAGGCATAAAACCTATTTTAGTGGATAATGTTTACATCCATACCACTTGGCAAGAAGAAAAAAAGAATTTTATAAATATAAAGATTAATCCAGCCTTAGCCTTTGGCTCGGGACATCACGAAAGCACATATTCTTGTGTAAAATTTTTACAAAAATTTTCTAAAAATAAATTAAGAGCTTTAGATCTTGGTTGTGGTAGTGGAATTTTGGGTATTATTATGGCAAAGTTTGGCTGTAATGTTGAAATTTGTGATACTGATGAGTTGGCTATTGATAGTTCTTTAGAAAATGCAAGATTAAATGGTGTCGATTTTCACAAGGCTTGGTGTGGATCTATAGATAAAGCAAATGGTTTATATAATCTAATTGTTGCAAATATCATTGCAGATGTGATTTTAATTTTAGAAAAAGATATTAAAAACCATTTAGAAGATAATGCTATACTTATTTTGTCAGGAATTTTAGATAAATATTCAACAAGAATTAAAGAAAAATTTCAAGATTTGGAACTCATTGATGAAATGCAAATTAATGAGTGGTGTAGTTTTGTATATAAAAATAATAAAAAAGGATAAGTAATGAATAATAATACCCCAAATAATAAGGGTAATCCGCAGGGTAATAATTTTTTTAACAAAAATCCCATTTTTATTTTTGCGATTTTTGCAATTGTAATGATAATTATTTTTAAGGGATTTTTTGATGGCAATGGTTCTTTTGGCGGGGCATTGAATGGCAATGAAGTAAATAAAAATGTCCCTTATTCTGAGTTAAAAAAGCTTATTGAAAGTGGACAAATCAATCAAGTTAGCATAGGACAAACAACAATCAAAGCGATTTCAAGCTCTCACAATACTGTTTATACAGCAAAAAAAGTTAATGATCCTGAGCTTGTGAGTTTACTAGATAGTAAAAATATCGCTTATGGTGCGTATTCTGAAACAAATTGGTTTACGGATATACTTTTTTCATGGGTTTTGCCAGTATTTATTTTCTTTGGTATTTGGATGTTTTTAGCAAGTCGTATGCAAAAAAATATGGGGAGTTCTATATTAGGGATAGGAAGTTCCAAAAAACTTGTAAATTCGGAAAAACCTAAAGTAAAATTTAGCGATGTAGCTGGCGTTGAAGAAGCTAAAGAAGAAGTAAAAGAAATTGTAGATTTTTTAAAGTATCCTGAAAGATATATTAAATTGGGAGCTAAAATTCCAAAAGGGCTTTTACTTGTTGGACCTCCAGGTACAGGAAAAACTTTGCTTGCAAAAGCAGTTGCAGGTGAAGCTGATGTGCCGTTTTTTAGTGTTTCAGGTTCATCTTTTATAGAAATGTTTGTGGGTGTAGGTGCTTCTCGTGTGAGAGATTTGTTTGAAAATGCAAAAAAAGAAGCTCCTGCTATTGTTTTTATAGATGAAATAGATGCTATTGGTAAAAGTCGTGCAGCAAGTGGCATGATGGGTGGAAACGATGAAAGAGAGCAAACTTTAAATCAGCTTTTGGCTGAAATGGATGGCTTTGGGACAGAAAGTTCCCCAGTCATTGTTTTAGCAGCAACAAATCGCCCAGAAGTTTTAGATGCAGCGCTTTTAAGACCAGGAAGGTTTGATAGACAAGTTTTAGTTGATAAACCTGATTTTAAAGGTAGGTGTGATATTTTAAAAGTGCACATGAAAGATGTCAAAATATCCCCAAAAGTTAAAGTAGAAGATATAGCACGCTTAACTGCAGGGCTTGCAGGAGCTGATCTTGCAAATATTATTAATGAAGCAGCGCTTTTAGCGGGTAGGGATTCTAAAAAATATGTAGAACAAAATGATTTAGTTGAAGCTGTCGAAAGAGCTATAGCAGGACTTGAGAAGAAATCACGTCGTATTAATGAAAAAGAAAAGAAAATTGTTACTTATCATGAATGTGGTCATGCCTTGATTGCTGAAACAACCAAAGGCGCAAAACGTGTAAGTAAGGTTTCTGTGATTCCGCGTGGTCTTGCGGCTTTAGGTTATACTTTAAATACTCCTGAGGAAAATAAATTTTTAATGCAAAAACATGAACTTATCGCTGAAGTAGATGTACTTTTGGGTGGTCGTGCAGCTGAAGAAGTGTTTATAGGTGAAATTTCAACGGGTGCAAGTAATGATTTAGAAAGAGCAACCGATATCATAAAAGCTATGATTTCTATGTATGGTATGAGTGAAATTGCAGGACTTATGGTGCTTGAAAAACAAAGAAATACTTTTTTAAGTGGTGGGCAAACTATAAAAGATTATTCTGAAAAGATGGCAGAATCTTTAGATGATTATGTAAAGAAAACCTTAGATGAACGCTATAAAGATGTTAAAGATACTTTAAATACTTATAAGGGAGCGATTGAGACTATGGTTGCAGCCCTTTATGAAGAAGAAACTATTGAAGGTAATAAAGTGCGTGAGATTATTAAAGAGTTTGAGGATCAAAATAGTCTACCAACTCGTTTACAAGAACTCGAAGAAGTTAAAACTGAAGTTAAAGTAGAAGAATGAAAGATTTTATTGCAAAAGATGGATATTTAAGTCTTATTATTTTAAGCTTAATTTTTATTTTTGTGTGGATTTTTTATTCTTTTTCCATCTTGCTATTAGCATTAATTGTAATTTGTATTTTTCTTTTTAGAGCGCCCAAAAGAGAACTTGTTTGTAGTGATGAAAAAGCTATTTTTGCACCTATGGATGGTAGGGTTACTAAAATAGAAAATATTCATCATAAAGATTTGGGTGAATGTGTTGAAATTACTATTAAAAATGCTCTTTATGATGCTGGGAATTTTAATACACCTTTTGCAATGTCTATAATAGATATTCGTTTACGACATGGGCTTTTTTTGTGCAGTGAATTAAAATCTGCAAAAATGATGAATGAAAGAGCTTTTATTTTGGCAAAAGTTAAAGAGAATAAAACGATAGCCTTGCGAATCTATGCAGGTTCTTTTGATAGAAAATTAAAGCTTGATAATATTTCTCATGATTTAAAAGCAGGAGATAGAATGGGTTTTTTAATCAATGGCTCCATAAGTTTACTTTTACCAAAAGATACTAGAATTCATATAGGCTTAAATGATGAAATTAAAGCAGGCTCATTGCTAGGCTATTTTGCGTAAGGAAAAATAATGAATAATAGACCGCAACTAATTTATATTTTACCCAATCTTTTTACAGCTGTTTCAGCTTTTTTAGGGGTTATTTCTATTATAGCTTCAATACACGGAAATTATTATACAGCTTTGATTTATATTATTTTATCTTTGATTTGCGATGGGCTTGATGGCCGCGTTGCAAGACTTACAAATTCTACTTCAAAATTTGGAGTAGAATTTGATTCTTTAGCTGATCTAGTAGCTTTTGGAGTTGCTCCAGCGGTTCTTTTTTATATGGCCATAGGTTATGATTTTGGAAAGCTTGGATCTTTGATTACAGCTTTTTTTGTGGTTTTTGGAGCTATTCGTTTGGCGAGATTTAATGTCACCACAGGCACTTATGAACCCTCCGTTTTTATAGGTCTTCCTATACCTACTGCAGCAGTTGTGAGTGCTATATGGACTTACGCGTTTATCAGTTATGATTTTTTAAAGCCTTATGGTATAGTTTTTTTGGTGCTTCAAGCAATTTTAGGGCTTTTAATGGTAAGTAATATACGCTATCCTAGCTTTAAAAAGCTTGATTTTAATCGTTCTAGTGTTTTAAAAGTTTTGATTATTTTAATTATAATATTTTCATTTTTATATCTTTACCCTCTTGAAAGTTTAGTAATTTTAGCAAGCTTGTATGTGCTTTATGGAATTATTCGGGTTTTATATACCATTATCGTTTCAAAATTTAAGATAAGAAATCAAGAGTAAAATTTTTCAATGATTTCGCATTCTTCTTGAGTGAAGCCAGCTTTGATTCTTGCTTGAATGTTAAGTTTTTTTCCTGCAAGAGAGAATTGTTTAAACGTTTTACAAAGCTCGATAAAATCATACTTGCTTTGATTTGCAAATTTCCACCAAGTATCTCCTTTTTTAACGTGTTTTATTTCATCATTAAGTATAATTTCAAGATATTCCATTAAAAGATTTTTAATGGAATGATTGGAACTTTGAAGTTTTTGAACAACAAAGGGGTTGGCATCAAGCCCTTTAGCTTCTAAACCTCTATGAACTATTCCCATTCTAAAGCTTAAAGAGTCTTTTGTAGCTTCTAGAGCAGATTCTAAATTATCATGCACTGGAAAATCTCCATATTTATAACCAAGTTCTTCAAGTGCTGAATTTAAAAGTTTGAAATGTTTAATTTCCTCATCTGCTACCTCCAGCCAATCGTAATAAAATTGCAAAGGTAGATTTTTAAAGCGATAACTCGCATCTAAAGCCAGGTTAATTGCATTAAATTCTATATGAGCGACTGAATGAATTATTTTAGCAAGCGCATGAGTTGAATTGAGAAATTTAGGCCTTCTTATACGCGTAGGATGAAGCAAGGTAATTTGTTGCGATGTATTTTTTTTGAAAATGCTTTGATGCTCGTGATTAAAAATAAATTTGCGGCTTTTAAAGTCTTCATAAAAATTTTGAAAAGAGTGAAATTTTATAGTTATATTTTTTTCATATAAAATATCTTGAAGTTCTTGAAAAAATTCTTTTTGCATTTAAAACTTTCTTGAAAATTATAAAAATTTATCATTTAAAATTGAAATTTTAATTATATAATATAAAAATTATTTTACAAGGGCAGATCATGAAAGAATTAAATGAAGAAGAAAAAAAAGTAATTTTAAATAAAGGAACAGAAACTCCTTTTAGTGGGAAATATAATGATTTTTATGAAAAAGGAATCTATCAATGCAAGCAATGTGGAGCTTCGCTTTATAAATCCGAAGATAAATTTAAATCAGGTTGTGGATGGCCTAGCTTTGATGATGAAATAAAAGGGGCTATCAAAAGAATTCCTGATAAAGATGGGATTAGAACCGAGATTGTATGTGCAAACTGCAATGGACATTTAGGTCATGTTTTTGAAGGAGAAGGATTTTCTGCTAAAAATGTAAGACATTGTGTAAATTCTATTTCTTTGGAATTTGTAAAAACTAAGGATTGATAGTGTTTTCTAGTATGGGTTCTGAGCTTTATTTGATGTTTTTTGCTGCAATTACTTTGCTTGCCATATTAAATCCTTTTGGTAATTTAACTCAATTTTTGGCTATGAGTGATGGATTGCCTTTAATGCTTCGAAAAAAACTTTTTAGAACTATTCTCTATACAGCTTTTACTATAGTTTTGGTATTTTTATTATCAGGACCTTTGTTTATGAACTATATTTTTAGGGTTTCATTAGATGATTTAAGGGTTTCTGGTGGTTTGGTTCTTATTATAATGGCTATTAAAAATTTACTTTTTTCAACAAAAATTGCAACTAAGGATTTTAGTTCTTATCAGGATATGGATGATAAGGAAATTTTAAGACAGAGTTTAATACCTATGGCATTTCCTATGCTTGTTGGGCCTGGAACTTTAGCTAGTGTTATCGTTATAGCCGAAGATGGTGGGCTTGATGTTGCTCTTGGCGGAGTAATGATAGCTTTTATTTTTATGTTTATACTTTTTCATTTTGCAGCTACTATAGAAAAAATAGTTGGAAAATTGATTTTACATGTTTTTTCTCGTATAGCACAAGTATTTATTGCTGCTATGGGGTTTAAGATGATTATTGTAGGTTTAAAGGATATATTTAACTTATAAATTAATATAATTTTAAGTAAATAATACTATATAAATATGATATAATTTTAAAATAATTTATTATTAAAAAGGTGAGTTTTATGTTTGGTGCTAAGAAAAATAATACTGAAATAATTGAACAACTTGAAAAAAAGTGTAATGGTTTAGGGGATATTTTAAGATCTATTGGGAATACCATGGCGGTAATTGAATTTACTACCGATGGCGTTATTTTAGAGGCAAATCAAAATTTTTTAACAACTATGAAATACTCCCTTTCAGAGATCAAGGGCAAGCATCATAGTATGTTTTGTTTGCCTGAAGTTGTTAATTCTTCAGCATATAGTGATTTTTGGAAAGATTTAAGAGATGGAAAAGCTAGAAGTGGTCTTTTTAGACGTATAGCTAAGGGAGGGATAGATGTTTATTTAGAAGCAAATTATCTTCCAATTAGTGATAATAATGGTCATGTTTATAAAATTATTAAATTTGCCAATGATATAACTCAAAGACATTATGAAATGCTTGATCTTAGAAATACTATTGCTGCTGCTAATCGTTCTATGGCTATTATTGAATTTAAACCTGATGGGACTATTATTACGGCTAATGAAAATTTTTTAAGAACTATGGATTTTAATATTGATGAGATTAAAGGAAAGCATCATAGTATGTTCTGTGATTCTAATTATAGACACTCTAAGGACTATGTTCAATTTTGGGAAGATTTAAGAGAGGGTAAATTTCAATCAGGTAAATATATAAGATACGGAAGAAATAATAAAAAAGTATACCTTGAAGCAAGTTATAATCCGGTTAAAAATGATGATGGAAAAATTTACAAGGTTATTAAATTTGCTACAGATATAAGCGAACAAGTTAAAAAAGATCAAGAAAAACTTCGCCTCATAAGCGAACTTGCAGAAAAAAATGATAATCTTACTCAAGATGGAGATCGTGTAATTGAAAACACTGTTTCAAATGTTCAGAATATTGCTGATATGATGTCTCAAAGTTCAAATCTTGTTTCCTCATTAAATCAACAATCAGATGAAATTAAATCTATTATTCAGACTATTAGTGATATTGCTGATCAGACTAATCTGCTTGCTTTAAATGCTGCTATTGAGGCAGCACGTGCTGGTGAACATGGTAGAGGTTTTGCTGTTGTTGCTGATGAAGTAAGAAATTTAGCTGAAAGAACAGGGCATTCAGTTAATGAAATTACCACTACGATTAATTCTATTCGTAATGTTACATCACAAGTGGTTGAGAGTATTAAAAGCGGTTTAGAGGATGTTAATCAGAGTGTTGAACTTGCAAAAGAAGCAAGAGAATGTATGGAGAAAATTCGTGAAAGCTCTGCTGAAGTTGCTAAAGCAATGTCATAAGCGTGATTTTCACGCTTATTTTTTAAGTAATTAAATCTTTAAAATTTTTAAAACCACTTTCTTGATTGCATTTTTCTTTTAAAATATTTAAAAATTCTTTCCTAGAAATATTATGAGCACCCATGAATTCTAAATGTTGGTTATAAACTTGACAATCTATGATAAAATCATAAGGTTTTAATAAATCACAAAGTTTAATCATGGCAACTTTAGATGCATTTTTTTTAATGCTTACCATACTTTCACCAAAGAAAACCTTGCCTAAAATTAAACCATAAATTCCACCTATAAGTTCATTATTTTCATAAAGTTCAAGGCTATGCGCATAGCCTTGGGTAAATAACTTATAATAAGTGGTAATAAATTCATCATCTATCCAGCTTTGAGAGCGTGTATCGCGACATAATGTAATTAATTTTAAAAAATCATAATCAAGTTTAATTTGATAGAGATTAATAAATTTTTTCATATTTTTTTGGATGTGAATTTGATTTGGAATTAAAACGCATCTAGGATCTGGGCACCACCAAGTTACAGGTTTACTTGTCCATGGGAATAGACCAAAAGTATAAGCTTTTACAATAAAATCAGCTTCTAAATTTTGACTTAAAAATACAGGAGCATTTTTAGGTGCATTGAGTAATTTAGAATATAAATTCGAGCTTTCCATTTTTACCAAGTTTGATTTTAGCTATACCGCCTTTTTTAAGCTTTCCGAATAAAATTTCATCACTGATTTTTTCTCCTATCTCCTCAGAAATTATGCGTTTTAAAAGCCTTACTCCAAATTCTTTATTATAGGCTTTTTTAGCTAAATAAATTTTAGCTTTATCATCCACTGATAATTTTATATTATTTAAATTTTTAGAAATTTCATCAAGTTCTTTTTCGATAATTTTAACAAGTATAGCATCGTTTAAATCATTAAAATGTAAAATTTTATCAATGCGATTAATAAATTCTGGAGCAAAAAAATCTTTGATAGCACGATTACTTTTTTCTTCATTTTTACTTAAAAAACCAAGCTCATTGCTTTCTTTAAGTCCTAGATTAGATGTCATAATAATGATTGTATTTTTAAAATCTACTTTAAGACCGCTATTGTCAGTGAGTTCAGCATTGTCAAAAATCTGTAAAAAGGTATTGCTTAAATCAGGATGAGCCTTTTCTATTTCGTCAAAAAGAACAAGACTGAAAGGATTTTTGCGAATAGCATTGCTTAAAAGTCCACCCTCTTCAAAACCTATATATCCAGCTGGAGATCCTATTAGTTTACTTATAGCATGTTTTTCTGCATATTCACTCATATCAAAGCGTTCTAAATTTAAACCTAAAAATTCAGCTAAAGATTTGCAAAGTTCTGTTTTTCCAACTCCACTTGATCCGGTAAACAAAAACACTCCGCGTGGTGTATTGGAATTTTTAAATCCCGCGAAACTTTGCTTAAGTGATAAAACAAGACTATCTATAACTTCATCTTGGCCAAAAATTTTTGCTTTTAAATTTGTTTTTAAATTCATTAAAGCTTTATTTTGATCGAATTCAAACATTTTGTGATGGTGGGTCATTTTTGCTAAAACATTTTCTAAATCTTTTAAATTGACATTTTTTTTAGCTTTTGGATTTAAAGCAAAAGAAGCGCCAAGTTCATCGATCAGATCTATAGCACAATCAGGTAAAAATTTATCATTAAAAAATTTTTTACCCCAAATTACAGCATATTGAAGAATTTCATCGTTTAATTTTATATGATGAAATTCTTCATATTTGTTTTTTAATCCTTTAAGAATTTGCAAGCTTTCTTCTTGGTTTGGTTCATCTACATTTATTTTAGCAAAACGGCGACTTAGGGGTTTATTTTTATCAAAAGTATTTTTATATTCCATAAAAGTTGTTGCACCTATGCATTTTAAAGTTCCATTACTTAGAGCTGGTTTTAAAAGATTGGAAAAATCAGTATGAGATTCTCCTGTGCTTCCAGCTCCTACTATAGTGTGAATTTCGTCAATAAATAAAATAGCATTGGGTATTTTCTCAAGTTCATTTAAAATTTCTTTAATTCTTTTCTCAAAATCTCCACGGTATTTTGTTCCCGCAAGTATACTAGCCATATCAAGACTAAAAATTTTTGCATTTTGTAAGTTTTTAGGCACCTTTTTTTCCGCAATAGCCAATGCTAATCCTTCTACAATGGCCGTTTTGCCAACTCCTGCTTCTCCTACTAAAATAGGATTATTTTTCTTGCGACGTGAAAGAATTTGCATCATTCTTTCAAGCTCAAATTTTCTTCCTATTAAAGGATCAATCTTGCCATTTTGAGCTAAAAGTGTTAAATCACTTGTGTGGTTGCTTAAATTTTGTATATTTTCATGATTTTGAAGTTCTTGAATTTTGTTAAGATTTATGTTGTGTTTTTTTAAGAGATAGCTAGAATAACTTCTTGAATCCTGTATGAGCTTTTCTAAAAAATCTATAATTTTAATTTCATTATTTTTATTTTTAGATGAAAGTAAGATTTCATCTAAAACAACAGATATTGTAGGTTCTATTTCTTGTTTAATAACTTGATTGTTTTGAGAAATGTAATTTTTTAATTCGGTTTCTAGAAGCTCAAGATCTCCATCTGAAAATTCTTCAAATATATCCTTAAAATCAGTGCTTAGTTTTAGCAATGCAAACAGTACATGCTCACAGGTAACAAATTCATGGTGGTTTATTAAGCTTAGATTTTTGGCATTATCAAGATATTTTTGTAAATTTTCTTGGTATTTCATTCTTCTTCTACCTTTGCTTGTAGTGGAAAATTAGCAAGTTTAGCCGCATCTATAACTTTTTTTTGTTTTGAAAGAGCTATTTCTTGAGTGTAAATGCCACAAATTCCAGAACCATTGTGATGAATTTCTAACATTGTTTGACTTGCTTTTTCAAGGTTTTGATGAAAAATATTCATCAAAATTTCTATGACAAAATCCATGGTTGTTACATCATCATTTAAGAGTATAACTTTATACATTTTTGGTTCACTAAGTTTTGTCTGCTCTAGAGTTTGGGTTTTTGGCATTATTTTCCTTTGTAGATTTTATTTAAATCTTCTTGCATGAGTTCTGTTGGAATTTTGCCAAGATAAAAATTTGTTGGAGTATTATTATTCCAGTAATCGCTTATTTTTTGATAAATTCCATTTTTTAAAACAACTTTAAAAGGAAGTTGCTCCATATTTTGATAGTCTATATCTTTTAAAATTTGAGCAATAATACGATCATTAGAACCGCCATTGCTTAGAAAATAGTAAGCACCATAATCATCCGCGAATTTTTTAACTGTTTCATCGCTAACATCTTCAAAATGTGTAAGTCCTATAATGATAAATTTGCTAGAATTATTTTTCCAAAGTTTGCTAAGATCTAAAGCTTCTTCTTTGCATGGGGTGCAAAAAGTGCCAAAAAAATCAAACATTAGAACTTTTCCTTCCTCTCCTTCTACCACAAAACCTTTATCTGTTCTTATTAAAGTTTTGCTTCCACCATTTACACTATTTAAGACTATTTTATCTCCTTTGTGATACTCTTCAAACATAAAATCATTTTGAATTTCTTCTTCTTTGGAGCAAGCATTAAGAAAAAATGCTAAACTTATTAAAAATAGGGTTAAAATTTTTTTCATTTAATTTCCTTTATTTATAATTTTTCATAGCAGCTCTAGCTTCTAAATCGGCTTGCTTTTTCTTTAAAGTTTCACGCTTGTCGTGCAAATTTTTCCCTTTAGCTAAAGCAAGAGTGGCTTTTACTTTATTTTTTGTGTTAAAATAAAGATCTAATGCAACGATAGTATATCCTTCTATACTTACTTTACCTAATAATTTATCAATTTGCTTTCTATGCATTAAAAGCTTTCTAGCACCTCTTTCTTCGTGTTTATAGAAAGAATGTGTAGTATGAAGCAATGAAATATGAGAATTAAGTAAAAAAATCTCATTTTTTATAATGCGAACAAAAGAGTCTTTAAGATTTGCTCTTCCTGCTCTTAAGGCTACAACTTCACTTCCCTTAAGGACAATTCCGGCTTCAAAGCGTTCTATGATGCTATAATCAAATAAAGCTTTTTTATTTCTCGCAATAATTTTCATCGATCAACCTTAAAAACACTACTACCGCTACCGCTTAGAAAAAAATCTTCTTGTAAGTAAGACTTCATTTTAGGATATAAAGTTGCACAAGGAGTAAATAAATCATTTAATTCTTTGTTTTTAAAGTTTTGTAACAACTCTTTTGTGCTGAGTTTTTTGTAGATTTGCGCTTGATTATTGTTTTTTTGAAAGTCAAATATTTCTCTATCAAATTCATCATAAACAGCTTTAGTTTGGCAAGATATTTGTGGAAAAGTCCATTTTAAATTAGGTATGTCATCTTCAAATTCTTCTATAATTTCGCCACAGCCACTTACATTAGCAGAGTGAAAGCCACTTAAAAAAAAGGCAATATCACTTCCTAGTTGTATGCTTAAATTTATAAGTTCTTGTAGGTTTAATTTTAAATTTAAGGTTTCATTCATTAGTAGTAAAAAACTCGCACAATCACTACTTCCACCACCAAGCCCAGCACATACTGGGATATTTTTTGTGAGTTTTAGGCTTTTTTTGCTAAATAATTCTTTTAATTCGTTATTATATCTTTTAGAAAGTAGCAAATAAGCCTTTTGAATAATATTATTTTCACATTTAAAATTACTAATGATTTCAAATTCTTTTTTAGAATCTGATTCTTTATCAACAAGCTCAAGCTCATCAAAAAGATCTTTTAAAAGTATAAATCGTGATTCTAAAAGATGATATTTTCTTGAGTCAAAACCGGTAAGTTTTAAAAAAATATTTGCTTTAGCGTAAGCTTTCATTTGATTAGTTTTTTGCTTAAGTCATCAAGTTTAATATCATTCTGAACAACAGAATGCAAATTTTCATCCTTTACTTGTTGAACAAGTTCTTTTCTAAGTATCATAAGGGATTTTGGAGCTTCTATGCCTATTTTGGCATATCCTTTCCCTGTTTGAACGACTTTGATTTCTATACCTTCTCCGATAATTATACTTTCATTTTCTTTTCTTGATAATATTAACATTTTTCAACCTTATTTAGAAGATATTTTACTGTATTTTCTTTAATATTAATTATGCTAAAATATTTTTCTGTTTCAATATAATAATCTCCTTCATCATGAAATTTTAATTCTTCGACAAAAATTTTAGCACCATTTTCGAGTTTATTTAAATCCTTGATAAAATTTGGCTTTAGGTTAATGTATTTTAACACATTTAAGCTTTTCTCATTATTATAAACAAATTTGCCTTCTTTAACGCGCTCTAAAGAGCTTAAAGTCGCATTAATACCTAGTTTTCTAGCAAAAAGTTCGCAATAAGATCTTATATAAGCACCTTCACTGACTGTGATTTCGATATTTAAAAAAGGATGATTATAGCTTAAAATCTTGCAATCAAATACTTCCATTTGGCAAGGTTTTAAATTTACTTCTATACCTTTTTTTGCAAGTTCATAGGCGCGAGTTCCATTGATTCTTTTGGCGCTAAATTGCGGTGGTGTATAGGAGATAATTCCTTGCATTTGATCAATGATTTGTTGTAAATTTGCAAGATCAAATTCTTTTATATTTTTAATTTCTTTTATATTTTGATCATCAAGACTTAAGGAGTAAACTCCAAGCCATAAAGTAGCTTTATAGGTTTTTGGAGTTTTTTTTAAAAAACGGAAAAGTTTTGTGTATTGTCCAAATGCAATGATTAAAACCCCTTTGGCGAAAGGATCAAGAGTGCCAGAATATCCTGCTTTTTTATTTTTATATTTTTTCTTTAAAGTACTTAAAAAGGCATTAGAACTCAAACCCCTTGGTTTAAAGGCTGCAAAGATCTTGTTCATACTGCTTTTTCCACAAAGCTTGCCATGATTACACGCATTATACCACCAAAATTAATATTAAGCTTTTCCTCTTTTCCGCTTTTATTAACTTCGACAACCCTGCCAATGCCAAAAATTTTATGTTTAACTAGATCTCCTTTGCAAAAACTAGTTTTTTGTATATTTTGATTTTTTGATTTTTCATTGATTAATTTACTTTCTTCTAAGAAGCGACTAGGATTGATGTTTGCTCTTGAACCATGATAAAAACGAGAATTTGCAACACTTATTGTGAGAAATTTCTTGGCGCGAGTGATGGCAACATAAGCAAGACGGCGTTCTTCTTCGAGATTTTCTTCACTATTTAAAGGAAAAAATCCTTCATCAAAGCCTATTATAAAAACATAATCAAATTCCAAACCTTTGCTAGCATGAATGCTCATCAAGCAAACACATTCTTCATCTAAATTATCTTGATCACTTAATAAAGAAATTTCACTAAGTAGATCTTCTAAAGAAGCTTCGGGATCTTCTTTGAGTTTTTCTCTTAGATTAGCATAAAACTCATCAAGATTTCTGATTCTTTCATCGCCATCATCTTGCTCTGAAAAATAATCTTTGATTTTAAATAATTCTTCTATATTGTCAAAAACTTTTTTTGCATTATCGTAGCTTTTTAGAGTGTGAATATTTTGTATAAAAATATTTGCTTCATTTTGTGCTTTTTTTGTTGTTAAAATTCCTACACCGCCATCGCTTTCACATAAGGCATCAAAAAGTGAAATTTGACGTTTTTTTGCATATTCTTCTAAATTTTTTAGGGCTTTTTCTCCTATGGATCTTTTAGGGCGATTAATAATACGCCTAAATGACAAATCATCGTTTGGATTTAAGATAAGTCTAAGATACGAGATTAAATCTTTTATTTCTAATCTCTCATAAAAACGCATACCGCTAAGCAGTTTATAAGAAATTTTTTCCTTCATAAATGCTTCTTCTATTGCTCTTGATAGTGCATTAACTCGAAATAAAACGGCGATCTCTTTAGCTTCTACTCCAGAATTTAGCAATTTTTTCACTTCTTGAGCGATATATAAACCTTCATCTTTTTCGTTTTCGTTTTTTAATATTTTAATATTTTCCCCAGTATCTTTAGTGCAGATTAAAGTTTTTCCAAGTCGTTGCTCATTGTGAGATATGAGATTATTTGCTGCTTGTAAAATAGTCCCTACTGAACGATAGTTTTGTTCAAGTTTTACAAGTTTAACATTTTTAAAATCGTTTTGAAAATTTAAAATATTTTCAATTTTTGCTCCACGCCAACTATAAATACTTTGATCATCATCACCAACAACTGTGATATTTTCATGCATACAACATAGATTTTTTAGAATTTTATATTGCAAGGTATTAGTATCTTGATACTCATCAACTGTAATGTAATTATAAAGTAAGCTTTGTTCTTTGGCAAAATTTATATCATTTTCTAAAATGAGATTGCTTAGCAATAAAAGATCATCAAAATCTACAAAATTTTGCTTTAATAAGTATTCTTCATAAGCACGGTAATAGTTGGCAAATTTGTATTCATTTTGATATTTTTCAAAATTATGTTCTTTTAGTAAATTTAAATCTTCAAAGACATTGCTTACTCTTTTGCCTTCATTTTTGCAATAAGATATGTATTTGATAATATCATAGACATTATCTTTGTTTTTATCATGGATTAAGTCTTTAATTATTTTTTTTGTATCATCTGTATCGATAACAATAAAACTATTTTTACGCTCCAATCTTTCAAAATGGAGTTTTAAAAATAAAAGTCCAAATTTATGAAAGGTGCAAAGCAAAGGATTGTGATTGCCTTGTAGAAAATTTAACGCTCTATGACGCATAACACTAGCTGCTTTATTTGTAAAAGTAAGAGTAAGAGTGTTATGCGAGGGGATGCCTACTTCACCGATAAGATAAGCAAGACGAGTGGTGATAGTTTTGGTTTTTCCGCTACCTGCACCCGCTAGGATAAGCATAGCTCCATCAATGTGGCTTACTGCCTGTTTTTGACTATCATTTAAATCTTCAAATAGATTCATTTTTTGAAAATATCTTTATTTTTTGGATTATTTAAAAATATATTTTTAGATTTTTGTAAATTTTTACTATCTTCGCGTTTATAAAGGCTAAAATTAACAAATAAAATGCTATTTTCTATTTGAATTTGCGTGATAGCTCCTAAATCAACCTTTACAAAACTATCAAAATCATCATTTCCAAAACCTGCGTGAAATTGAATGAAATCTTTATTTAGTTGTATGGATTCAAAGGTGTATCCTCCAAGAGCAAAAAGAGCATAAGGATTTTGTTTAACATCAAGCTCTTTGGGAAGTTCAGGGTTAAAATCTATGAAATTTGTATTTGCAACTATGGAAAATTCTATATTTTCTTCTATAAGGTGTGAAATAACTTCATAACAATGCTTTTGCATGGTATGGATAAAATTTTCATTTTTTAAGATTGCTTCTAGCATGATTGTAACTCCATAAATTCATTGATGAGTTTTTGAATTTCTTTTATGCCTATTTCCCAAAAATTTTCATCTTCTATATCAAAGCCAAACATTCCTACTAGTTCTTTTGGACTCACGCTTCCACCTAAAGAAAGCATTTTGATATAAAGTTCTTTAAAATTTTCACATTTTTTACTTTTGTAAAGTCCATAAAGAGCTAAAACTAAAAGTTGTGCATAAGCATAAGCATAGCAGTAAAAAGGAGAATGGATAAAATGAGGAATGTAACTCCACCAAGAAGCATAATTTTTTGTAAGTTTTACGCTATCTTGAAACATCTTTTGAGATTCTTCCATCCAAATTTTATTGATTTCTTCGGTGCTAAGTTCATTTTCTTGAGCATGTAAGCGTCTTTCAAAACAAGTAAAATTAATTTGTCTATAAAAAGTTGCAAAAATATCTTCGATTTTATTTACATATAAAGATAGGAGTTCTTCTTTTTTTAACTTATCTTTAATAAAATCAAATACGAGCATTTCAGCAAAAACTGAAGCTGTTTCTGCGGTGGTTAAAGGCGTGTTTTGATTTAAATAGCTTACATTATAAGAAAGTTTTTGATGGATGGTGTGTCCTAATTCATGTGCAAGTGTAAAAAGATCACGCCTTTTATCGGTGTAATTTAATAAAACAAAAGGATGTGCATCAGAAGTTGCAGAATGTGAAAAAGCACCCCCTTGTTTATTTTCTTGTGGATAAACATCAATCCAGCCTTGATTAAAAGCATTTTTTGCTATATCATAAAATTGCGGAGAAAAAGCTTGAAATGCTTCTAAAACAATATTTTTACTTGTTTTAAAATCAAAACTTGCTTCTTTTCCTATGGGTGCATATCTGTCGTAGTCTTTAAGCTCATCATAGCCTAAAATTTGTTTTTTTCTTTTGTAAAATTGCGATACTAAGTTAAAATGTTTTTGCGCACTTGCTATCAAAGAATCAACGCTTTTTTGTGAAATTTGATTGCTGATATGTCTTGAAATTTCAGCATTTTCATAACCTCTTAATAAGCTTATATTTTTTCTTTCTGTTTTTATCATATTGATAATAAAACTTAAAAGTCTGCTATTTTTTTGTAAAACTTTACTGAATTTTTTAGCAGCTTTTTTGCGTATCTTTCTATCTTCATCATACATTTTGCTTAGTATTTCTTCTTCGCTAAGTTTTTTACCTTCAAAAGGGATTTTTAAAGCACTCATGCTTTCATCAAAAAGTCTACTAAAAGCATTTGCACCTGTATTTGAAAGATAGAGCATAATGCGTTCTTCGTTTTTGCTAAGATTATAGCGTTTGTTTTGTAATAAATTAGAAAGATAAAAATCATAATCTTTGCAAAAAGTTGTAAATTCTTGACTTTTTTCAGGAGCTAACTCGCAAAATTCAAGCTCGAAAAAGAGTAAATTTTCTTCTATTTTTTTGCATTCTTCTTCGTATTGTGCGTAAAAAGAACCATTTTGAGTGTTTTTAGCAAAAAGTAAATAAGCATAAGTCATGATTTTGCCAAGGGCTTGATTTAAATTTTCATAATCTTTTAAAGCTTGTAAAAACTCATTAGCATTTAATGTATAAAGTTTATTTTCATAGTTTTTTTTGAAATTTAAACTTTGTTGGATTTGATCTTGTGTAAAATTTTGTAATGCTTCTTTATCGTGGAATAAAGCACTTAAATCCCATTCTAACATTTTTTATCCTTCATTTTCTAATATGAGTTTTTTAAGAACAGCCATTCTAATGGCCACTCCATTTTTAACTTGTTTTAAAACTAAAGTTCTTTCATCGCTCATCATTTCATCGCTTATGTCAATATTGCGATTTACAGGGCCTGGATGTAGTAAAATAAGCTTTTTATCCTTTACTAAGCTTTTTTGAATGCAAAAATCATTTGCATAGTCTTTAAGTGAAGCATAAACGGTTTTATTATGTCTTTCTGTTTGTGTTCTAAGGCTCATGATAATATCTGAATTTGCTATGATATTCTCATCAAGCTTATAATGTTTTTTAAGATGGGTATTAGGCATAAAATGTGGTGGAGCTACTAGGGTAATATCAAGATTAAATCTGCTTAAAAGTTCTATATTGGACGCTGCAACGCGGGAATTTTTGATATCACCTACGATGCAAATTTTCTTACCTTCGACATCGCCTTGAAAATGATTATAAATAGTAAATAAATCTAGCAAAGCTTGGGTAGGATGGGCGTGTTTTCCATCTCCTCCATTAACAACTGGACAATGCATATGCTTTGCTAATATCAAAGGAACTCCTGAGTTTGCGTGTCTTACAACAATAGCATTAGGATTCATGGCATCTAAATTAGCAGCAGTATCATAAAGAGTTTCTCCTTTGCTAGAGCTTGATCTTGAAACATCAAGGCGTAAAACCCTAGCACCTAATCTTCTTGCAGCACTTTCAAAAGATGAAAGGGTGCGTGTAGAATTTTCAAAAAAAATTGTCGTGATACTTTTTCCTTCAAGAAAAGTTCTAGGCTTTTCATCTAAGAAATCACTTGCTTCTTTAAAAAGCTCCATAATTTCACTTTTGCTAAAATCCTTTGTAGTGATGAGATGACGCATGTTTTTGCCTTATTTGATATTGTAATTTAATTCATTTTTGGAACAAATTGCTGTAAAAAGAACATCTGTAGAACTATTTAAAGCAGTTTCAACACTATCTTGAATAATCCCTATAATAAAACCTATGGCAACTACCTTCATAGCAATATCATAGTCTATATTAAATAAAGAACAAGCCAAAGGTATAAGCAGTAAAGATCCGCCCGCAACCCCGCTAGCCCCGCAAGCTGCAAAGGTAGCAATAATGCTTAATAAAAAGGCTTGTAAAAGACTGATTTCTATACCAACAGTATTGGCCGCAGTAAGACTTAAAATAGCTATAGTAACTGCTGCTCCTGCCATGTTGATAGTAGCTCCTAAAGGTATAGAAATGCCATAAAATTCTTTATCTATGCCAAGTTTGGCACAAAGTGCCATATTTACAGGAATATTTGCTGCCGAACTTCTTGTAAAAAAAGCAAAAAATGCACTGTGTCTTAAGCAGATAAAAATCAAAGGAAAGGGATTTTTTCTTGTATAAAAAAAGACTATTAAGGCATTGATAACAAAGGTAACAAAAAGCATAGTAGCTACAAGTAAAATTAAGAGTTTTACATAGCTTAGTAAACCTTGTGCTCCTGTTTGTGCTACAGAATTAGCCACAAGTCCAAAAATTCCAAAAGGAGCAAGTTTTACTACAAATTTAACAATTTTTAAAACCCCTTCATTGATATCTATAAAAACTTGTTTTGCTTCGTTAGAACAGTGTTTTAATGCTATACCTCCAGCTATTGCCCAAGTTAAAATTCCTAAATAATTTCCACTTGATAGAGCATTTATAGGATTATCGACAATTTTAAATAAAAGATCTTTGAAAATCTCACTCATGTGGGTTGGAGATGAATTTGTAGCGGTTTGAACTCCATCTAAAACAAGCTTTACAGGGAAGAAAAAATTAGCAAGAACCGCACAAGCTGAAGCAAGAAAGGTGCCTACTATATACAAAATAATAATATTTTTGATCTTAGCACCACTTTGAGAAAAATCTTTAGTGCAAATTGAGGTTAAAATTAAAATAAAAACAAGCATAGGAGCGATAGCTTTTAAGGCACTTGTAAAAAGTATTCCGAGTAAATTTGCAATTTCAGATATTTCTTTAGAGCTAATGCCTATGAGTATTCCTAGTATTATACCTATACAAATTTGAACTATGAGGTTGCCTTTAGCGTAGCTTTGAATGATTTTAGAAAACATAAAAACCTTTTAAATATTTTTTATATCAGAAGTTGATTTTAACTAACTTTTGCTTAATTTTAGTAAATTTTTAATTTATCAAGCTTTGATAAGTTTATTTGGATACAATTGTGGTTCATTTTAAATGAAAGGACTTTTTATGTATCTATTCACTTCAGAAGTCGTAAGTGCAGGTCATCCAGACAAGTGCGCTGATATAATCGCTGATACGATAGTGGATATACTCTTGAAAAATGACAAAAATTCAAGGGTGGCGAGTGAGGTTTTTGTCGCAGGAAATAAGGTTGTGATAGGAGGCGAAGTTAAGTCAAATCACAAGCTTAGTAAAGCTGATTACGATAATTTAGTTAAAGATGTTTTAAAAAACATTGGTTATGACGGAGCAGGGCATTTTAGTAAAGAGCAGTGTTTGCATCCTGATGAAGTTGATGTTATGGTGTTTTTAAATGAACAAAGCCCTGATATCAATCAAGGTGTCGATCAAGAAGATGGCGAAACAGGAGCAGGTGATCAAGGTATTATGTTTGGTTTTGCAAGTTGCGAAGCTGAAGAATACATGCCAGCAGCTATTAGTTATGCAAGAATGCTATGCGATAGAGTTTATGCTTATGCAAAAGCAAATCCACATGAACTTGGAGTGGATATTAAAACTCAAGTAACTATTGATTATGGTACTAAGGCGAATTTTGAAAATTGCGAACCGCAAAGTATCCATACTATAGTAGTTTCTGCACCTTGTGTTGAAAGTATGAAAATAGAAGATTTAAGATCTTTAGTAATGAAACTTATCTTAGATAGTAATTTACCAAAAGAACTTTTTGATCCTAATAAAACTAGAATTTTAATCAATCCAACTGGTAAATATGTTAATCATTCTTCTTTGCATGATAGTGGTTTAACAGGAAGAAAACTTATAGTAGATAGTTTTGGAGGTTATTCTCCAATAGGTGGTGGCGCACAATCGAGCAAAGATTATACTAAGGTTGATAGAAGTGGACTTTATGCAGGTAGATGGCTAGCTAAAAACATAGTTGCAGCAGGGCTTGCTAAAAAATGTATTGTTCAACTTAGCTATGCTATAGGTGTTGCAAAACCTACTTCGGTAAGCGTGGATTGTATGGGTACAAATACCAGTGTAAATGATGATGTTTTAAGTGATTTTGTTATGCAAAATTTCTCTTTAACACCAAATTGGATCCGTGATAAATTTCATCTGGATAAACCAAGTAAAGAAACTTTTCTTTATGCGGATGTAGCAGCTCGTGGGCAAGTAGGACAAAAGGACTATCCTTGGGAAAAACTTGATGCTCTAGAACAGTTTAAAAAGCTACTTTAAAAAATTAACAATATTATACAAGCTTAAATAAGGCTTGTATAATTATAAAGAATTAATGAGGTTATATTAATTTTTGACTTAGAGGGATATTTTTCAATATCCCCCATAAATATAAAAGTTAGGAAGGAAGCTAAATTAATTTAGCTTTGGGGTAAAAACCCCTCTAAGTCAAAATATTGTTTGACAGAATTATAATATAAAATAACTTAAATTACTTTAAAATTAAAATTTTAATATTATTTTTTATCATTAAATATTTCTTTGGATAAATTATTCCAATCTTTACTTAAAAGCTTTTTAGGGAGTATAACTATATTTTCTTTGCCATTTGTAGCATGATAAACACTAACCCCATATTTACTTGCATAAAATTTCATTAAGAGTTGCTGGAGTTTGTATTCGCTGCTATTATTAAACCAAGCATTGTTGCTTAGGGCTATAATAATTTGTGAATTTTGATAGTTTTGTTCTTTGGTAGCTTCATAACAAATTGCATTTGTGATAATTTGATTATCTAATTTATATTTGCTTTGTATAGGACCTTTGGAAAATTCTTCAATATTTTTAAGAAAATATTTTTTTGTTAAGTCTTTAAAAAATGGAATTTCTTCACCAAAGGGAACTAAAAAATGCTTATTTAAAATATAGACATTGCCTTTTTTAAAGATATAAGTGCTATTGTAAATATGCTCTTTTTCGACATGAAATGCTCCTGTAATAATGGTGATTTTATAAGATAATTCTTTAAGCATGAGCTCATATTTGGTATTTTTTAAATCAAAAGCAAAAGCGGTTTCAGGCAAGATTACAAGTTCTTTTTTTTCATTTATAGCTTGAAGTATATCTTGAATTAAAATATCAGAATTTGATTTTAAATTTTCTTGTAAAAATTTTTGATCTTGAGAGATATTAGTATTGATGAGTTTGTAGTTTAAATTAAGAGTTTGAGCTTGTTTTTCATTATATTGAAATCCACTAAAGAATAAAATAAGAACAATCGCTATTTTATAATATCTTGATATATAACCCTCATAGATGAAATATGCTATTAAAAATATGCAAATAATACCACGATAACTTGGGTCAAAAAAACCATAAACTGTAAAAATTCCCCAATTAAGCCAATCAAATCCTAAAGGATGGATAAAACTTATGCAAAAAATTCCACAAAGCCTTAAAAAATCAAATTTTAATAAATAACATAATCTAAAAAGTAGTCCATAAATAAAACCAATGATAATTGGTATAATTGGTACTAAATAGTTTAGATTAAAATAAATTGAAGATAAACCAATCCACCAAAACCAAAGAATCCCTACAAAAAAACCTATCCAAAAATATTGTTTAGAATTTTTACTTTTTAGAAGTAAAACTAACCCCCAAATAGCTAAAAATGGGCTAATAGTTTGTGTAAAAATATTTTCAAAAAATGATAGATAAATAGAATTTGAAAGTAAAATTGCAATAAAAAAGACTTTTATTATTTTAAAAATGATAGAATTAGTGTTTAATTTTTTTGGAATAAAGGAAAAATATGGCAGAAAATTCAATTTTAACTTCATTGTTACCTCTTGTAGTGTTATTTGCAATTTTTTATTTCTTGGTGATCAGACCGCAACAAAAACAAGCAAAAGCACATAAACAAATGCTTGAGTCTTTGCAAAAAGGAGATAAAATCATCACTAATGGCGGACTTATTTGTGAAGTCGTAAAACCAGAGGAGGATTTTATCAAAGTTAAGCTTAATGAAGACAATGTTACTGCAAAAATTTCAAGAGAATTTATAGCAAAGAAAATTGATGCGTAATTCTAAAATCAATTATCGCTTGATTATTTTTATAGCGGTATTTATTTTTGGAGTGGCTTTTTCACTCCCTTCTTTTTTGCAGTCAGAACGTGGTGCGAAGATTAATTTAGGGCTTGATTTGCAAGGTGGGCTTTATATGCTCTTAGGTGTAGATAATGAAGAAGCTGTAAAATCTAAAATAAAATCAATTGCATCTTCATTGAGTTATTCTTTTAATAAAGAAAATATTTTAAATGATGGCTTAAATACCCATGATGATATTTTAGAATTTACTTTGCTTGATAATGCGGATATTGCAAAAGTTGAAAATTTGCTTAAAGAAATAAAAGGAATTAATATACAAAGTGAAAATATGCACTATAAAATTTCTTTTACCTCAGAAGAAGTAAAAAATATAGAAAATTTTGCACTTTTGCAAGCAGTTGAAACCATAAGAAATAGGCTTGATCAATTTGGTTTAGCAGAGCCAACAGTTGCTAAACAAGGTGATGATAAGATTTTGGTTGAACTTGCAGGGATTAAAACCAAAGAAGATGAACTAAGAGCAAAAGAACGCATCACAAAAGCAGCACATTTGCAACTTATGGAAGTTGATGATTCTAAAATGGGTCAAGCTTCTACAATGAGCGATGCTGAGGCTGCGAGTTATGGACTGATTTTAGTGCCTGATTCTAGAAATCCAAATTTAAAATATACCTTAAAAAGCATACCTATTTTAGATGGATCTATGCTTACTGATGCTAGAGTAGGGATTAGTGATAAGAGTAATTATCCTGTGATTAATTTTACTTTAAATGCCGAGGGTTCTAAAAAATTTGCTGATTATACAGGATCAAATGTTGGAAAGCGTCTTGCTATTGTACTTGATAATAAAGTGTATTCTGCCCCATCTATCAATGAACGCATAGGTGGAGGTAGTGGGCAAATCAGTGGAGCTTTTACCCAAGAAGAAGCGCGTGATGTGGCGGTAGCTTTAAGAAGTGGAGCTTTGCTTGCGCCTGTAAAATTACTTGAACAAAGAAGTATAGGACCATCTTTAGGTGCTGATAGTATTAAAATGAGTATGATAGCCTTAATCGGTGCATCGGTTTTTATTGTAATATTTATGATGATGTATTACGGTGTGGCAGGAATTTTTGCAAATATTGCAATGTTGGTTAATGTTTTGGTAGTAGTGGCTGTTATGGCTATGTTTGGAGCAACTTTAACTTTACCAGGGATGGCAGGACTTGTTTTAACTGTGGGTATGGCAGTAGATGCAAATGTGATTATCAATGAGCGCATACGAGAACTCTTGCGAGATGGAGTAAATATAAGAGCTAGCATAGAACAAGGTTATAAAAATGCTATGAGTGCGATTATAGATTCAAATATCACTTCTTTGGTTACTTCGGTAGCACTTTATGCTTATGGAACAGGAGCAGTTAAAGGTTTTGCTGTGACTTTGGGAATTGGTATCGTTGTTTCTATGATTACGGCAATTTTAGGAACTCACGGAATGTTTGATTATTTTATGCAACGCATAGAAAAAAGTAATAATACAAGATTTTGGTTTGGCTATAGGAGAAGATAATGCAGTTTTTTAGCGAAAAGAAAATTTATGATTTTATGAGAATGCGTTTTGCTGCTATTTCTCTTTCTTTTATTTTGTTTTTTGGTTCTATTTATTTGCTTTGGGATAGGGGTTTGCAATATGGCATTGATTTTAGCGGAGGAACTTTAGTTCAGCTTAAATATGAAAATGCAGCTCCTATAACACAAATCCGAGAAATTTTAGAAAAACAAGGAACTTTTCAAAATTTATCTGTAACTGAATTTGGAAGCAATGAAGAAGTAACCATACGCTTTTTAGGAAGCAACGATAATGTAAGCAATGATATAGGCGAGCATATAAGCACTCTTTTAAAGGATACGGGAAAATTTGAAGTGCGTCGTGCTGATGTGGTAGGTCCAAAAGTAGGTGATGAACTTAGAAATAAAGGACTTATGGCTATAGCTGTATCTTTGATAGCAATTTTAATTTATATAGCGTTGCGTTTTGAGTGGCGTTTTGCTCTCGCGGCTATAATCAGTGAAATTCATGATGTTGTGATTACTTTAGGGGCAATTTCTTTATTTAAAATTGATGTCAATCTAGATACTTTGGCTGCTGTTTTAACTGTGCTTGGGTACTCTTTGAATGATACAATTATTATTTTTGATAGAATCAGAGAAGGCATTAAAACAAGTAAAAAAACCGAACTTGCACCTATTATCAATGAAAGTGTTTCAGCAACTTTATCAAGAACGGTTTTAACTTCAGGGTTAACTTTAGCAACCGTTGTGATACTTTATTTCTTTGGCGGAGAGATGATACAAGGATTTTCCTTGGCTTTAATTGTAGGTATTATAGCGGGAACTTTAAGTTCTATTTTTGTAGCAAGTCCAACTTTACTTTGGTTTAAATTTAGCGTGCTTGATTTTAGAAATAAAGAACTTGAAAAGCTTAAAAGAAAACAAGATAAAGAACGCAATCGTGCAATGTATGAAAAAGGAACAGTGTAAGGAGAATTTATGGCTTATGAAGCAAGTTTAATAGAAAAAAAATGGCAAAAAATTTGGGATGAAAATGAATATTTTGAGCCAAAAGATGATTTAAATTTGCCTAAAAAATATATTTTATCGATGTTTCCTTATCCTAGCGGACGCATTCACATGGGGCATGTAAGAAATTATACTATAGGTGATGCTTTAGCAAGATATTATCGCAAGATAGGTTTTAATGTTTTACATCCTATAGGTTTTGATAGTTTTGGCATGCCTGCTGAAAATGCAGCTATTAAACATAAAATTCATCCTAAGTCATGGACTTATGAAAATATAGCTTATATGAAAAAAGAACTTTTTTCTTTAGGTTTTTCTTTTTCTAAAAAAAGAATGCTTGCTACTTCAGATCCACTTTATACAAAATTTGAGCAAGAATTTTTTATTAAGATGTTTGAAAAAGGTTTGATTTACACTAAAGAAGCAAATGTAAATTGGTGTGAACAAGATCAAACGGTTTTGGCTAATGAGCAAGTTGAAGACGGAAAATGTTGGCGTTGTGGTCATGAAGTGGTGCAGAAAAAAATGCCAGGTTATTATGTAAAAATCACTGCTTATGCTGAGGAACTTTTAAAAGATTTAGAAGAATTAAAAGATAAATGGCCTAATCAAGTTTTAACTATGCAAGAAAATTGGATTGGTAAAAGCGAAGGTTTGGAATTTTCTTTAAATTTAGACGAAGAAAGCAAGCAAAAAACCAAAGAAAGTTCTTTAGAAGTTTTTACTACAAGAGCAGATACAATTTATGGAGTTTCGTATATCGCTTTAGCTCCAGAACATAAAATTGTTCAAAATTTGCTTTCGCAAAATTTATTAAATCAAGATGTATTAAATAAAATCAAAGCTATTCAAAATCAAAGCCCAAGAGAAAGACAAAGTTCTGAAAAAGAAGGTTATTTTTTAGGAATTTATGCCATTCATCCTTTAAGCGGAGAAAAAATTCCTTTATGGGTGGCTAATTTTGTCTTGGCTGATTATGGTAGTGGAGCGGTTATGGCTGTTCCAGCTCATGATGAAAGAGATTTTGAATTTGCAACAAAATATAATCTTGCCATCAAACAAGTTATTCAAACTCAAGAAAATTTACCTTATACGCAAAAATCAGGAAAATTAATCCATAGTCAAGAATTTGATAATCTTGATTGTAATGAGGCAAGATTAAAAATCATTTCTCAGTTTGAAGCTAAAAATATAGGAAAAAGGGTTGTAAATTTTAAAATTCGTGATTGGGGTGTTTCACGCCAAAGATATTGGGGTGCGCCTATTCCTATGATTAAATGTCAAAGCTGTGGTATAGTACCTCAAAAACTAGAAAATTTACCTATTACCCTACCTGAAGATGTGCAAATTACAGGTGAGGGTAATCCACTTGATAAACATCCAACTTGGAAAAATTGTATTTGTCCCAAATGTGGCAAAGAGGCTCAAAAAGAAAGTGATACTTTAGATACTTTTTTTGAAAGTTCTTGGTATTTTGCACGTTTTGCAAGTGATGAGAAAACTTGGCAGGAAAAAGCTTTAGATGAAAAAAGTGTAAAGTATTGGATGAGTGTGGATCAATATATAGGTGGTATTGAACATGCAATCTTGCATTTACTTTATGCGAGATTTTTCCAAAAAGCTTTAAGAGATTTGGGTTATTTAACACAAAATGAACCTTTCGATAGACTTTTAACTCAGGGTATGGTGTTAAAAGATGGTGCTAAAATGTCAAAATCAAAAGGCAATGTTGTAGATCCTGATGAGATTATAGAAAAATACGGTGCTGATACCGCAAGACTTTTTATACTTTTTGCTGCGCCTCCGGCTAAAGAGCTTGAATGGAATGATGATGCGGTTGAAGGGGCTTATAGATTTATTTGCAAACTCTATGATAGGGCGCAAAATGTTAAAAAAGGTGAGCTTGTAGAATTAAAACAAGAAAATTTAAATAAAGAAGAAAAATATGCAAGATTAAAGGTATATGAAGCTTTGAAAAAATCTTTTGAAGTTTATCATCAAAGTTTTGCTTTCAATACTTTAATTGCAGCTTGCATGGAAGCTTTAAATGCTTTAGCGCTTTGTAAAAATGAAGCTTTGGAGCAAGAGGCTTTTTATATTATTTTAAATATTTTAGAGCCTATTATTCCTCATGTTTGTTTTGAGCTTAGCGAGGAGCTTTTTAAATGTAAAAATTTCAAAAAATTAGAACTTAAAGAAGAGGTTTTTGTAAAAGATACTTTAAATTTAGCTGTAAGTATTAATGGTAAAAAAAGGGCTGAATTTGAAATTTCAAGTAGTGCGAGTAAAGAAGAAATTTTAGCTTTTGCAAAAGAAAATACTGCTAAATGGCTTGAAGGTAAGAGTATAGTTAAAGAAATTTATGTGGAAGGAAAGCTAGTTAATCTAGTGATTAAATGAAAAAGATTTTAATTTTTTGTATAGGTTTATTTTTAGGTGCTTGTGGATATGTTCCTACATCAAAAATCGCTAATAATATTTTCGATGAGAAGGTTTATGTTAATGTTGAATTAAGTCAACAAGACCCAAAAAATAGTATCTATGTTGCCGATACTTTAAAAGAAATGGTAATTTCAAAATTAGGGCGTAAACTTGCTTTAAAACACGAGGCAGATGATGTAATTAATGTTAAAATGAATAATTTAGAATTTATTCCTTTAGCTTATGATAAAAATGGCTATGTTATTAGTTATAAAGCTAAATTAAATTTAGATTTTAATGTTGTCTTTAAAGATGGTTCAAGTCAGGCTTTTAGTACAAGTGGAAGTTATAATTTTGAAATTTCTCCAAATAGTATTATCAGTGATTCTGCAAGGTATGAGGCTATTCGAGCAGCTTCAAGCGAGGCATTTGATGAGTTTATTTCCGTAATTGCTATTAAAGGGCAAAAACGTGATTCCAAATACTAATGAAATAGCAAAGCAAACTTTAATTGCATTAAAAGAAAGAAAACTAAAACCAACTCCTGAAAATTATACGGAAATTTTTGAAGAATTATCTTTAAAATATGGTATCACAAGCTCAAATAAAGCTAAACTTGACAAATATAAAACCTTGCTTTTGCCGATTTATCAACAAGAATTAAATTCTAAAACTATAAGAAGTTTAGAAGAACTAATTAGTTTTTTAATTTCTGTTTTAAATAGACAAAGCGGAAAACAATTTAGTGAATTTTTTGATTTTTTATATACTATATCTAAAACTTTGCAAATAAGTAAGGATAAAAAGATAAGAGATTTGGCTAAGGTGACTTCGATTAGAATTTCTAAAACTATGGATAGTGAAAGTATTTACTTGCTTACTAAAAAATGGAAAGAGCTTGAAAGAAATTACGATGAAAATGACTTAGAAGAACAAGCTCGTAAATATGGCATTAGTAAATATGATGATTATGATAGCGTGATTAAAAAACTCTTAGTTAAACTTGAAGAGCGTAGTTATGAGCACTTTAGTGAATTATTATGCTTGGGTTTAAATCCTTCATTGGTAGAAGATTTAAAAATTCAAGGTTTTATACAAAATTTAACACAAAAGCCTTTTGTGATAGGTGAAGAAAATTTTAAAAATGAACTAATGGAATTTATAAATCATCGTATAATGGTTGATAATATGTATGTCCAAAAAAATTTAAATTTTTTTAATGATAATCTAAAAAAAATCTATGAATTGCTTGTCTTACTTAATAAATCGAATGAAAAAAATATGGATTTTATCAATACTTTAAAACCAGATGAAAATGGGGAAGTAAAACTTAGTTTTGAGGATTTAAAACTAAAATTTAAACAACTTGGAGAAAAAATTACATCTTTAAATAATCAAATTGAATTCACGCAAAGCTTGGAGGAGAGAGAGGCTTGGAGTGTTCTTAAAGAGCTTGATAAAATGGATGAAAATTTTAATAAGTATAAAGTTAATTATTCTTTAGCTTTATTTTCTATAGTAAATTACCGTTTCATTATGGAAAAATATGGTATGGGAAGTTTGAATGAAATTTTTGTTCGATTTAAAAAAATTTTAAAAGATTCTTGTAGCGAATTTGATGAACTGTGGATGATAGATGAAAAGAGTTATTTGATTGTTTCGCCAGGAAAAAGCAAAGATGAAATTACACAGCTTGTAAATACAAATCTTAAAACTATAGAAAATTTTAGATTTATTTATAAGCAAGATATTATAACTCCTAAAATTCACGTGGCTTATCTTGATAAGCAAAGTAAGCCAAGTATTAATATTTTAGATGAGTTAATAAAGCAAATTGCAGCGGTTAATGAACAACATAATGAAAGTTGAGAATTTTTTAGCTCAAAAAAGTATAAATTACGATAAAATTGATCGTTTTTTGATGTTTAGAATGTATGAAAAATATAAGAAATATTTTAAAAATATTCCTATAATTCAACTTATAGGCACAAATGGTAAAGGTAGCACGGGTAGATATTTAACCCAACTTTTAGAAAATTTAAATTATAAAATAGGGCATTATACTAGCCCGCACATTTTCAGTTTTAATGAAAGATTTTATCTTGATGGTAAGATTGCGAATGATGAAGAATTAGAACAAGCTCATATAAGACTTGAAGAAATTTTTAAACAAGACTTGCAAAAATTAAGTTATTTCGAATATGCTACTTTTTTAGCTATGATTTTATTTCAAAAATGCGATTTTATTGTTTTAGAAGCAGGAGTGGGTGGAGAATATGATGCTACTTCTGTTTTTGAAAGAAGAATGAATATTTTTACAAGAATTGGATTTGACCATATTCAAATTTTGGGCAATTCTTTAGAAGATATTGCAAGAACCAAGCTTAAAGTTATGGCGCCTGTAGCACTTATAAGTGATGAGCAAGAGCAAAATGTTTTAAATTTAGCAAAAAAAATTGCTTTTTTAAAAAAAGCTAATTTGCAAGTTTCTTCCTTAAATCCTTTTTTGAAAGAAAAATTTGAGATTTATTGTAAAAAGTTTGTTTTACCTTGTTTTTTAAAGCATAATTTAAAGCTTGCATTAAAGGCTTGTGAAATTTTAACTTCGCAAGAAAAAACCTTAGAAGCTTTAAAAAAGTTACAAGAGTTAAATTTACAAGGAAGATGCCAAGAAATTTCTCCAAATTTTTTTGTTGATGTGGGTCATAATCCCATGGCTGCTAAGGCTATGCTTGATAAATTTCAAGGAGAAAAAATAAATCTTATTTATAATGCTTATTTGGATAAGGATATTTTTCAAATTTTAAATACATTAAAGCCTATTATTGATACAATACAAATATATAAATATAAAAGTGCAGAACGAAAGCTGGCCGATGATGAAATTTATAGTATTGCATCAAAGCTAGGCATACAATGTAAAGAATTTGTAAAATTAGAAGAGAATAAAAAAAATCTAGTTTTTGGTTCTTTTATGCTGGTAGAAAATTTTTTAAAGGAGTGGTGTGGTAAAAAATAAATTCACTATTACCATTACAGATATTAACGGTTCAAGACATTTTTATTTAAATCAAATAATCAAAAAAATAGTTTTTTATACTATTGCTTTTATTGTTTTATTTTTAGTTTTTAGTGGTTTTTATATCAAATATCTCGATAGCAAACTTAGCGATATCAGTGAAAAGCGTGAGGAGCTTTTGAAAAAAAGCAAAGAATTGGAATTATCTAATTCGCAAATGCAAAAAAGCATAGAAGAAAAAACTCAGCAGTATGCAGCTATAGAAGATAAAATAGCTTCTTTTGAAGAGGCTTTGGGCTTAGAAGCAGAAAATAATCTTACAATTAGTGCAAGACTTGATAATCTTCAGCTTACCAATGAGCAGCAACTTGGAATTTTGGGGCAAATTCCTAATGGATGGCCTATTGAAAATAAAGGCATTACAGGAAATTTTGGCTGGAGAGAGCATCCTCTTTTAAAAAGAAGAGAATTTCATCCTGGCATTGATTTAAGAGCGGAAATTGGTACTCCTATTTATGCACCAGCAAGTGGAGTAGTGGAATTTTCAGGTTATAGTGATAATGGCTATGGCTATAATGTAATTTTATTGCATAATTTTGGTTTTAAAACAGTATTTGCTCATATGATGCGCAAAGAAGTGGTCAAAGCAGGTCAATTTGTTAATAAAGGGCAGTTGATAGGTTATAGTGGCAATACAGGTCTTTCTACGGGGCCGCATTTGCACTATGAGGTAAGGTTTATTAATAAAACTTTAGAACCTTTGTATTTTTTAAATTTGCAAAGAAAAAATATGAATGATTTTTTTAATCAAGAAAGGAGAGTTCCATGGCAATCTTTAATAAAGGCGGTATCAGCCCAACATCCAGCTCTAGCTCAGAAACAACAGTAATTTCTTCAGGTGCGAGAATTGAGGGTAAATTTTATTTTGCTTCTATGCTCCATGTTGATGGAGAGTTAAGTGGCATTATTCATTCTGAAAGCATTGTGGTTATCGGAAAAAATGGAAATTTAAAAGGTGAATTACAAGCAGATAAAATTGTAGTAAATGGGTATTTTGAAGGGCAACTTGAGGCTAATAGTTTAGAAATTTTAGCGGGCGGAGTTGTTAATGGTGATATTTCAACGCAAAAAATTTCTATAGAAAATGGCGGTCGCTTTAATGGAACTAGTAAAATTAAAGAAGATACTATCAAACTTATTGAAAATAACAACGAAGAATAATGCAAGCTTCATTTTATGAATACTTACAAAATCCAAAAATTTGTGAACTTTTTCTTTGTAAAGATGAAAAACAAGCAGATTTACTCGCTCAAGTTTCACGATTTAAGGGTTTAAAAACCTTTGTTTTACCTGATTTTAGAGCGCAGTTTGGAGATGATTTAAGGGCTTTTTCTAAAGAACTTTTTGATCTTTGTAAGATTTTAAATGCTTATCATAAAGAAGAAGAAAAAAAAATCCTTATTTCTCCTTTAAATACTGTTTTAAAAAAACTTCCTTCAAAAAAACATTTACAAAATTATCATATCGATAAAAAACAAAATTTTGATTTGAAATGTTTTGAAGATGAAATTTCAAGATTGGGATACGAATTTGTAGATATAGTTCAGGATAAAGGTGAAATTTCAATTCGTGCGGATATTATTGATATTTTTTGTATCAATGAAGAAAATCCTATTAGAATTTTGCTTTTTGGCGAAGAGATTGAAAGTATAAGATATTTTGATTTGCAAAGTCAAAAGTCTATCCCTAATGAACTGGAACATTTTGAAATTTGTCCTTTTTTAAAATATTTTGACAAAGAAAATTATGAAATTTTTAAGGATAAATTAGAAGATTTTCAAAGCGATACTTTAATACATGATATCAATTCTTTAGGGTTTTGGTGTATTGATGATTTTTTTGATTATTTGGAGCTTGATTTTTTAGCTTGTGAAAAGTTTGATATTAACGAATATGAAAAAGATATAAGTTTTGTGAATGCAAAAATTTTACCTCAAGCTAAAAAATTTAAAGAATTGCAAAGTTCTTACAATAAAGATTTTTTTGAATTTCATAAAAATAAAAAAATCACACTTTTAGCTAAAAACGAAGCTTTGTTTAAAGCTTTGGAGCTTGAAGATACTCAAAATATCCATTTTGTAAAAAGTGATTTAAGGCTTAATCTTATTAGTCCTGAAGAGCTAATCATTTCTTTAAATCAAAAAGAAAAACAAAAAACAAGAAAAAAAGCTAGTTTGATTATAGATGAGCTTAAAAATGGGGATTATATAGTACACGAAGATTACGGAGTGGGTAAATTTTTAGGTCTTGAGATGATAGTGATAAGCGGAGCAAAAAAAGAGTTTGTTGCTATAGAGTATCAAAATTCTGATAAGCTTTTATTACCAGTGGAAAATCTTTATTTGATTGATAAATATTTGGGCGTGAGTGGATCTATTCCAAGTTTAGACAAACTAGGTAAAACAAGCTTTATTAAACTTAAAGAAAAATTAAAAACTAAACTTTTAGCCATAGCTTCTGAAATTGTTATTATGGCAGCTAAAAGATCTTTAGTGCAAGCAAAAAAAATCACAGTGGATTTAAGTAGACAAGCTGATTTTATAACTAGTGCGGGTTTTATTTATACAAGCGATCAAGAGAAAGCTTGTCATGAAATTTTGCAAGATTTTCAAAGTGGAAAAGTTATGGATAGGCTTTTAAGCGGTGATGTGGGTTTTGGAAAAACTGAAGTTGCTATGAATGCTATTTATCCAGTAGTTAAAAGTGGATTTTGTGCATTTTTATTTGCGCCTACAACTTTGCTTTCTCATCAGCATTATAAAACCTTAAAAAAGCGTTTTGATCCTTTTGATATAAAGGTTTTTAAACTGGATCGCTTTACAAGTAGTGCAGAAAAAAAACAAGTTTTACAAAATTTAAAAGAAAATAAAGCTTGTGTAGTTGTAGGAACTCATGCGCTTTTAAGTGTAGAATGTGAAAATTTAGCTCTTGTTATTATTGATGAAGAGCATAAATTTGGAGTGAAGCAAAAAGAAAAGCTTAAAGAAATCACTCAAAATTCACATATTTTATCCATGTCAGCAACCCCTATACCAAGAAGCTTAAATCAAGCTTTAAGTTCTATAAAATCTTATAGTGTTTTGCAAACTCCACCAGAAGATAGAATGGATGTAAGAACTTTTGTCAAAGAAAATGATGACGCACTTTTAAAAGAAGCTATAGCAAGAGAGTTAAGACGTGGTGGGCAAATTTTTTATATTCATAATCATATTGCAAGTATAGAGCAGTGTAAAAAACATTTATTAGAACTTTTTTCTACTTTGCGTATTTTGATTTTACATTCTAAAATCGATGCCAAGGTGCAAGAAGAAGAAATGTTGAAATTTGAAAACAAAGAATATGATTTGCTTTTAAGTACCTCTATCGTAGAAAGTGGGATTGATTTACCTAATGCAAATACTATCATAGTAGAAAAAAGCGATCGTTTTGGTATGGCTGATTTGCATCAATTGCGTGGGCGTGTAGGAAGAAGTGATAAGCAAGGTTATTGTTATTTTTTAATCGAAGATAAAAATGCTATCACAAAAGACGCTTTAAAGCGTCTTGTTTCTTTAGAAAGCAATTCTTTTTTGGGCGCAGGTTCTGTTTTGGCTTATCATGATCTTGAAATTCGTGGCGGTGGAAATTTATTAGGCGTAGATCAAAGTGGACATATCGAGCAAATTGGATATAGTTTATATCTTAAAATGTTAGAAGATGAACTTAATGCTTTAAGTAAAAATGAAGTGGATCAAAAAGAAAATAAACTTGATTTAAAACTCAATGTTAATGCCTTTTTAAATAGTGAGCTTATCAGCGAAGATCGCCTAAGATTAGAACTTTATAGAAGACTTAGCAAGTGTGAGCAAGTTCATGAGGTTTATGAGATCGAAGGTGAAATTGAAGATCGCTTTGGAAAACTTGACATTTATACTAAGCAATTTTTATCTTTGATTATTATTAAAATTTTAGCTTTAAATAAATTTAAAAGTATTAGCAATTATGAGCAAAATATTCAATTTACTGCTTTAAATGATGAAAAAGAACTCATCAAGGCAAAAAGCAAAGACGATGATGATATTTTAGAGGCAATTTTGATGCATTTAAGAAAGGCTTAAAATGGATTGGAATAAAACTTATGCAGCAATTTATAGAGCAAGAAAAGACTATTTAAAGCCTATTTTTGAAATCGATCCTATCACTTTAAAAGACTTAGTAGGTATGGAAAGTCAAAAAAAAGCACTTTATGAAAATACTTTAAATTTCATTCAAAATAAGGGAGCAAATCACGCACTTTTATGGGGATCTAAGGGCACTGGAAAATCAAGTTTAATTAAAGCCATATTTAATGAATTTAAAGAACAGGGCTTAAGACTTGTCGAATTAAATAAAGAAGATTTATTTGCCTTAGCAGATATCATCGATGAAATCAGATTAGAAAATTTTAAATTCATACTTTTTTGTGATGATTTTTCTTTTGAGAAAGGAGATGATAGTTATAAATTTTTAAAACCTTTACTTGAGGGAAGCATAGAAAAGGCTCCAAATAATGTAATTATTTATGCGAGTTCAAATCGTAGGCATTTATTAAGTGAAAGCATTGCTGATAATCTTGATACGCAAATTGCACATACAGAACTTCATTTAAGCGATGCTGCTGAAGAAAGATTAAGTTTGAGTGATAGATTTGGTTTGTGGTTAAGTTTTTATCAGGGAAATTTAGAAGAGTATTTAAAGATGATAGATTTTTATTTTAAAGATTATTCTTGTGATAAAGAGCTTTTACACGCTAAAGCTAAAGAATTTGCTACTCTAAGAGCAAGTAGAAGTGGTCGTACTGCAAAGCAATTTTATTTGGCTTTTAAGGAGAATTTTAAATGACTGGAGCACAAATTTTTACTAAGCTTTTAAATTTGGATTTAAATTATCATGATTTTGATTGGCTTGAAAATCAAGGATTGAGTGAATTTGAGCTTTTAATTTCTGTGATTTTAACTCAAAATACAAATTGGAAAAATGTCTTAAAAGCTTTAGAAAATTTAAAAAAAGAAAATATTGCAAGCTTAGAACAAATCAATACTTTATCCAATTTAGAACTTGCAACTTTAATTAAGCCTAGCGGATTTTATAACACCAAAGCCAAGCGTTTAAAAGGCTTAGTAGAAAGTATCATAAACACTTATGAAAATTTAGAAAATTTTAAAACAAATGTAAGCAGAGAATGGCTTTTAAATATCAAAGGTTTGGGTTTTGAAAGTGTTGATGGTATTTTAAATTATCTTTGCAAAAGAGGGATTTTGGTTGTAGATAATTATAGTTTGCGTTTGGCTTTTTGCTTAGGCTATGAGTTTGAAAATTATGAAGAATTAAGAGAATTTTTTCAAAGTGGTATAGAGAGTGAGCAAGAAAATTTGTGTAAAATTTTAGGAAAAAAATGCGAACTTTGCGAACTTTATCAAATTTTTCATGCTTTGATTGTAGCTTTTGCAAAACAGAGTTTTAAAGGACAAAAATTAAGCCCTAAGGGTGAAGAATGGATCAAAATTTTAAAGGAAGATTTATGAAAGCAAAAGGAAGCGAACTTATACCTGTTTTAACTATAGCAGGGAGTGATTGTAGTGGTGGAGCAGGGATACAAGCTGATCTTAAAACCTTTAGTGCGCACAATCTTTTTGGTATGAGTGTGGTTTTAAGTGTGGTAGCTGAAAATACCGCAAGGGTGATTTCTGTACACGATATACCTACTCAAAGCGTAGATGAACAAATGCTTGCCGTGTTTGAAGATATAGTGCCAAAGGCAACTAAAATCGGAATGATAGGTTCTTGTGAATTAATGAGCTGTGTAGCTAAAAATTTAAGCGAGTTTAAACCTCAAAATGTAGTGATCGATCCTGTAATGTTTGCTAAAAATGGCTATGCTTTAATGCCTCAAGAAAATTGTGATTTTTTCAAACAAACCATAGTAAAATTTGCAGACATTCTTACGCCTAATATTCCTGAAGCAGAGTTTTTATGCGGTTTTAAGATCGCTAATGAAGAGCAGATGATAAAAGCAGCTAAACATTTATGCAGCTTGGGGGCTAAGGCAGTTTTACTTAAAGGCGGACATAGTGAAGAAAATGCCAATGATGTGCTTTATGATGGAAAAGAAATTTATATTTTAAAAGGCGAACGCATAGAAACTAAAAATACTCACGGTACAGGTTGTACGCTTTCTTCGGCTATTGCTAGTAATTTAGCTAAGGGCAAGGATTTATTTTATGCTGTTAGTGAGGCTAAAGAATATGTAAGAAATGCGATTTATTATTCACTCAATCTTGGAAAAGGTTGTGGTCCTACAAATCATTTTTTCAAGTTTTTAGATGAAAAATAAATTAGATCTTAGCCTTTATTTAGTTGCTTCTCAGGGAAATAAAAGCGAGGAGTGTTTTTTAAATACTTTAGAAAATGCTATAAAAGGTGGAGTAAGTATCATACAACTTCGTGAAAAAGAGCTTAATGCAAGAGAATTTTATAAACTAGGTTTAAAGGTACAAAAACTTTGCAAGGCCTATAAAATACCTTTTTTGATTAACGATAGAGTGGACATAGCTTTAGCCTTAGATGCTGATGGGGTGCATTTAGGGCAGGAAGATTTAGAAGTAAAACTAGCTAGAAAGCTTTTAGGAGATGAAAAAATCATAGGCTTAAGCCTTAAAAAACTAGAACAACTTGAGTTCATACAAGGAGCAAATTATTTAGGTTGTGGAGCCATTAAGGCAACGCCTACTAAAGAAAGTTCGCTTTTAAGCCTTGAGTTTTTAAGCCAAATTTGTGATAAAAGCCCTATAGGGGTTGTAGCCATAGGAGGGATTGATAAAGAAGTGCTTGATGAGTTAAAGGGTATAAATTTAAGCGGTGTGGCTGTGGTTAGGGCGATCATGGATGCTAAAGATGCTTTTTTGGCAGCTAAAGAGCTAAAGCGTAAAATCTATGAAAATTTACCTCTTAAATGAAACTCCTTTTGAAGGAGTGGAAAATCTTATTTTAAATGAGATTATTTTTTACGATTTTAGTGTGGATTTAAGTTTATATGATGCTTTAATCTGCACCTCAAAAAATGCTTTAAAAGCTTTACAACATGCAAAAATCACTTTAAATTTTAAACTCAATTTATACGCTGTAGGACAAAGTACAGCTCAATACGCTAAAAATTTAGGTTTTAAAAAGATTAAAATTCCATCAAAGGCTTATGGAAAAGATCTTTTTCTTGAATTTAAAGAGGAATTAAAAACGCAAAAATGTTTGTATTTAAGGGCTAAAAATATTGTTTCAACTTTAAATTTGGATCTTAAAAATGCAGGTGTGGATTTAGATGAAGTGATTGTTTATGAAAATGTTTTTAAAAAAGGTGACAAAAAACTTACTCATCCTGCTATTTTTATATTTACCTCTCCTTTAAGTGTAGAAAATTTTTTAAAATTTTATAGCTTAAAAGAAGAAGATAAGGTTGTAGTTATAGGACAAAGCACAGCAAAGAAGCTTTTAAATTTTAAAAATCTTTATATATGCGAAAATCAAAGTCTTTTAGAGTGCGTTAAGCTTGCTAAGACTTTGGTTTAATTTTTTAAATTCCAAAAATTTTCTTTGGGATAAATGATAATGCTTTTTGTGAGTAAAATTTCATCATTGACATTTTTATCACGATTTAAAGCAATGCTAATGTGGGCTATAATAACACCATCTTTGTTTAAATTTGCATCGGGATTGAAGTTGGAAAATTTAAAATTAACACATTGTGCAATAGGATAAAAATATTTTATTTTAATCAAAGCTTTTGCGTAATTAAAATATATATTATCTAAACATTCTTTATTTTCTTGCTTTGCTTGATATAAAAAATATTTAGAAAATTGTGTTGCATTGTGACTTAAAATTTGAGCTTGAAGGTAGTAATAACTATCTTGGATTATTTTTGGAGTGTAGCTAGATATGTTTAAGGTCAAGCTCATCCATAGACTTATTAGTAGTATTAAAAAAATTGTCCAAATTAAAACATAAGCTTTTTTCATAGTAAAATTCTTTTTTCAAGGCAATATTTTGTTTGTCTTTTTAGGCAAATTTTTAATTTATTGTTTTGCAGGTTAAATGAGCTTATGTTTTTAGAAATTAATCCTTATTGGTTTAATTGTTCATTAAATTTTGGCTTTATTTCATATATAAGTTCTTCATTTTGCAATTTGATAACTATTTGAGCTTGCAAAGGAATAAAACTACCTGTAAAATTTGTAGATATACCATTTTCTAAGATGGATATTTTTTCAATCTTATTAATTTTATAAGCATAGCTAATATGCTCATTGTCATTATATAAATCTTTTCTATTTTGGAGTTGTGTTTTAAAATCAGAATGAGGTGAATAAAGTGTATGATTATTTTCTAAAATAAGAGCAGAATTAATAAGATAAAGTTTATTATCTTTTAGGCTAATTAACTCATCTTTTAAAAGACATTTTAATGTATTTTGTGAAAATGTAATATTAATACAATTTTGTATTAATTTTTCTATTTTAAGCAAGTTTAAATGTGCTTGAGTGATAAGATTGTTTGTATGTAAAGCAGTGAAATTTAAATGATAAAAATCCATTAAAGGTTTTGAAAGTAAGCTAGTTATAAAAGTAAAAAGTATTAGTGATATTATAAGTTCAAAAAGTGTAAAAGCTTTGCTCATTCTTTAAAATAAACGCTATAATTTTGATCTTGAAAGTATAATTTTTGAAATTGAAATATACCATCATTAACAAACTGTTCTTGTAAAACTATAGGTTTTAAGGCTGAAGTTTGAAGTATGATGGTTTTAAAAATGGGCTTTTCATATAATTCTTCTTGAAGTTTATAGAGTCTTTCAAAAATATTTAAATTTTCATAGTTTTTGTAAAGTTGAGTATAGTAATAAAAAATGCCAATGAAAATTAAAGATATGATCGTTATAGCACTAATACTTTCTATAAGTATGAAAGCCTTTTTCATTTAGTGCTGCTAGCATTTATGGCTTCAAAAAAACTTCCGCGAATTCCTTTTTGTTCGAGTATTTTTATGCCTTTTATTGTAACTCCGCCAGGGGAGCAAATATTTTCTTTGATAATAGCTGGATGTTCATGTTCTAGTAAAGCACTAGAGCTTTTAAATAAAGAGCGCGTAAGATTGAGACTAAGTTCTTTTGACAAACCTTCATAAACTCCAGCATTAGCAATACTTTCTGCTATAAGTGCTAAAAAAGCAGGAGCGCAGCCGCTAATCGCCATAGCTGCATTCATTTGTATTTCATTATCTAATTTATAAGCCGAGCCAAAAGTTTTTAAAATGTCTAAAATTTCATTTTCAAAATGAGAGTTTTTAAGTATATATGGTGTAGTTGAAGCCTTATATTTAGCTGCTGTATTGGGCATTATTCTAACATAATTTTGAGCTTTGATGGTTTGTAGTTTTTCAAAATCAACATTGGCTAAAACAGAGATTAAGATACGTGCTTGTCCTTTTAGCATTTGAGCAATATTTTCTAAAGCATAGGGTTTAAATGCTAAAATAACATCTTTACCTTCTATGTTAAAATCTTTGTAAAGTAAGGTTTTAAAGCCTTCTTTGGTGAGGGCTTGAAGTTTTTCTATACTTCTTCCTACTATACAAATTTCATAATCATCTTTTAATCCATAGGCTAAGGCTGTTGCCATAGCTCCATTTGCAAGTATATAGAGCATTATTTTTTAATATAATTAGCAATTTGATCAGCTTGAAAAAAGTCCGGATAATTAACTGTATCTAGTATCACTTGTACCATAGTATTATTATCAAGATTAATGACTACTGGAGCTAGAAAATTCACTGTCGATTCTTCAATGCTTTTTGCTATGGCTACTATATTAAAAATTTTCATATTAGATTCAGGTGTTAAAGAAAGAAGCTCTTGATAATAAGTTGGTATATCAAATTCATAATCAGGTCTAATCAAATAAGGATTAATTAAAACAAAAGAAAAGTCTTTACCATCAAGACTTTTAAGTCTTACAAATACTTCATCGATAGTTGAAAATTCCATATTTTTGGTTTCTTCAAAACCTAAGATAGGGCATTTAACAGCTAGGGTCATGTTTTCTCCTCAAGTTATAATGTTTAATATTTTAACATAAAATAAGCAATAATCATTCCAAAATTTTAAATTATTTAATTAATTTTATTATAATTTTAGAAGAACATAATTATAAAATCGTTAAAATATAGATTTTTGAGAATATAAATCAAGGTGAAGTATGAAAAAAGGTATTTTTTTATTGGTTTTTTTAAGTGTTTTTTTTAATGCGTGTAGTACAAAAAATGATGAAGGTTTATACAATCTTAGTGCTAGTGAGTGGTATAAGCAAATTATTAAAGATTTACAGGACAAGGATTTGGAAAAAGCCGATGATCATTATAATGGTATGGCAAGTGAGCACGTTGCCGATCCTTTATTGGAAACTACTTTAATTATTTTAGCACAAGCTCATATGGATGAAGAGGAATATAAGTTAGCTGAATTTTATTTAGATGAATATAATAAAAAATTTGGAAATTCACGCAATGCTGATTATATTCGTTATCTTAAAATTAAAGCAAAATTTGATGCATTTGCAGTGCCAAATCGTAATCAGGCTTTAATGCTTGAAAGCCAAAAAGAAATAGATACTTTTTTGAAAGATTATCCTTATACAGAATATGAACCTTTGGTTCAAACAATGCTTACAAAATTTAATTTAGCGGTTTTTTATCTTAATAGTACTATAGAAAATCTATACCAGCGCATAGGGCATGATGAAAGTGCGCAAATTTATAAACAAAGACTTCAAGAAAGTGAATTTTATCAGCAAAGTATTATCAAACCTGAGCTTCCTTGGTATAGAAGTATATTTGAAAGATTTTAATAAACAAGGAAAATAAATGCAGATTGAAGAGATACAAAATTATCCAGCAAATTTACCAGTATTGGTTGAAGATGAATTATTTTTATATCCTTTTATGATAACTCCTATTTTTATTAACGATTCATCCAATATGAAAGCTTTAGATCTTGCGATTAAAAATGATAGTATGCTTTTTGTTGCACCTTCAAAGTTGGAAAATGGAAGAAATTTTGATGAAATTTATAATTGTGGAGTGATTGGGACTATCATGCGAAAAGTTCCTTTGCCTGATGGAAGGGTGAAAATACTTTTTCAAGGATATGCTAAGGGTAAAATTATAGAGCAAATTTCTAATAAACCTTTAGAAGCCAAGATAGAACTTATAAAAGAAGACTTTTTAGAAGGAACTAAAAAAGAAGCGCTTCTTGAAGTTTTAAAAGAGAAGGTAAAAAATTTGGCAAATATTAGTCATTATTTTTCTCCAGATCTTTTAAGAACAATTGAAGAAGGTTTTGATGCGTCTAGGATTTGTGATTTGATTTTAAATACTGTGCGTATTAAAAAACAAGTTGCTTATGAGTTTTTTGTTTTAACAGATCTTGAGCAAAAATTAGTAAAATTAATAGATTTAATTGCCCAAGAAATAGAAGCCAATAAAATTCAAAAAGAAATTAAAAATAAAGTACATTCTCGTATTGATAAGGTAAATAAAGAATATTTTTTAAAAGAACAATTAAGACAAATTCAAAAAGAGCTTGGTTCTGACACACAAAAAGAAGATGAGGTTAGAGAGTATCAAAAGCGTCTGGAATTAAAGAAGAAATTTATGCACGAAGACGCTTATAAAGAAATCAAAAAACAAATTGAAAAATTCGAACGCATTCATCAAGATAATTCCGAAGCATCGATGATTCAAACTTACATAGAAACAGCATTAGATATTCCTTTTGAAAAAATTTCTAAGAAAAAACTTGATATTAAAGAAGTTTCAAAACAGCTCAACCATGATCATTATGCATTAAATAAACCAAAAGAACGCATAGAAGAATATTTTGCAGTTAGGGAACTTTTAGAAAAAAGAAAAATAGCAGAAAAAGATGGTGCTAAAGTTATACTTTGTCTTTATGGACCTCCTGGCGTGGGTAAAACTTCACTGGCAAATTCTGTTTCAAAAGCTTTAAAAAGAGAGCTTATTCGCATAGCCTTAGGCGGACTTGAAGATGTTAATGAGCTACGTGGTCATCGTAGAACTTATATAGGCGCTATGCCTGGACGTATTACCCAAGGACTCATAGAGGCAAAACAAATTAATCCTGTAATTGTATTGGATGAAATTGATAAATTAAATCGCAGTTTTAGAGGCGATCCAAGTGCGGTGCTTTTAGAAATTTTAGATCCAGAGCAAAATTCTAAATTTAGGGATTATTATTTAAATTTTAATATTGATTTAAGTAAAGTCATTTTTATAGCAACAGCAAATGATATTAGCAATATTCCTGCACCTTTAAGAGATAGAATGGAATTTATAGAACTTAGCTCTTATACTCCAAGTGAAAAATTTCATATAATGAAAAAATATTTAGTTCCAGATGAGCTTAAAAAACATGGCTTAAAATCCAATGAATTATCTATTGATGATGAAACTATAGAGTTAATCATTAGTGATTATACTCGTGAATCAGGAGTCAGAAATTTGCGTCGCAAAGTGGCAGAGTTGTGTCGTAAGAGTGCTAAAAAACTACTTTTAGAAAATATTAAAAAAGTCATTATTAATACAAAAAATTTGAATGAATTTTTAGATAAAAAAGTTTTTGAAATAGAAAAAAATAATGGAGAAAATCAAGTAGGTCAGGTTAATGGTTTGGCTTGGACAAGTGTAGGTGGAGATGTTTTAAAAGTAGAGGCTGTAAAAATTAAAGGTAAAGGAGAATTAACGCTCACGGGAAGTTTGGGTGATGTAATGAAAGAATCAGCTAGAATTGCTTTTAGCATGATAAAAGTTTTAATCGATGAAGGAAAAATAAAAATACCTAAAAAAATAATTATTGATCCTAAAGTTAATGTTTATGATAGTTATAATATTCATATACATGTGCCAGATGGAGCTACCCCAAAAGATGGCCCAAGTGCAGGTATTACGATAAGCACAGCCATTGCTTCTATTTTTAGTGATAAAAAGGTTAAAGCAGATGTTGCAATGACAGGTGAAATAGATTTAAAAGGAAAAGTTTTACCAATAGGCGGATTAAAAGAAAAATTAATTGCAGCTTATAAAGCAGATATAAAAACAGCTTTAATCCCAAGAAAAAATTACGAAAGGGATTTAAAAGATATTCCTAGTGAGGTTAGAGACAATATGGAAATCATTGCTGTTGATACTTTCAGTGATGTTTTAGAATATACTTTGGTTTAATTTTATTTTGAGAATAAATGTATAAGAAAGCAAACTTTTTATAAGTTTGCTTTTAAAAGATTATAGTCCTTCAAAAGGATTATTGATTACTTCTTTTCTATCCACTATATAAGGGATAAGAGCTACATGTCTTGCACGTTTGATTGCAACTTCTACCATTTCTTGGTATTTTTTGCTTGTACCTGTTAAACGGCGTGGCATGATTTTAAATCTTTCAGATAAAGCATGTTTTAACATTGCTGTATCTTTATAATCAATAAATTCAACTTTTGCTTCAGTGTATTTGCAATATTTGCGAGAGTATTTTCTTTTTTCTGCCATAGTTTATCCTTTAAAATGGTAAATTAGTATCATCGCTATCATAAGCATCGATATCAATTTCTTTTAATTTTTCTTCGTGTTGTGGGTTTTGGTTTCTTTGTGGAGCAGGGTTTGTTTTTGCTTTATTAAAATTTTGATTTTCACTCATATAAGGATCATAGCTTTGATTTTCATAGTTTCCACTATAATTGTTGTTTGAAAAGCTATTATTGCTAAAATTTCCGCCTTGTTGTGGAGCATTGGAATTGCCAAGCATTTCCATATTTTCAACTTGAATGCTATGTTTAGAGCGATTTTGTCCATTTTGATCACTCCATTGTTCAAATCTTAAACGTCCTTCTATGAGTACTTTTGAACCTTTTGTAAGGTATTGGTTTGCAACTTCTGCGGTGCGACCATAAAAGCTTATATCAATAAAGCAAGTTTCTTCTCTTTTTTCTCCATTTGTGGTAAATCTTCTTGTTACTGCTATAGCGGAAGCTCCAATAGCACTACCGCTTTGTGCATAACGCATTTCTATATCACGTGTAAGATTTCCAACCAAAACAACTTTGTTAAACATCTTTTTCCTTATTGAATTTCAGGAGCATCTAAAGGTTTGATTTCTTTTTTAGATTGCTTAATCCCGTGGCTTAGTTTTTCCCAAGCTGCAATTTCTTTTTTATTTTCATATTTTACGATTAAAAATCTTATTACTTCTTCAGTGATTCTTAACACCCTTTCAAGCTCTGCAATTAAGTTTGTAGGAGCTTTGAAGTAAATCACAAAATAAGTTCCTCTTTCGTATTTTTTGATTTTATACGCTAATTTTCTAGTGCCCATTGGAACAACAGTTTCAATTTCTGCACCATTTTTGGTTAGGACTTCTTTAACGAATTCCAACTTCGCATTAACTTCCTCTTCGGTAAGTGTTGGTTTTAAGATAAATAAAACCTCATAATGTTTCATCTTTTCTCCTTATGGATATTAAAGCCCATTTTCATGAGCAAGGATTTTGCATAAAGCAAGACTAAATTATATCAAAATATACTTAATTTATACTTCAATAAGTGTTGTAACTTTTTGTAATTACCTGTTTATAATTTAAAGGTGAAATTTTAACCTTTTATCTTAATCCGTGATATAATTAATTTAAGTTGCGAATTGTTAAAAAAGGAGGGTGGATATGAATAGTACGAAACCTATTCGTTGGTTTACTTTTATCGTTTTAGTTATTGGCGGAGGAACTGTTTTTAAACTTTCCTCTTTAAAAGATGCCTTTTATGTGCCTATGCAAGAATTTATGAATCTTAGCAATACACAAATTGGACTCGCGCTCTCAGTTTATGGCATAGTGCAAACGGTGGGAAATTTTGCATCCATTTATATAGCAGATAGATTTTCTAAAAAAATACTCATTCCTTTTTCATTGGTTTGTGTGGGTTTGGTTGGAATTTATATTTCTACTTTTCCTTCTTTTTATGGAATTTTAATAGCTTGGGGTTTGCTTTCTTTATTTGGAGAAGTTGTGTATTGGCCTGTTTTGCTTAAAGCCATTCGCTTGCTTGGAGATTCTACTCAACAAGGAAGACTTTTTGGATTTTTAGAAGCAGGACGTGGTGTTATAGATACTATAGTTGCTTTTAGTGCTTTGGGAATTTTTTTACTTTTAGGGTCTGGCGCAGGTGGACTTAAGGCTGCTATATTATTTTATAGCGCTTGTGTGATTATAGCAGGTATTTTGGCATATTTTCTACTTGAAGATGACAAAATTAATACCCAAGATGAGCAAGGAAATGAAATCAGTAAAAACAAAGCCGCTTGGAATGGAGTTATCAAAGCGATTAAAACTCCTGAAATTTGGGTGGTATCTTTGACCATTTTTACTATTTATTCTGTGTATTGTGGTTTGACTTATTTTATTCCATTTTTAAAAGATATTTATGGTATGCCTGTGGCTTTGGTCGGTGCTTATGGTATTATCAATCAATACACTTTAAAATTAGTAGGTGGGCCAATTGGGGGATATTTAGCAGATAAAACCTTTAAATCTTCAACAAGATATTTGCGTTTCGCTTTGATTTTAGCAGCCTTGGCCATATTAATTTTTGTTTTTATGCCTCATGAGAAATTAAATATTTATTTTGGTATGAGTTTAACCTTAGGTTTTGCCGCTCTTGTTTTTACTATGCGTGCAACATTTTTTGCTCCTGTGGATGAGATAGAAGTACCTAGAGAAATTAGTGGAGCTGCTATGAGTATAGCTTGTATTTTTGGTTATTCTCCACAACTTTTTTGTTTTGCACTTTATGGTTTTATGATCGATCGTTTTAAAGGTTTATTAGGCTATCAAATTGTTTTTGCGTTAATGGGGATTTTTGCTATTTGTGGTGTGATTGTAACTACGATTTTACTTAAGATGATAGCTAGAAAAAAAGCATTAAAAGGAGTGGTATCATGAAAATAGGTTTAGAAACTGAAAGCATGCATTTATGGTTTCAAAATGGCAGGATGGATATATTTTCTTATATCGATTTTGCTAAAAATTTGGGCTGTGAGGGTGTGATTATAAATATCATTAAAGATTTTGGTTTGGATGAAGAATGGGGATGCTTAGGAAGCGATGACGAAAATCATCTTAAAAAAATTAAAGTCAAATTGGATGAATACAATATGTATTGTGAGATTGACTCTAAGGGTTTTAATAGGGATAAATTTGAAAAAATTGCTAAAGTAGCTTCTATTTTAGGCGCTAAAATTATACGCTCTTATGTGCCCTTAACCGATAAAAATAAAAAGGTTAAACATGCTAGCGATGGGGCTTATGATGATTCTAAAATTACTACTAGATTCGATAAAGAAGATTTTTTAGCTACAAAGGATGAAATAAAAGCTTTGATACCGATTTTGGAAAAATATGATTTAAAACTTGCTATAGAAAATCATGAGTATCAAACTTCAGAGGATTTGCTTGATTTGTTGAAATTGATCAATCATCCTAAAATAGGATTTTTATATGATTTTGGAAATTCTATGATGGCCTATGAAGATCCTATAAAAGCTTGCAAAGACATGGCTAAATGTACTTTTAGCACGCATTGTAAGGATCATATAGTTTTCATTGAAGAGGGTGTAGAATATGTTTGCGGCGTTCCTTTGGGAGAAGGAAATTTAAACATTAAAACTTGTGTAGAAATTCTTAAAAAAGAAGGACTTGACCGTATTAATGTAGAGCAATGTTATCCTTATTGTGCGACTTTTAAAAGAGAAAAAGGAACAGGCGGGGTTAAAGAATTAGGTAAAGGGGCTTTTAAGATAGAAAAATCTTTGTTTGAAGATTTAAAAGCTATGCAGTATTATTATCCTCAAGAAGTATCTCAAGAATGCTTAGAGAGGCTTTTAAAACTTCAAAAAAAAGGTTGTGAGAAAAGTGTAGAATATTTAAAAAGTATTATTTAGATAAAATTTGGAATAAATTTTGTTTAATATTTTCAAGCATGGCAAAACGTTTTTTATACATGGAGCGTTTTTGTGAAGGAATTTCTTCTAGGTTTTTTTGCGAGTGGTGGAGCTTGTAGTATTTGTGTTTATCGATTTTTATTAATTCTCCACCATTTTCTAACCAAATTTTTTGATAATCTGCAAAATATCCTTTTTCTTTTCCTTTTTGAGAACGGATTTGATTTTTTTCATGCACACCTAAAGTAGCTTGAAGTTTTAAAATTTCACAAAGCATCTTAGAGCATTCTATAAGTAAAGCAACAGGGCGCAAACCATGACATTTTTTAGTTAAAATTTTATTAATTTCTAAAATATTAAAATCTTTGTATTTATATCCTTGTATGCAAGAAAGTAGAAGATTATTTTCTAAAGTAAAGCAAAAATTACATTGTGAGATAGTGTATTTTTTAAATTTTAAAGAAAAAGCCCAAAAACCTTCTTCGTAAACATTATGGTTATATCCTAAAAAAAGCTCAAAATCTTCATCAAAAGAAAAAATCATTTGTTCTTCGGGAAGAAAATTAAAACAAGTAAGTCCCTTATCAACATCATAAATAAGTGTTTTAACGCGTTCATTTGCTTTAAAACTTTTATCGCAAAATCTTCTTATAGCATTGTAGCAAGCATAGGGTCTTTGAGAGAAAAAGTCTTTTAAATGTTTATTTTTTTCTTCATTAAGCGTTTTTTCTAGAAGCCTTACTTGAGGAAAATATAAAATTTTTCTTGCTTGAAAACGCAAATAGCGCCAAAAGATGATACTTTTTCTTCTATCAGTAAAATTTGGAATAGGGTAGGAAAATTTTTTATTCACCTGCAATCCTTGATATATCATTATAAGTTGCAAAGAGCATTAAGCTTAAAAGTATTGCCATGCCTGCATAACTTAGATATTTAAAAGCACGTTGTGGAACCTTGCGTCTAAAAATCATTTCATAAAGATTAAAAAGTATGTGCCCTCCATCAAGCATAGGAATAGGTAAAAGATTTAAAATGCCTAAATTTATAGAAATTAAAGCAGTGATAAATAAAAGCAAAGTAAAGCTATTTTGTGCAGCCTTTGAGGTAATTTCAGTCATGGTGATAATACCGCCTAAATTTTTTGCTTCAACTTCACCACTTATGAGTTTTATTATACCCTTGATGATGAGTGTAGAAGCTTGAAAACTTTCTTGTACGGCATATTTAAAACTTTCTAAACCTTGATGTTTTACAAGAGTGCTTGTACCATTTGGACTGACTCCAAGTTGAGGTTTTTCAATAATTTGCCCAAAGTCATTGTATCCTTGTCCTATTTTTGGAGTTAAAATAAATTCTAAATTTTTTCCTTCTCTATTGATTAATATTTTCAAAGGCTCTAAACTTAAATGCTTTGAAATTTCATCAAAGCTTTGAATTTTTACACCGTTAATTTCTAAGATAGTATCATTTTTTTGAAGTCCTATTTCTTGTGCAGCAGAGTTTGGCGCTATGTTGCCTATTTGCGGAGCAAGTTTGTTTAGACCTAAATTTCCTATGATAATATAAAGAAAAAAAGCTAAAATCAGGTTAAAAAATGGTCCAGCAAAAAGAATATAAATCTTTTTTAAAGGACTTAAAATGCTATAGCTATCTTTGTCTAGATTTTCAAAACCAGGACGCATATCATCTTGTCCTTTAAGTTTAACATATCCTCCAAGTGGTAAAGCGCTTAAGCGATAGTTTGTGCCTTTAAATTCACGCTCTATAAGACTTTTTCCAAATCCTATACTAAAGACTTCAACTTTTACACCCAAAGATCTTGCAGCCAAAAAATGTCCTAATTCGTGAAAGAAAATTAAAAATGAGATGACTAAAATAGTTGCTAAAAATTCAATAGAATAAAATTTAATTCCCAAAATCAAAATAACAATTAAAAGCAATAAAGATCTCATTTTTCTCCTTTTTTTTGAGCTTTTATATAAGTATAGATGTATTCAAATCCAGAATAAAGAGTTAAAATCAAAGCTATGTAAAGTAGAATTTCACCGCCTATCCACTCCATGATTAAAAATCCTATCGCAGTCATTTGAAAAGCGGTTTTAAGTTTGCCTGCAAAAGAAGCATTGACATTTAAATTTTCGCTAATCATCACAACTCTAAAACCTGTGATAAAAAATTCTCTTACTAATATAATATAAATTACCCATTCATTAGCTTTTCCTGTGAGTAAAAGTCCTAAAAAAGCTGCTAAAACAAGCATTTTATCGGCTAATGGATCTAAGATTCCGCCTAGTTTTGTAGTTTGTTTCCAAGTTCTTGCAATGTATCCATCAAAAAAATCACTTAAAGCTGCTAATGAAAAAGTTAAGGCAGCAAAATAGTTAATCCAACTTTGATGAATATTTTCAAATTTATGAATTAACAAAAAAAATAGCAAAGGCGCTAAAACCATTCTAAAAATCGCCAAGATATTGGGTAAATTCATAACAAGCCTTGTGAAATTAAATGTAAAATTATAATCAAAATTGTATAAAATTTAAGCAAAGACTTAGTAAAAATACAAAAAAGAATCAGTTTATTTTTATTTAAATTTTGCTTAAAAGCAAAATTTAAATAAATTTTACAACTTCATCAAAACTAAAACGATTTTTTTGAGGATTTTTTTCATCGTTGCAATATCCTAAAGCCACCACCAAACTTGATCTTTCTTTTTGAATATCAAGTGATAAATAAGAATCAAGCTTTTCTTTATCAAAACCACCTATAGTGCAACTTGCTATATTTAAAGCATTAGCACTGTAAAGTATGCTAGCTAGAGCTATATGAGCTTGTTCTCTTGCATAAGATATTTTTTGTTCTTGATTTAGAGATTTTAAAAAAGGCATATAAGTATCTAAGCGTTTTTGAATTTCTGTTTCACTCATATCTCTTTTTCTAAGTTTTTTTTCAAAATAATCTAAAAAATCAAGTCTTGAAATGATGATAATTAATGCAGCACAATCTTTTACATGTTTTTGTTGGTTGCAAATTTTAGAAAGTTCTTCTTTTCTTTTCTCATCTTGTGCTACTATAAATTTCCAAGGTTCCAGTCCTAAGGAGCTGGGGCTTAATCTTGCTATTTCTAAAATAGAATTTAAATCCTCTTTTTTGAGTTTTTCATTTTTAAAATTTCTACAAGAATATCTTGTGCTAAAAATTTCAAGTTCTTTTTTCATTATTTTTCCTTGTAAAATTCGACGACTTCATTAAAATTTAAGCGTTGAGTAGAATATTTTGGTTCGTGGGCTTTATATCCTAAGGATAAAATTACAGCAGTTTCAAAAGGATAAGTTAAATGAAGAAAATCATCAACCTTAGCTTTTTCAAATCCACCTATCATACAAGAATCAATACCTAAGCTCATTGCAGCTAGCGACATTTGCATCATAGCAAGATAGCATTGAAGTTGTGCGTAATGATAGAGTTCATTATCATTCATTGCATTGGTTTTATGGGTGTAAATTTCTAAAATTTTTTGAAAATTTTCTTCGCTAGAACCTGAGAAACGACACACTTGTTTTTGTGCAAATTCATCTTTGCTTTGAAGATCTTTTCTTGCTAGAAAAATAATATTATGACTCGCACTTGCTACATTTTGTTGATTGTAACATAGGGTTGAGAGTTTAAGATTGTGTTCTTTTTGTTCTAATACTACAAATTTCCAAGGCTCAAATCCATGTGAGCTTGGGGCTAAGACTCCACTTTCTAAGATAAAATGCAAATCCTTTTCATTGATTTTTTTATCATTAAAAAGTTTACAAGCTCTGCGTTTTGAAATTAGTTCTTTAAAATTCATTTTATTCCTTCAAATCAAAAATAATAATATTAATTATAAAATGCAAAGCTTAATCAAAAAATATTATAGTTTGATATTTTTCTTAAAAACAAAACCGGATTTTTCAAAACCCATTTTTTGGATATAAAATTCATGAGCTTGTGTTCTAAAAAAACTTGAACTTAGTTCTAATTCTTCATATCCTTGATCTTTTGCCCAAATTTGGATTTTTTTCAAAAAAGCTTGACCTATACCTTTTCCTCTTAAAGCTTCATCTACGACAAAATCACAAATATAAAGACAATGATTATGATAAAGTACATTAAAGGGCATGACTCCACAAGCTGCTTTGTAGCTTCCCTCATTTTCATAGGCAAAAAGTTTATAATGTTGAGTTTGTGTAGCAAGTTGGATTTTGTCTAAAAAATCTTTCAAAGATAGGTTATTTCTTAATTGTTTTATCAAGGGATAAATTTTTTCCAAGTCTTCTTTTAGCTTAATTTCTTTCATTTTTAAATCCCTTAAATTTCAAAAATCTCAGGTTTTAATTTTAAAAGTAGGCAAAAAGTTGCTAAAACAGCTTGTTCTTGCATAAATTCACGATCTCCATCTAAATAAAGCGTTTCTTGGATAAAAGTTCCATCTCTAAACATTGCGCCTATATAAATAGTGCCTGATTTTATTTTTCCCTCATCTTTTTCGCCAACTACTCCGCTAATAGCTAAGGCAAAATCAGGATTAGCCGTTTTAAAAATACCTTTTAGCATAAAATAAACACAACGTTCACTGTATTCGCCATTATTTTCTAAGACGCTTTCGCTAATTCCAAGCCATTCGTGTTTGATGCGGTTGGAATAACTTACAATAGATCCTTCAAAAATTTCACTTACACCTGAAATTTTGGTTAAGGTGCTTGCACAAAGTCCGCCTGTGCAACTTTCAGCAAAAGAAATTTTTAATTTTTTTTCTAAAAGTTTAGAGCTTATAAAATGTATAGGATCTTTACCTAAAAACACCTTTTGTCCAAAAAGATTTTTTACGCTATTTAAAAAACCATCAAGTTTTCCAAAATTAGCGCAAGTGGCCTTAATAAGCACAAGATTATCTAAAAGCTTGGTTGATTTTATACTTATCTCATAAGATTTTGTTAGGGTTTGCAGTAGCAATATAGCGCTTTCATCATCCATGCCAAAAATGCAAAAATATGCAAAATTTAATTTTATATGCCCAAGAAGATTGGGTAATTTTTCGCTTGGATTTATTTTAACGACATTGATTTTTGAATTTGAAAAATTACACACAAAGCTATTTTTACTAAATTCTGCTTTATCTGGAACCAAGGTATCATCTTTTAAGATAAGATTATCATCATTTAAAGTTGCTAAAATTTTAGCAACAGTCGCATAATGCAAAGGGCTTGTAAATAAAGTGATAAAATCATACTGATTTAAGAGATTTTCAAGTAAAAAAGGTAAATCTTTATCGGTTTTATTTTGTATGCGAATTTCGTTAATTTCTTTAAATTTTTCTTCATAAGTTCTATAAATATAATTTTTGAATTTTTCGTTTATAGTAAGCTCATCTCCTATAAGATAAAGCAAATGTTTCATAAATTTTCCTTTTTTCTTATAATTATAGCCAAAAACAAAGTAGAAATTAAAGCTAATTTGAGTAGAATTTAAGATTATTAAAAATTAGGTGGAAAAAATGGACTACAAAGAAACTCTACTTTTGCCCAGCACTACTTTTGCTATGCGGGCGAATTTAGCGGAACTTGAACCGCAAAGATTTAAAAAATGGTTTGAGCAAAATTATGCTTATGAAAAAATGAAAGAAAATCGCAAAAATGCGAAAAAAAGTTTTACCTTGCACGATGGCCCCCCTTATGCTAACGGACATATCCATATAGGACATGCTTTAAATAAAATTTTAAAAGAAACTATTATCAAAACGCATTATTTTAAAGGTGAGAGTGTGCGTTTTACTCCAGGGTGGGATTGTCATGGTTTACCTATAGAACAACAAGTAGAAGTAAAGCTTGGAGAAAAGAAAAAAAGCTTAAGCAAGAAAGAAATTCGTGAGTTTTGCAGACAACATGCGAGTGAATTTGTAGATATCCAAAGAGAAGAATTTAAAAATTTAGGCATTATTGCAGATTGGGATAAGCCTTATTTAACTATGAAATTTGAGTTTGAAGCAGCGATTTATAGAACTTTATGTGAGATTGCTAAAAAAGGCTTACTTTGTGAGCGTTCTAAACCTGTTTTTTGGAGTTGGGCGGCAAAGTCAGCTTTAGCAGAAGCTGAGGTAGAGTATCAAGATAAAGAAGATTATTCTATCTTTGTGGCTTTTGATTTAGATGCAAAAGCTTGCGAAAAATTAGGTGTATTAAAAGCAAGCGCAGTGATATGGACAACTACGCCTTGGACTTTGGTGGCTAATCAAGCTATAGCCTTAAATCCTAACGAAAATTATGTGATCACTAAAGAAGGTTTGATTTTTGCAAGTGCTTTACTTAAAAGCATGGTAGAAAAAGGACTTACAAGTGGAGAAATTCAAAAAGAACTCAACGCAAAAGAATTTGAAAAACTTGAAGCTATCAATCCTTTAAATGGAAGAAAATCTGTTTTAATCATGGGTGAGCATGTATTGATGGATGGTGGAAGTGGGCTTGTGCATACTGCACCAGGACATGGCGAAGATGATTACTATGCTTGTTTGAAATATGGCATTGAAGTTTTAATGCCTGTTGATGATGGTGGATGTTATGATGAAACTTTAAGAGCTAAAGAGCTTTTGCCTTCTCATTTGCTTGAAGAGTTTATAGGTCTTCATATTTTTAAGGCCAATGAAAAGATTTTAGAACTTTTAGGCGCAAAACTGTTGCATTCTTCTAAATTTATACACTCTTATCCGTTTTGCTGGAGAACGCATAAGCCTGTGATTTATAGAGCTACTAAACAATGGTTTATTTTAATGGATGAGCCAAAACTTCAAGGAAAAACTTTAAGAGAGTGTGCAAAAGAACAACTTTTAAAAACAACCTTTTATCCGCAAAGTGGGGTAAAAAGAATAGGTTCTATGGTGGAAAATCGCCCAGATTGGTGTATTTCAAGACAAAGGGACTGGGGAACGCCTATAGCCTTTTTTAGAGATAAAAACACTAAAGAAGTCATTTTTGATGATGAGCTTTTTGACTTTGTAGCGGCTATTTTTGAAAAACACGGCGCTGATGCGTGGTGGGAGTTTGAAATCAAAGATTTAATTCCTACAAATTCAAAATATAAAGCTGAAAATTTAGAAAAAGTATATGATATTTTAGATGTTTGGTTTGATAGTGGAAGTACTTTTAATGCGGTTTTAAATAGTGGGCTTTATGACGCAGGAGAAAAAAGAGCAAGTATGTATTTAGAGGGAAGCGATCAACATCGGGGTTGGTTTCAAAGCTCTTTGCTTGTAGGTACAGCGATCAATGAAAACGCACCTTATGAAAGCATTTTGACTCATGGTTTTACCACCGATGAAAAAGGGCAAAAAATGTCTAAATCTAAAGGCAATGTGATTGCTCCTGAATATGTAGCAAAAACTTATGGAGTTGAAATTTTAAGACTTTGGATACTTTTAAGTGATTATTCAAGTGATTTAAAAATTTCAGACAATATCTTAAAACAAGTAGGCGAACAATACCGCAAAATAAGAAACACTATAAGATTTTTACTTGCTAATACCAATGATTTAAAAGATTTAGAAGTTAAAGAATTTAGCTTTATTGATAAGTGGATATTAAGCCGTGCAACTAAAGTTTTTAAAGCAAGTAAAGAAGCATTTTTTGCTTATGAATTTGCTAAAGGTTTTAGTTTGCTTTTAAATTTCTTAAGTGCGGATTTAAGTGGGATTTATCTTGATATCAGTAAAGATAGACTTTATTGCGATAGTGAAAATGCTCAAAGAAGAAAATCTGCTCAAGTGGCTATGGCTTTGATAGCAAAAGAACTTTTAAATTTGCTTGCTCCAAATTTAAGCTATAGTGTAGATGAGGCTTTAGAACATGCTAATGTTTTAATCAAAGGTGATGCAAAAGATGTATTTGATCTGAGTTTAACTCAGGATTTTGATTATGATTTTGGTATAGATGATACATTTTTAATGAGCGCTAGAGAGAAATTTTTTGAACAAATTGATATACTTAAAAAAGATAAAATCATTAAATCTACTTTGGAATTAAATTTAAACATCAGTTTTAATAAATTCCCAAATGAGGAATTAGCCGATTGGTTTATGGTAAGTCAAATCAGCAATGAAAATGAAGAAATTTTGGCTGAATTTGAAGTAGAGAATGAGAAATTTAAAATCACCAAAGCTTCACTTTGTAAATGCCCAAGATGTTGGAAACTTCAAAGTAAAAATGAAGAAACACCTTGTTTAAGATGTGAAGAAGTTTTAAAAGGAGTTCAATGCTAGAAAATCCGATTCCAAATAGTATTATCATCACAACTATAGCGGTGGTTTTGGCTTTTAGTGCTTTAGCAGTATTTTTGATCAAAAAAACAAAGGAAAATAAATGATAACTTTAAAAGAAGCTTTAAAATACTCCAAAGAAGAACTTGAAAATTTAAAAAAAGAACTCAATGAAAAAGCAAAAAAAGAAAAAAAATTAGGTGCTTATATTGAACAATTTTTAGATAAAGACTTAAGTGTTTCAGGTGAAGGTGTGCCTGTAGCTATAAAAGATAATATCAGCGTAAAGGGCTGGGAGCTTACTAGTGCGAGTAAGATTTTACAAGGTTATATTGCTCCTTATGATGCAAGTGCGATTGTTAATTTAAAAGCTAATGGTTTTTCTCCTTTTGGGCGTTGCAATATGGATGAATTTGCTATGGGAAGTTCAACAGCGAGTTCTTGTTATGGAAAAACTTTAAATCCTTTAAATTTTGAGCGTGTTCCAGGTGGGTCAAGTGGTGGAAGTGCTGCTGCGGTAGCGGGTGGCTTGGCTTTGGCAAGTTTGGGTTCTGATACAGGTGGATCTGTACGCCAACCTGCGGCTTTTTGTGGTTGTGTAGGATTTAAACCGAGTTATGGAAGAGTGAGTCGCTATGGCTTAGCTTCTTATTCTTCAAGTTTGGATCAAATCGGGGTTTTAACGCAAAATGTAGAAGATGCGGCAATTTTATATGATGCGATCGCAGGATATGACAAAATGGATAGCACGAGTGCAAATATCGAGTTTATCAAAACCGCTCCAAATTTAAATGCAAATAAAAAATTAAAAATCGCAGTGATTGAAAATTATGTCAATGATGCAGATAGTGAAGTAAAAAACGCACTTTTAAAAACCATAGATATGTTAAAAGCTAATGGACATGAGATTGTATATAAAAATTTGCTTGATTCTAAGTTTGATATTGCGGCATATTATATCATCGCAACAGCTGAAGCAAGTGCAAATTTAAGTCGTTATGATGGGGTACGTTATGGCAAGCGTTCTGAAAATATTCAAAATTTAAAAGAAATGTATGTAAATACACGCAGCGAAGGTTTTGGTGAAGAAGTAAAAAGAAGAATTTTGTTAGGAACTTTTGTTTTAAGCAGTGGATATTATGATGCGTATTATATCAAAGCACAAAAAGCTAGAGCTTTTATCAAGGCAAAATATGAAGAAATTTTGCAAGATTGTGATCTTATTTTTATGCCTGTAACTCCTACAACGGCTTTTAAATTTGATACTCAAAAAAGCCCTATGCAAACTTATTTAGAAGATGTTTATACTATCTCTGTAAATTTAGCAGGGCTTGGAGGCATTAGTGTGCCTGTTGCAAAAGATAAAGAAGGGCTTAATATATCAGCACAACTGATTTGCAAAGCTTATGATGAACAAACCTTGTTAGACGGGGCTTTAAGTTTAGAACAAATGATTAAAAATTAAGGATGAAAGATGAAAATTGTAAAAAGAGCTTTAACTTTTGAAGATGTATTATTGCGTCCTGGGTATTCTGAAGTTCTACCTAAGGAAGTAAAAATTCACACTAAACTAACAAAAAATATCACTTTAAATATGCCTTTAATCTCTGCGGCTATGGATACCGTTACTGAACACAGAGCTGCTATCATGATGGCAAGACTTGGAGGACTTGGAGTGATTCATAAAAATATGGATATAGCCTCACAGGTTAGAGAAGTAAAAAGAGTGAAAAAAAGCGAAAGCGGGGTGATTATCGATCCTATTTTTGTAAGTCCTAAGGCAAGTGTTGCGGAGGCTTTAGAAATCATGGCAGAGTATAGAATTTCAGGTGTTCCTGTAGTGGATGAAAATCAAAAACTAATAGGCATACTTACCAATCGTGATTTAAGATTTGAGAGTGATTTTTCAAATTTGGTTGAAAATGTTATGACTAAAATGCCTTTAATCACTGCTCCAAAGGGTTGTACTTTAGATGATGCGGAAAAAATTTTCAGCACCAACAAAGTAGAAAAACTTCCTATAGTTGATGAACAAGGACGCTTGGAAGGACTTATCACTATAAAAGATCTTAAAAAACGCAAAGAATATCCCGATGCCAATAAAGATGGTTTTGGAAGATTGCGTGTGGGTGCGGCTATAGGAGTAGGGCAAATGGATCGTGTAGATGCTTTAGTTGAAGCTGGCGTTGATGTTGTTGTGCTTGATTCTGCGCATGGACATTCTAAAGGTATTATCGATACAGTAAAAGCAATTAAAGCCAAATATCCAAATTTAGATCTTATCGCAGGAAATATTGCTACCGCAGCCGCAGCAAAAGCACTTTGCGAAGCAGGGGTGGATGCGGTTAAAGTAGGTATTGGGCCAGGAAGTATTTGTACTACACGTATTGTTTCAGGTGTGGGTGTGCCTCAAATTTCAGCCATTGATGAGTGCGTGGAAGAAGCAAATAAATTTGGCGTTCCTGTGATAGCTGATGGCGGGATTAAATATTCAGGTGATATTGCAAAAGCTTTAGCTGTAGGTGCGAGTTCCGTTATGATAGGATCGCTTTTAGCTGGAACGGATGAAAGTCCAGGAGAGCTTTTTACTTATCAAGGAAGACAATATAAGTCTTATCGTGGTATGGGCTCACTTGGGGCTATGCAAAAGGGAAGTTCGGATAGATATTTTCAGCAAGGTACTGCTCAAGATAAACTCGTTCCTGAAGGTATAGAAGGGCGTGTTCCTTATGTGGGAAGTATAAGAAGCGTGGTGCACCAACTTTTAGGAGGTTTGCGTTCTTCTATGGGTTATGTTGGGGCTAAAGATATAGAAGATTTTCAAAAAAGAGCTGAATTTGTTGAAATTACTACCGCAGGGCTTAAAGAAAGTCATGTACATGATGTTACTATCACTCATGAAGCACCAAATTACAAGGTCAATCATCAATGAGTTTTGAAGAAAATTTAAAACACGCTAATGAATCTTTGGAAAAATTAAACAATCAAGAGCTTGCCTTAGATGAAAGTGTAAAAATTTACAAAGAGGGTTTAGAAAGTATCAAAAAAGCAAGACTTGAGCTTGAAAAAGCAAAATTAGAAGTGGAGCAAATCGATGAGTAAAATAGCGGCTTTACAGTTTCCAACTTTAGCTTTAAGTGAATCAAGGCTTGATTATTATCTCAAAGCTTCAAAAGACAATGGGGCAAATTTAGTAGTTTTGGGCGAATATGTGATCAACAGTTTTTTTACAGAACTTTTACATATGCCAAAAAATATGATAAAAGAACAAAGTGAAGCTAAAAAAGAAAGCTTGATTAAACTTGCTAAAAAATACGAATTAGAAATCATCGCTCCTTATGTAAGCGTTGAAGCTAAAAGTTATAAAAAACTTTGCTTAAAAGTGACTCCAAATGGTGTTAAAAGTTATGAACAGCAAATTTTAACGCCTTATGAACATTGGAATGAAGAAAAATTTTTCAGCAACAAAACTCCATCGGAATTAAAAATTTTTACTTTTAATTATGAAAAATTAAAATGTGCTTTACTTTTTGGTTTTGAGACGCATTTTGATATTTTTTGGCAGCAGATTATGGCGAAAAAAATTGATTTGGTTATCGTTCCTAGTGCTTGTACCTTTGAAAGCAAACAAAGATGGGAAGAGCTTTTAAAAACAAGAGCTTTTTTAAATTCTACAAATATTTTAAGAGTCAATCGCATAGGCAAAACAAAAGATGAATGGAATTTTTACGGCGATACTTTGTTTATCAATGCTTTTGGCGAGATAGAAAGTAAATTAGGTTCTGAAGAAGAAATGCTTATTATAGAGCCTAAAAAAAGTGATGAAGCAAGAAAACTTTGGGGTTTTGATAAAATTCTTAAGAATTTTTAAAGAAGGTAAATATGAGAAAAATTTTACTTCAAATTTTTATTTTTAGCGTATTATTTATAGTAACTTTTGCCATTAATCGTATTTTAATGCAAAATTCTTTCATCCCTACAGGTTTAATTAGTGATAAAAATGAAATCTTTTTAATGTATCTTTTGGGTGTTTTTCATGATATAAGATTTTTAAGCGCAGCGTTTTTACCATTCTTGCTTTGTGGTTTTTTAAGTTTAATTTTTTCTAATATAAAAATAAATAATAAGTTAGTAATATATAGTAAAAATTTTTATTTCATTTTTTCAAGCGTTTATATAATTGTTCTTTCTTGTCTTTGTATAGGATTTTCTTATGCAAAATACTATTATTACGAAATTTACAAGACTAAATTTGATATTTTTATGTTTACTCTAAAAGATGATAATACAAAAACTATTTTAAGTATTATTTATCATGATTATCCAATTTTAAAAATTTTAGCTTTAATGTTGATTTTTGGAGTTTTTGTATTTTTTTTAAATTTGAAAATATTAAATTTAAAGCTAAAACCTGTTAATTTAAGATTATTTCCCTTAATAGCTTTAAATTTAATATTAATTATTGTTTATGTTATAGCCTTAAGGGGTCCCTTTAAGCATGTGGCTATAAATGTGCAAAATTATTCTTTTAGTGAATATAGTGTTGTAAATGATACAATGTTAAATCCAATTATGGCATTTTCTTGGGCTTTAAAACAATATAAAGAAGAAGCGGCTTTGAAGGTTATCACACCTTTGAAAGCACAAGAACTTAAAGAAAAACTTTTTGATTATTTGCATCAAAGTCCTATAAATCTAAAAGCTGAAAAGAATCATCCTAGTGTATTTGTTAACTTAATGGAAAGTTTTGGGCTTAATTTGGCTGATTTTGCAAATACAGAACATAATTTTTTAGGTTCGTTAGATAAACATTTTAAGCAAGATTTTTTATTCAAACGCTTTTTGAGTTCTAGTAATGGAACTATACCAAGTTTTGCAAACTTATTTTTTGTAAGTCCATTTTCTAATATTTCTACAAGTAAATTTCAGAAAACTTATTTGGATTTAACACCTATTGCTGTTTATAAGAAAGCAGGATATAAGGTGATTTTTGTAAGTGCAGGTAATGGATCTTGGCAAAATATTAAAAATTATCTCAGTATTTTGGGAGTAGATGAGATTATAGATGAAAATATTTTAATGAAAGAGTATAATGGAGCAAAAGATAGTGAAAATGGTTATGGGATAGCTGATGAGTTTTTATATAAAAAAGTTTATGACTTACTTCAAAAAAATCCACATAAAACCCTTATAATTGCTCTTACCATATCCAATCATCCACCTTATAAAATTCCACAAAATGATTTGCCAAAATTACAAAACATTCCACAAACTTTGCTTAATATGCTTCCTTATGAAAAAGATAAACAAGATAATATTATCAAAGCTTATACTTATGCAAATAATGAATTTGGAAAATTTCTAGATAAAGTAAAACAAAGTCCATTTAAGAATAGTGTTATTATAGCAGCAACTGGAGATCATAGAGTACGCGAAATGAGTATGGATTTAAATTCCCAAAAAGCTTTTGCTTATAGTGTACCTTTTTATCTTTATATTCCTAAGGATTTGCAAGATAATATTTATTATGATAAAGATCGTGTAGGATCTCATAAAGATATTTTTCCAACTCTTTATGCTTTAAGTTTAAATAATGTCAAGTATTTAAGCGTAGGCGGAAGAAATATGTTAGCAAGACCAAATGATGAGAAATTAGAATTTGGGATCAATGATGCTGTATGGATTGATAAAAAAGGTATTTATAGTGGTGGTAAAGGGTACTATTTTGAAAGTAATGATACTTTAAAAGATATGAATAAAGCTTTTAACCTTGATGGTTATACTAAAGACTTTGATAAATTTTATAGAGAGTTAAATTTATATCAATTAGCTGAGCGTTTAGGCATTTCAAAATAGGATTTATATTTTCTTTTTAGTAAAAAAGTGCTAAAATTTAGCCTTTAAAGTATAAAGGTTTAAATGATGCAAAATATCCATTTTATCGGCATAGGCGGTATAGGAATTTCCGCTTTAGCAAGATTTTTAAAAGAAAAAGGTTTTAAGATTAGCGGAAGTGATCTTAAAGAGAGTAAAATCACTAAAGAACTAGAAAAAGAAGGGGTTAAGGTCAGTATCCCTCATCATAAAGACAATATTTTAAACAAAGATTTAGTTATTTATTCTGCTGCTATCAAAGAAGAAAATCCTGAATTTAAACACGCTAAAGAATTAGGCATTAAATGTCTTTCACGCAAGGAGGCCTTGCCTCTTATTTTAGAAGATAAGCGTGTTTTTGCAGTTGCAGGAGCACATGGAAAAAGCACAACTTCAAGTATTTTAGCTTCTTTGCTTGATGATGCTTCTGTGATCATCGGAGCGATTTTAAAAGAATTTGGTTCAAATATGATTTATAAAGAAAGCCAAAACCTTGTTTTTGAAGCTGATGAGAGCGATAGTTCTTTTTTAAATTCAAATCCTTATTTGGCTATAGTTACCAATGCGGAAGCAGAGCATTTAGATCATTATGGCAATGAAGTTTCAAAACTCCATCATGCTTATGCGGAGTTTTTAGATACGGCTAAAATTCGCGTGATTAATGCTGAAGATGAGTTTTTGAAAAATTATAAAAATGAGTCAATCAAGCTTTATCCAAGCAAAGATATCAAAAACTGCACCATGTGTATAGAAAATTTCAAACCTTTTACAAGCTTTGAGTTAAAAGATTTAGGTGAGTTTAAAGTTTTTGGTATGGGATATCATTTAGCCCTTGATGCGTCTTTGGCGATTTTGGCGGCTCTAAATTTTTTAGATATAGAAACGATAAGAACTAGGCTTAAAAATTATCAAGGTATTAAAAAGCGTTTTGATATTTTACATGCTGATGAAAATTTGGTTTTAATCGATGATTATGGTCATCATCCAACCGAAATAAAAGCGACTTTAAGTGCAGCACAAGAATACGCAAAATTAGGTAGATATAAAAAAATCACAGCTATCTTTGAACCCCACCGCTACACGCGTTTAGCTGCAAATTTAAAGGAATTTGCAAAGGCTTTTGAAGGTGTTGATGAGCTTGTAATTTTACCTGTTTATGCTGCAGGAGAAGAGCCTATAGAGCTTGATTTAAAAGCGGTTTTTCCTAAGGCTTTATTTGTAGAAGATATTAAAAGAGAGGGTAAATTTTTGGTGGCTTCTAAGGGGCAGGTTTTTGAAGAAGGGCTTATTATAGGTTTTGGCGCAGGAGATATCAGCAACAAATTAAGGCAAAAGAATGAGTAGGGTTTTTTTATATTTTTTAATTATTTTAATTTTAGCCTTAATCACTTTTGCTTTGCGTGAAAAATTAGGCAAAAAAACTAAACCTTTTTTTGGTATTTTACTTGTGATTTTTATTGTTTTAGCAGTATTTTTTGAATTTGAAAATATGCAAAAAAGTCATTTAAGAACAGATATTATCGTAGTTTTTAATCAAAATAAAAATATTTTATGTAAAGATATCAATGTTTCTAAGGCGTATTTTAATTATGAATTTGGTACAGGAAGTTTTATTTCAAAGGATAATAATCAAAGTTTTAATTCTTTAATTATAGATATTAAAGATTGTAGGTTAAATGATGAATGATACAAAAGAAGAATTGATCTCAAAGCTTGATTTAAACAACTATTTAGAAGAGTTTAAAGCCCTTTTTGCAAGAGATAAGGAGATTTTTTTGCAAGGAGATTCTAATCTTCATTTTAAACGTATACATGAGCTTTGCGAGGTGGAATTTCCTACTATACCAGAGCTTAGCAATCTTGATAAAGCCTTAGTTCATTTAAGCAAGCAAGGAATTTTACATTTAGATGAAATTTTTGAATTTGTAAAAATTTTTCGTTATTTTGAAAAGTTAAAAAAAATAAAACTAGGAACAAATTTAGACTCTTGGCTACAAAAGATAGAATTTGTTAGCGGGGCTTTGGAACTTTGTTTGAATTTCGATGAGAAAGGGGAATTAAAAGAAAGTTTAGATGAAAGACTTGTAAATCTTAATGCTGCTTTAAGATTAAAAAATGAAAGCATAATAGCTGAGTTTAAGAAATTTTGCTATACAAAAGCTTTAATGCCTTATCTTATCGATACACAAATCCATCTTATAAACAATCTTGAAGCCTTGCTTGTAAGAGGCGGGTTTAATCACGCTATTAAAGCAAAAATCATAGGTAGAAGTAGCGGTGGCGGCTTTTATATCGTGCCTTTAAGTGTTGAAAATTTGCAAAATGATATAGAAAAAATCAAAAATCAAAAAGAAGAAATTTATTATGAATACGCTAAAAATTTCTCAGCTTTTTTAGCAAAAAACCTACCTTTTTTAAAATTTATCAATACAGCCTTTGATCTTTTTGATCATTATAGTGCTAGGGTTTTGCTTGCTAAAAAAAGGGATTTTGAATTTGTTTTGTGCGATCAAAGTACAGATTTGGTTCTTAAAAATTTCGCTCATCCTGCTTTAAAAAATCCAAAAAGTGTGAGTTTGGAATTTAAAAAACAAGTTTTAATCATCACAGGGGTAAATGCAGGTGGAAAATCCATGCTTTTAAAATCCATGTTAAGCGCAGCATTTTTAGCTAAACATCTTTTGCCTATGTATATCAAAGCAAGTGAAAGTAAAATCGGTACTTTTAAAGAATTTGACGCTATTATAGAAGATCCGCAAAATGTTAAAAATGACATTTCAACTTTTGCAGGAAGAATGTTGCATTTTTCTAGACTTTTTTCTAAGAAAAATTTGCTTTTAGGTATAGATGAAATAGAGCTTGGAACAGATTTTGAAGAAGCGGCTTGTTTGTATAGTGTGTTGATTTCAAAACTCATAGCTAATAATCTTAAAATCATCATCACCACCCACCACAAACGCCTTGCCATGCTTTTAGCAAAAAATGAGCAAGTTGAACTCATCGCTGCTTTATATGATGAAGAGCTTTCACGCCCAAAATATGAGTTTTTAAAAGGCACTATAGGAAAATCTTATGCCTTTGAAACGGCTTTGCGTTATCAGATTCCGCCGAATTTAGTTAGCGAGGCTAAAAAGCTTTATGGCGAGGATAAAGAAAATTTAGAAGAGCTTGTGGGTAAAAATATCAATCTTGAATTAGAACTAAAAGCTAAGCTTAAAAATGTCGAGAAAAAAGAGCAAAAAGTCGATGAAATTTTACTTTCCTTAAAAGAGCAAAAAGAAAAAAATGAACAAGAATTTCGTACGAGTTTGAGAAATTTAGAATTTAAATTTCACAAAGCCATAGAAGAAGCTAAAAAAACTATACAGCTTAAAGATATAAAAGACAAACAAAGAAGTCTTAATAAAGCCAATGAGCTTAAAAAAGAAATCATTTTGCCAAGTATGGAGCAAAACGAAGAATTGCGTGTGGGGGATTTTGTAAAATATGAAAAAATTAAGGGTAAAATCATAAGCATTTCTAAAAACGATGCTATGGTTGAAAGCGATGGGATCAAACTTCGTGTGCCTTTAAAACTGCTTAAAAAAAGCACTCCTACACCTAAAATAAGTCCAAAAACAAGCATTAGTGTGGCAAAACCGACTAATCTTAGCGTTAGCTTGGATTTGCACGGGCTTAGGAGTGATGAAGCTATTTCAAGGCTTGATAAATTTATTTCAGATGCTTTGCTTGCAGGCTTTGATGAGGTTTTGATTTATCATGGTATAGGCACAGGAAAGCTTGCCTTTGCGGTAAGAGAGTTTTTAAAAACCCATAAAAGCGTTAAAGGCTTTAATGACGCACCGATCAATCAAGGTGGTTTTGGTGCTAAGGTGGTGAGATTATGAAAAACATTATGATATTAAGCGGAGCGGGTTTGTCTGCTCCAAGTGGGCTTAAAACTTTTAGAGATAATGATGGACTTTGGGAAGAATACGATGTGATGGAGGTTTGCTCCGCAACAGGTTTTAGAAAAAATCCTAAAAAAGTACTTGATTTTTACGATGCAAGAAGAGCGCAACTTCAAAATGTAAAGCCAAATCATGCTCATGAAAAAATCGCACAATTAAAAGAAAAATGGGGTAAAAATCTTTTTGTTATCACGCAAAATGTAGATGATTTGCTAGAGCGTGCAGGGTGTAAAGATGTGATTCATTTGCATGGCTTTTTGCCTGAACTTCGCTGCTTAAAATGCGAAGGAATTTTTAATATAGGCTATGAAAAAATCACAGATAAACAATGCCCAAAATGCAAAAGCAAGGATTTAAGACACAATATAGTCATGTTTGAAGAGCAAGCTCCTGCTTATGCTACGCTTTATTCTTTGCTAAATCAAACTTCGCTTTTTATCAGCATAGGCACAAGTGGGGCGGTTTTGCCTGTAGGGCGTTATGCTTCAATGTGCGAAAAAAGTATTTTAAATATCTACGAAAAAGATGCGAATTTAGAGCGGTATTTTGATAAAATCTATATAGAAGATATTATAAGTGCTATTGATAAAATCGCACTTGATATAGAAAATTTTATGAAAGATGGTAATGTTTGATTCTTTTTTAAGTGGAGTTTTTTTGGGCTTTGGAGTGAGTGTGCCTTTTGGACCTGTAAATATTTTGATTTTAACTTATGCACTAAAAGCTTTTAAAAATTCCATAGCTGTAGGACTTGGAGCATTTAGTATAGATATGCTTTATCTTTTTTTGCTTCAATTTGGGCTTTTAAATTTTTTAGACAATGTTATTTTTATGCGTTCTTTGGCGATTTTTGGTTTTTGTTTTTTAACTTATATGGCGTACTTGATGCTAAGAAAAAAGAAAGAAAGCTTAAATTTAGAGCATAAAGAATTTAAAGAAAGTCTTTTGAAAAGTTATATTAAAGGAGCTTTTTTAAATGGTTCAAATCCTTTTGTGATAGGATTTTGGCTTAGTGCTGCAAGCGTGGTTTTAAGTAGTGATCATGCTTATTTTATGACTTTGGGGCTTGTTGTGGCTATACTTTTTTGGGTAAGTGCTTTAGCCTTTGTGGTGGCAAGATATAGTCATGTTTTTAGTGCAAAAGTTGTTTTTATAATCAATATAATTTCAGCTATAATTATAGAGTATTTTGCTCTTAATTTATTATATAAAACTTTCTTAGGATAAAAAATGAATGCAAAAGAATTTTTAATCGAACTTTTAAAATTTAAATCTGTTACGCCAAATGATGATGGAGCTTTAAATTTCATCGCTATGGAACTGAGTGATTTTGAAGCTTTTTTTATAGAAAAAGAAGGCATTAAAAACCTTTTACTCACTAAAAAATTTAAAGATGAGGGTGAGCATTTAGCTTTTGGTGGGCATGTAGATGTGGTGCCTGCAGGTGAGGGTTGGAGTAGCGATGCTTTCGTGCCTATGGAAAAAGAAGGCTTTATCTATGCAAGGGGTGCTCAAGATATGAAAAGCGGAGTAGCAGCCTTTGTAGATGCGGCAAAGAATGCGGATTTTAAAGGAGCAAGACTGAGTCTTATTTTAACAAGTGATGAAGAAGGCGAAGCTATATATGGAACTAAGGCTGTTTTAGAATGGATGCAAGAAAGAGATATGCTACCTGATTATGCTGTGGTTGCCGAGCCAACCTGTGTTAAAAAAATTGGTGATAGTATTAAAATAGGGCGTCGTGGTTCTATCAATGGAAAGCTTTTAATCCGTGGAAAACAAGGGCATGTTGCTTATCCTGAAAAATGTATCAATCCTGTGCATGATTTTGCGCCAGTTTTAAAGCTTTTAGCGGGTTTTGATCTTGATCCTGGAAGTGCTGAATTTAGTCCTTCAAAAATCGTTATTACCGATATTCGCGGAGGTATGGGGGTGTGTAATGTTACGCCAAATGATTTAAAACTTATGTTTAATGTTCGCAATTCCCCTGATACAAGTTTAGAAGATGTAAAAAGTTATGTAGAAAAAATTTGTCATGGTTTAAACTATGAGTTAGAGCTAAAACAATCAAGCGAAGCTTTTTTGACAAATATCGATAATAAAATCGTTCAAAAAATGAATGAAAGCGTTCAAAAAATCACTCATGAAGTGCCAGAGCTTAATACCAAAGGTGGTACAAGTGATGCAAGGTATTTTGCAAAATATGGTGTAAAAGTAGTGGAATTTGGGGTTTGTAATGATAGAATTCACGCTATTGATGAAAGAGTAAGTATAGAAGAATTTGAAAAACTTTGCCTTGTTTTTAAAGACTTGATAGAAAATTTTTAAAGGTTTAGAATGATTATCAATGGACAAAAGCTTGAGTTAAAAGAGCTTAAATTTATGGATTTTATCAAAGAAAAAGGTTTTAAAATTGAACTTATTGCTTTAGAATTAAATGGAGAAATCGTACCAAAGAGCGAATTTGAAAATTTGATTTTAAAAGAAAACGATAAAGCTGAAATTGTAAGTTTTGTGGGAGGTGGATGATGAGAGTAAAATTTAATGGCAAAGAACTTGATACAGACTTTAAAACAAGTTTGGAATTTTTTGAAAATATCAGCAAAAATGAAAATGATGTATGGATTATCAATGGTTTTGCAACAAAAGAGAATATTGCTTTAAACGAAGATGATGAGCTTTTTTGTATAGAAAGAAATACTTTACCTCCAAAAGATGCGCTAGACGCTATGATGAGAGCAAGACACACTCCAAAACTTCATGATAAACTTAAAAATGGGCGCGTGGCAGTTTGTGGTTTAGGTGGGCTTGGATCGCACATTGCGATAAATTTAGCAAGAAGTGGAGTGGGGTATTTAAAGTTGATTGATTTTGATGTGATTGAGCCTAGTAATTTGAATCGTCAAGCTTATCGTGTAAGTGATTTGGGTAAATTTAAAACCGAAGCTTTAAAAGAGCAAATTAGCGAGATTAACCCTTATATCAGCGTTGAAATTTGCACTTTGAAAATCAATGAGGATAATTTAAAATCTTTGTTTAAAGATATAGATATAGTTTGTGAAGCCTTTGATAGTGCTATCGCAAAAGCAATGATGGCACAAAATTTTCATAGATTTTACAAAGATAGTATTTTAATCTGCGCTTCAGGGCTTGCGGGCTATGGTGATAGCAACAGCATACAAACAAGAAAAATTGCTAAAAATTTCTATGTGTGTGGGGATTTGGTAAATGGTGCTAAGCTAGGAAATGGACTTATGGCGCCAAGGGTAAATATTTGCGCAGGACATCAAAGTAACCTTGTTTTAGAACTTTTAGCAAATAAGGAGTAAAAATGCAAGAAAATTTAAAAAACGATAAATTAAAAATAGGCAAATACGAGTTTGATTCAAGATTTATTTTAGGTTCTGGAAAATATTCGCTAGGGCTTATAAAATCAGCTATAGAAGAAGCTAAAGCGCAGATCATCACTCTAGCCTTACGCCGTGCAAATACAGGGGAAATTGCTAATATACTTGATTATATCCCTAAAAATATCACACTTTTACCCAACACTTCAGGCGCAAGAAACGCCGATGAAGCTTTACGCATTGCAAGGCTTTCAAGAGAGCTTGGTTGTGGAGAACTTATCAAGATAGAAGTGATAAGCGATAGTAGGTATTTGCTGCCTGATAATTATGAAACGATTAAAGCTTGCGAGCTTTTAGCTAAAGAGGGTTTTACACCCTTACCTTACATGCATGCTGATCTTTACGCAGCTAGAGCTATGCGTGATGCTGGAGCTGCGGCTATCATGCCTTTGGCAGCGCCTATTGGGAGTAATAAAGGCTTATGTGCTAAGGAATTTATACAAATTTTGCTTAATGAAATTGATTTGCCTATCATTGTAGATGCGGGTATTGGAAGTCCTTCACAAGCTTGTGAAGCTATGCAAATGGGAGTAAGTGCGGTGATGGTAAATACAGCCATAGCTGAAGCTAAAGATATAGCCTTGATGGCTAGAGCTTTTTCTTTGGCAGTAAATGCGGGAAGAGCGGCTTTTTTAGCAGGTTTGGCAAGTGTGAGTGAAGCTAAAGCAAGTTCTCCATTAACAGGCTTTTTAAGGGATTGATTATGCAAGATTATATGCAGTATTTACCTCACATGCAGGAAATAAAAAGCGAAATTTTAAATAAGGTTTTAAGTCAAGTTCAAAGCTATGATGAGAGTCAATTTAGCGCCAAGGATGTTAAAAATGCTTTAAATCAAACACATTTAAACATAGAGCATTTAAAAGCCTTGCTTTCAAGTGCAGCAGAAGATTTCATAGAAGAATTAGCCTTTAAATCCGCCAAAGTCAAGCAAAAATATTTTGGAAATTCTATCTCTCTTTTTACTCCGCTTTATTTGTCAAATTATTGTAATTCTAAATGTGTTTATTGTGGTTTTCAAAAAGGCAATAAAATCGCAAGAGCTAAGCTAAATGAAGCTGAAATTCACGAAGAAATGCAAGCCATTGCTAAAAGTGGTTTAGAAGAAATTTTAATGCTAACAGGTGAGGGTAGGGAGTTTGCAAGTGTAGAATATATAGCAAATGCTTGCAAGATTGCTAGAGAGTATTTTAAGGTTGTAGGTGTTGAAATTTATCCTATGAATGAAGATGAATATAAAATTTTGCATGAAAAGGGTTGTGATTATGTGACTGTTTTTCAAGAAACTTACAATCCTCTAAAATATTATAAAATTCATTTAGCTGGTGAAAAACGCATTTTTCCTTATCGCTTTAATGCTCAAGAAAGAGCTTTAAAAGCGGGTATGCGTGGAGTGGCTTTTGGGGCGCTTTTAGGCATAGATGATTTTAGAAAAGACGCTTTTGCTACGGCGCTTCATGCACATTTTTTACAACAAGCTTATTCGCATGCTGAAATTTCTATTTCAGTACCACGTTTAAGGCCTATTATCAATAATGCTAAAATCCATCCTAAAGATGTGAGTGAAAAACGCCTTTTGCAAGTACTTTGTGCTTATAGACTCTTTTTGCCTTTTGCGGGCATTACCATTTCAAGTCGTGAAAGAATAGGTTTTAGAGATGAGGTTATCAAGCTTGGTGCTACTAAAATGAGTGCAGGAGTGAGTGTGGGTATAGGTGAGCATAAGGGTGAGAAAAAGGGTGATGAGCAGTTTGAAATTTCAGATGATAGAAGCGTAGATGAAATTTTAGCTATGCTTAAAAGATCCAATTTGCAAGCTGTGATGAGCGATAGTATCTATGTGGGATAAAAAAATCATCGCCATAAGCGATAGAAAATGTGTAGAAATAGACTTTTTAAAGCAGATTGAAAAACTTGCTAAGGCTAAGGTAGATGCTATAGTTTTAAGAGAAAAAGATTTAAGCGAATTTGAGTATTATGACTTAGCAAAAGAAGTTTTAAGCATTTGCGCAAAGCAAAAAGTGACTTGTTTTTTGCATTTTTTTGATAAGGTTTGTTTAAAATTAGGACATCGTTATTTTCACACACCGCTTTCTTTGCTAAGAAAAGAACCTAAATTAACAAAATATTTTCATATACTTGGTACTTCAGTCCATAGCAAAGAAGAGCTTTTAGAGGCGATGAGCTATAAGGTAAATTATGCTTTTGTAGGGCATATTTTTGAAAGTTCTTGCAAGATGGGTTTAGAACCTAAAGGGCTTGATTTTTTAAAATCCTTACTTGAATTTAGTCAAATTCCACTTTATGCTATAGGCGGTATCAATGCTCAAAATATAGAAAATTTTAAAGATATAAATGTAGCAGGCGTTTGTATGCGTGAAATTTTAATGAAAGAAAAAGATCTTAAAAAGTATCTTTTAGAATGTAGGCAAAATTTACGATGAATAAAATTCTTTCTTTACCAGAAGATTTAAAGCAATTAAAAGGTGTCAATTATAAAAAAATTAAATCTTGCACTTTTGCTAAATATACACAAACGGATACTTCGCATTCTACTTTTGTTAATGTAGGAAGTCATCTTTTAACTTTTGTTCGCAAAGGATATAAAATTTTACATACTGCATCAAAAGATTATAAGATTAACTCTTATGAAACTTTGTTTTTAAAAGCTGGGAGCTATACTTTAAGCAATGTAGGACTTAGTAAAGGAGTTTATGAAGCTTATTTATTTTTTTTTGACAATGCATTTTTAATTGAACTTATTTATAAGTATAAAGATTTTTTTAAACTAGATCAAAAGTTTCAAAACTATGAAATTTTTTGGGTAAAAAATGATAAGATTTTGCAAGGAATTTTGGAAAGTTTTTCACCGCATTTTGAAGAAAATACGCAAATTTTAGATCCTATAGTGAGTTTGAAATTTGAAGAGATTTTTTTACATTTGCTTTTAAATAAGAATATTTATTTTATTAGTTTTTTATCAGGAATTTTAAAAGAATTTCGCCTTGATCTTTCCCAACTTTTTGAGTATTGTGGTAGAGAATTTTTAAGCGTAAATGAAATGTCTAATTTTGCGAAATTAGATTTAGCAACTTTTTCTAAAGAATTTAAGAAATGTTTTGGACAAAGTCCTAAAAAATGGTTAGATGAAAAAAGGTTGCAAAAAGCAAAGATTTTACTTAAATTTTCTAAAAAAAATATCAATGAAATAGCTAATGAGTGCGCTTTTTCTTCGGTAGCTTGGTTTATTGAAAGATTTAAAGAGAAATATGAGCAAACTCCTAAGCAATATCAAAAAACAAAAAACTTGTATTTTTTATCAAAAAACTAGCACATTTTTTTTATCTAAATAAATATAATTCAATGAAAATATTTTTAAATAAAGGAGAAAATATGAAAAAATATGTTTTAAGTTTAGCGCTTCTTGGAAGTTTGCTTGGTGCAAGTGAATTAAAATATCAAGAATTTGATGGTTTTAAAAGCCCTGAAAGTATTTTTGTAGATAAAAACTATGTTTATGTATCTAATGTAGGAGAAAAACTTGAACCTTTGGCGAAAGATAATGATGGATTTATTTCTAAGCTTGATAAAAATGGCAAAGTGCTAGAATATAAATTTTTAACCCATCTTAATGCACCAAAAGGCATGATGGAGATTGGAAAAACTCTTTATGTGGTAGATATCGATGTTTTACGCGGTTTTGATCTTAAAACTAAAAAAGAAATTTTTAATTTACCTATTAAAGGTGCAATCTTTTTAAATGACATAGAAAAATTAGACGACAATACGCTTTTGGTTAGCGATACTGGCACAGGGCTTATTTTAAAGGTTGATTTAAAAACTAAGCAATATGATGAATTATTAAAACTTGATTTAGCAAAATTTGGCGGTCCAAATGGGTTATATCTAGATAGAAAAAAACATAAGCTTTTTATAGCTGGTTATCATCCTGATGGTGTAAGTGGCGGTGTTGTAATGGCTTATGATTTAAATACAAAAGAACTCAGTATAATTAAAAATGAAAAAGAATCTTATGATGGAATAGTTCCTTATAAAGATGGTTTATTGGTAAGTTCTTGGGGAAATAATCTAAATGGATATATTTATAATTTAGATAATGTTAAATCTGTAAAACTTGAACTTCCTTTGATGAAAGGTCCTGCAGATATATTTATTGAAGGTAATATTTTATGGATTCCTAAGATGGCAGAAGGTAAAATATTCAAAGTAGAACTTAACAAATAAGGCTTTTATGGCTTCTTTTAAAAAGATATTTTGGATTAATGTTACTATTGTTATTATTGTAGCTTTTAATCTTAGAGCCCCAATTACTGCAGTGGGGCCTATTATTGATATTATTAAAGATAAGTATTATTTAAACTCAACCGTAGCGGGCATACTTACAAGTCTTCCTTTGATAGCTTTTGGAAGTATTTCTTTTATTGTGGGGTATTTTTCTCCTATTCGTGCTATTGTTTTTGGAATTTTTTTAATTTTTTTAGGCGAAATTATTCGTTCTTATTTTGGTGTATATGGCTTATTTTTAGGAATGTTAGCAATGGGCTGTGGTATAGCAATTGCAAATGTTTTACTTCCTAGTTTTATTAAAGAAAAATTTCCAAAAAAAATGGCAAGTATAATGGGAATTTATAGTCTTGTTTTGAGTATTTCTTCGATTATGGGTATTGCTTTAGCTATACCTTTGCTTAGTGTATTTGATTTAGCTGGAGCTATGTTTTTCTGGGCTATTTTTTCTTTTGTAGCTTTAGTAGTTTACTATCCTCAAGCTAAAAATGGTAGATTTTTTCGTATTAAGAAAAAAACTCATAAAAAAATCAATCTTTTTACAAATTTAACAACTTGGAAAATTACTCTTTTTATGGGATTTCAAAGTTTTTTAGCTTATTCTTTGTTTTTTTGGTATGTTCAAATTGTTGTAGAAAAAGGATTTGATAAAGAATTTTCTACAAGTATGGTTTTATTTGCTCAACTTGTTGCAGCTCCAGTGTCTCTTTTTGGCCCTTTACTTTTAGGAAAATTAAGACAAAATTTACATACTTTTTACATAGCAGGTTTGTGCAGTATGTATGTGATCGCTTTTGGTATGCTCTTTATTTTTGATAGTAAAATTTCTATTATTATCAGTGCTTTTATCATGGGTTTTCCATGGGGTGGAGTTTTTGGCATTGCGTTGCTTTTTATTGCACAAAAAAGCTCTAATGCTCAAATAGCAGCGAGACTTTCTGCTTTAGCTCAGGGTTTTGGATATTTAATTGCAGCACAAGGACAATGGATTATAGGTTTTTTGCATGACAAATTTGAAAATTTTTCATTTGCTATTTTGATGTTAGTTTTTGTTGGAATTTTAGTAAATATCTTTGGATATTTATCTTATAAAAGTCAAATTATCAAATAAAGCTTTTTGGATTAGCATATCTGCGCCATTTTTTTGGGTTATATTTTGCAATCTTGTAGAAATATTTTCTAGATTTAGTTTTAATATTGACTTAAAAAATTCATCAAGATTAATAGAGTTTTGCATAAAAATTTGACATAAAGCTTGATCTTGTAAAAATTTAGCATTAAAGTATTGATGATTTTTAGCTGCATAAGGATAAGGTATAAAAATAGTGGGCAAAGTATTAGCACAAAGTTCAAAAAGAGTACTTGCACCTGCTCTTGATATAGCTAGATCTGCATTTTTCATTTTTTCTTCCAAATTTAAACTAAAATCAAAAATATCAGCTTGGATATTTAAGCTTTGATAATGTTTTTTGCACTTTTCAAAATCATTTTTTCCACATTGATGGATGATTTTGATATTTTGTTCTTGAAGTTTTGGTGCTAAATTTAAAGCTAGTTCGTTGATAAAATGAGCCCCTTGTGATCCTCCTAAGAAAATAATATTTTTTAATTCTTTGCGAATCCTAGCATTATCAAAAAATTTATCTGCTACAGGATAAGGGCTAATTTCTTTTTCAAAAGCGCTAAAAAATTTTGTAGCGAAAGGTTTTAAAAGCATATTTAAAGAGCCGCTTTTTGAATTTTGTTCATGTATAAAAAGAGGCAAATGTGAGAATAAAGCCGCAAAAGATGCAGGAGCTGCACTGTATCCACCTACACTAAAAACGGCTTGGATGTGGTATTTTTTAAAAATTTCTCTACAATCTTTGGAGAGTTTTAAGGTGTGGAGTAAAGAACTGATTTTGTCAAATTTGCTTTGATTAACCACTCCTTTAGAGCTTAAAAAAAATTTTTCCTTAAAGCGTACTTCATTTTCAAACCAAGCTTTATCTTGACCATTTTGACTGCCTATGTATACACATTCTATATTTTTTTTAATCGCACTTTCTAATAAGCAACGCACTATGGCCAAATGTCCTCCAGTTCCACCACCTGTTAAAGCTATTGTCATAATTTAACCTTTTTTGAAATCATTAATACATATCCTATGCCTATACAAATTGCCCACATTGAACTTCCTCCATAGCTTAAAAGTGGAACCGCTACGCCTTTTAGTGGAGTGAGAGAAATAATACCAAAAGCATTCATAAAGAAAGAAAAAAGTAAAAGTAAGGCTATGCCTGAACAAAAAATAAAATCTTGTTTAGCTTCACATCTTCCTGCAATTCTAAAAATTCTTAAAATCATCCAAAGATAAATATAGCAAATAACCCCAAGACCTAAGAATCCTATTTCTTCAGTAATTCCTGAAAGAACAAAGTCAGTATGCACTTCACTCAAAAAGCCTAATTTAAAAGTTCCAAGTCCTAAGCCTTCGCCAAACATTCCTCCATGGGCTATAGCATTTAAAGAGTGTGAAATTTGATAAGGCTCGGTATTGCTACTTACTCTTAAAGCATTTGCCAGCCAATCAGGAAGCATAGGTAAAAAAGCATCTTGTATATTTCCCCACCAAGAAGCGATTCTTTGAATTCTTCTTTGGTTGCTAAAAATTACCATTATACCTATCATCATAATAATTAAAGTTCCAAAAGCAAAAAGCCTTTTACTAGCTCCTGCAAAAAAAGCTAAAGCCAGAATCAAAAAGAAAGAAATTACGCTTTGTCCTAAATCGTTTTGAGTGATATAAATATATCCTATAACTATAGAAGCTAAGATACAATAAGGCAGAAGAATTAAAGCCTCGTGTCTGATAGCTTTTTTGCTATCATCAATACGCCTTGTATAGCTCCATGCTAAAAAATAAATCAATCCTATTTTAAAAAATTCCACAGGAGAGATAGAGAGTGGGCCTAAGCGTATCCAGCGTTTAGCTCCTCCGCTAGCTGTTGCTAATGCAGAAGGTAAAAATGGCAAAATGATGATAAAGATAAAAGAAATAATCAAAATAGCTAAAATAATTTTTTTAGAAAGTGCTTTATCAGGGTCTAATCGAGAAATAAAAAACATTATAAGTATGCCACTAATTCCAAAAAAAAGCTGACGAATAAAAAAATGAAACTCGCTATAGTCAAGAAAAAGAACAGTAAAAGCTGTAAGAGAGTATGAAAATACTATTCCTATGGTGATTAAAATACAACTTAAATAAAATAATCTTTTATCAGCAACCATTATAATTATAACTTTTCTTTATTGGAATTAAAATTTTAAAAAGTTTTATTATAACTAAAATAAATTAAATTTTTTGCTAAGTTTTTGTAAGGAAAATTTGCTAAAATTAACAATAAAAATATAACAAAAAAGGCAAATTATGAATCAAATCCATAAAATTCTCATAGCAAATAGAGCTGAAATAGCTGTTAGAGTAATCCGTGCTTGTAGAGATTTGCATATTAAAAGTGTTGCAGTTTTTACAGAGCCTGATCGTGAATGTTTGCATGTAAAAATCGCAGATGAGGCTTATCGCATAGGAACGGATGCTATAAGAGGATATTTAGATGTTGCTCGTATTGTTGAGATTGCTAAGGCTTGTGGTGCTGATGCGATTCATCCTGGTTATGGATTTTTAAGTGAGAATTACGAATTTGCTAAGGCTTGTGAAGATGCTGGAATTATTTTTATAGGTCCAAAATCTGAAGTAATCCATAAGATGGGAAATAAAAATATCGCTCGTAAGTTAATGGCTAAAAATGGCATACCTATTGTTCCAGGGACTGAAAAATTAAATTCCTATAGCATGGAAGAAATTAAAATTTTTGCTGAGAAGATTGGTTATCCTGTTATTTTAAAAGCTTCAGGTGGTGGAGGTGGACGCGGAATTCGCGTTGTTCATAAAGAACAAGATCTTGAAAATGCCTTTGAATCTTGCAAAAGAGAAGCTTTAACATACTTTAATAATGATGAAGTATTTATGGAAAAATATGTAGTTAATCCCAGACATATAGAATTTCAAATTTTAGGAGATAACTACGGAAATATTATCCATCTTTGTGAAAGGGATTGTTCTATTCAAAGAAGACATCAAAAGGTAATTGAGATAGCACCTTGCCCTGGAATTTCAGATAATCTTAGAAAAACCATGGGTGTTACAGCTGTGGCAGCTGCTAAGGCTGTAGGTTATACAAATGCTGGAACTATAGAGTTTTTGCTTGATGATTATAATCGCTTTTATTTTATGGAAATGAATACAAGAATTCAAGTTGAGCATCCAATTACTGAAGAAATTACAGGTATTGATCTTATTGTAAGACAAATTCGTATTGCAGCAGGAGAAATTTTGGACTTAGAACAAAGCGATATTAAACCTAGGGGTTTTGCTATTGAAGCTAGAATTACTGCTGAAAATGTATGGAAAAATTTTATTCCAAGTCCTGGAAAAATAGGAGAATACTACCCAGCTCTTGGACCATCTGTTAGAGTTGATAGTCATATTTATAAAGACTATACTGTGCCGCCTTATTATGATTCCATGCTTGCAAAGCTTATTATTAAAGCAACAAGTTATGATTTAGCGGTTAATAAACTTGAGCGTGCTTTGAAGGAATTTGTGATTGATGATATTAGAACAACAATACCATTTTTAATTGCCATTACAAAAACAAGAGAATTTAGAAGGGGGTATTTAGACACCTCTTTCATAGAGACACATATGCAAGAATTATTAGAAAAAACAGAAGATCGTCATCAAGAAAATAAAGAAGAAGTTATAGCTGCAATAGCTGCTACGCTTAAAAAAATACGAGAAAGTAGGGAATAATAGATGGATTTTTTAGACAGTCTTAAAAGTATTAAAAAAGAAATGCAAGCTAACACCAATACTTCAAAATTAGCGAAGAAATCAAGCAAGAGTGGAGCAAGTGTAAAAAATTTAGAAAAACTAGCTAAAGATATTCGCGAAAAAAATCAAGAAACAAACATAGATAAGGAAATGCAAGAAATTTTCTTAAAGCAAGAAAAACTACAGGATGAATTTTCCGAATTTATTAAAAATACAGATATTAAGAAAATTTAATGCTTGAGATTGGTTTTTGTACTCTTGAAGATCAGTGTCCTTACTTAAAGGATAAACGTTCAAGAATAGAGTATACATACATTGAAAATTGCCCTAAAGAAATCAATAATGAGCTAATAAAACGAGGTTGGCGTCGTTTTGGTAGGTATTTTTCACGCCCTATTTGTAAAGATTGTGATGAATGTTTAAGTCTTAGAATTTTAGTTAATGAATATAATTTTTCAAGAAGTGAAAGAAGGGTTGTAAATAAAAATATTAACACCAAAGTTATACTTAGAACACCCAATTTAAGCAATGAACATTTGTTTTTATATGATAAATACCATCGTTTTATGGAAGAAAAAAAGAACTGGAAGCGTTATGATTTAAGCTTTAAACAGTATTATAATCTTTATGTCGATGGTTTTATGAATTTTGGATATGAGCTTGCATTTTATATAGAAGATAAGCTCGTTTGTGTTGATTTGATTGATATTTTAGAGGATGGAATTTCAAGCATTTATTGTTTTTATGATCCTGATTTTTCGTATTTTTCTTTGGGTAAATTTTCTTTGCTCAATGAAATACAAATAGCTAAAAAAATGAACTTAGATTATATTTATCTTGGGTATTTTGTAAAAAAGTGTCAATCTTTATCTTATAAAGCCGATTATACACCCAATGAAATTTTAAAAGGCACTAAAGAGCTTTTTGAAAATGAGGTTTTATGGGAGAAATAGATGCAAATCGTGCAAACTTTAGAAACTATCAATGTTAATACAGATGATATTAGCGTATTTCAGTATTTTAAAGACTTGATTACCAAAAATTTCACAAAGGTCATAGGACGAAAAAATAAAATTTTTTCTTTTTTTGAAGAAAATGAAATTCCACAGCGCCGTTATTTCTTAAAAGTTTTAGATCAAAAATATCGCAAAAGCACAAATGAAGGTATAGAGAATTTACAAGATGCTCATTTTAAAACTTTTAGATTAATTTTTGAGCAAAATAATATGCTTAAGCCTATGTTGTTTATCAAGATTGATTTTGTTGCGGGTAGAATTTTGATGAAGTTAAGCTCTAATGAAAAATTATTTATTACTTATATAAGAAATTATTTTCAAGATCATTATATAGAATATAATGAAATGACAAATATTCTAATTTTAGAATATAAAAACGAGAATACCCTTGAACTTTTTGAAGCTTTTGCAGATGAGAGCGAGCATTTAAAATATTGCGTGAATTTTGAAGTTGACCGCGAAGAGTATAAAAAATTTCGCCAAAATATTCACAATAAAGAAAATATGAAATGGAAATTTAATGCTTTAGCTAAGCTTTTTAGTAATTATTTTAATACTTTAGAATGCACTCCGCAAAATGATCTTAGTGAAATCAGACAAAAATATTTGATTTTGGTAAAACTTTATCATCCTGATTTTCATCAAGGAAAAAGTGCAATAGAAAAAGCTTACGCAAGAGAACAGTTTGAAAAAATACAAATTGCCTATGATAACTTAAAAGCACTTTATAAGAATAATACTTAAAAAAATTAAATTAATCATTTTGGTTAATTTAATTTTTCTCTCTCATAAATTTTTCTTAATTTGCTATCTAGTTTAAAACAAAATTTAAAAAGTGCAGGTACTACGAGTAAGGTAAGCAAAGTCGAACTTATAAGTCCAAAGATAATGGCTATTGCCATAGGAGAATTAGCTTCATAGCCCGCACCCCTTGAAAGAGCAAGTGGGAGCATAGCAAAAATCATAGCAAAAGTTGTCATCAATATAGCCCTTAAGCGTGATTTTCCAGCGATTAAAAGAGCTTTATCGGGATCTAAACCTTCATGGCATTTTTTATTAGCTACATCTACGAGTAAAATAGCATTTTTCCCCACCATACCAAAAAGTAAGATGATGGCAATAAGTACAAAAAGTGAAAAATTATGCCCTGTGATAAAAAGCCCTATAGAAGCTCCGCCAAAGGCTAAAGGCATGGTTATCATGATGATTAAAGGCAGAATAAAACTTTCATAAAGTGCGGCTAAAACAAGATAAATTAAAACAAAAGCAAGTGCTACTGCCATAGCAAAACCTTGCACGGTTTCACCTAAAAGATTGATAAAGCCTGAAAAAGCATAGCTAAGACTTGGATTGTTATTTAAAATTTTATCCATATTATCTAGTAAAAGTTTTTGCACCGCTCCTAAGGAAAGATCATTCACTCCAGCTGTGATTTTCACAGAGCGGTTTTTATTGTAACGATTGATAGTTTTTAAATCTTTACTGTATATAAAATCCACCACGCTTGAAAGTTTTAAATTTATACCTTGGTTGTTTTTAATGCTAATGCGCTTTAAAGCTTCTATGTCTTTTTTAAATTCTGGAGCAAAACTTAGGATAATATCATCTTTTGAATTGCCTCTATCCATGCTTCCTACGCTAAGTTGCGAGAAAGAATACCCTAAAACCCCAGCGATATATTGAGGATTGACATCTAAAAGTTTGGCTTTTTCTTTGTTGATGTGTAAGGCTACTTCATCTTTTGTAGCATTAGCATTATCACTTATATCTACAATGCGTGCATTAGTGCCTAAAATTTCTTTTGCCTGAGAAGCAGCTTCTTTTAGAGTGTTTAAATCATCTCCTAAGATTAAAAATTGCACGGGATCATCAATGCCTGCACCCTCTATCTTTGGAAGTTCTAAAATTTTGATTTTTAAACTTTCATCTTGAAATTTTTGACGATATAAACTTACTATGGCACTTTGTCTTAAATTTCTTTCGTCTAAATTTTTAAGTTTAACATAAATTTTAGCCTTTGTAGCATCTTTGGCATCATCATAGCCTACAAGTAAAAAAGCGTATTTGACGTTGCTATCATTTTTGATTTTTTCAAGCAAATTTAAACTTTTTTCTTTCATGGCTTCTAAACTTAAATCCTTTTTGCTTTCAAGCAAAACTTGAATTTCACTATCATCTTCCATAGGTAAAAAATCAAGCCCTATGCGAGTGGCTAAAGCAAAAGAAAGCCCTATAAAAACAAGAGTGGCTAGGATAAATTTTACTTTATTTTGTAAAATTTTATAGAGTAAATTTTCATACTTTTGCTCTATTTTTTCAAAAAAAGCTTCTGTTTTTTTATAAAACTTGTTTTCTTTTGGATTTAAAAATCTTGCCCCAATACTAGGTATTAAAAATACAGAAACCAAAAAGCTTATAACTATCCCACTTGCAACGCTTATGCCTAAGGCATTGAAAAAAAGCCCTGATATAGAGTTCATATAAGAAATAGGGATAAAAACACAAAGTAAAACTATACTTATGCTTAAAACACTAAAACCTATTTCATTGATACCTAAAAAAGCAGCTTGTAAAGGCGGATAAGTTTTTAGTTTTTTAGCAATATTTTCAATCACTACTATAGCATCATCGATAAAAATTCCTATGCTTAAGGTTAAAGCTATAAAAGTTAAGCGGTTTAAATCATAGCCTAAAAGATCGATAATAAAAAAAGTTGAAATGATAGAAGTAGGTATAGCTATGCAAGCAATGAGAGTTGCACTTAAATTTCTTAAAAATAAAAACACGATAACAAGGGTTAGAAAAATCCCCAAAACCATATCAAAAATCACTTGAGAAAGGTGCTTGTGGATATTTAAGCTTTTATCATAAAGCATATTAATGCTTATATCTTTTGGAATTTGTTTTTCTAAAATAGGCAAGGCATTTTTGACATTTTTAATCATTTCAAGGGTGTTATAATTTGTGATTTTTCCGAGTTCTAAAAGCACCCCTTCTTTACCTTCGTATAAAGCACTTTGTTTTTCATCTTCATAAAGGCTTGAAATATTAGCAATATCACTTAAAAATACTCCTGTTTTTATGCGAAGATTACTAAGTTCTTCTAAATTTGTGGCTTCAAAATAGCCTTTGATGATATAGTTATCTTGATTGTTGTTAAGTTCACCTAGGGCTTGTTTAAAATTTTGACTTTTGATGATATTTGCTACATCAAGGGCGTTAAGATTGTATTTTCTAAGTTCGTTTGGTTTTAATTCTATGCGAATTTGGGGTTCTAAAAACCCCTTAGCTTCGATTTTACCTACTCCTTCAACTCTTTGCAAAAAAGGTTTTATTTTATCATTGATTTCACGCATGAGTTGTAATTTATCTTTAGAATATAAAAAAAGCGAAATAGCAGAACCAGAATCTGAACTGATTTTTTCAATTTCAGGCTTAGAAGGTAGGCTTAAAGTTCCTATTTTATCACGCACATCATTAGCAGCTACTTCAAGATTTTTACCCAGTTTAAACTCCACTACACTCACACTAAAATTATCATACGCAGCTGAGGTTATGGTCTTTACTCCATCGATTTCACTTAAAGCATTTTCTATTTCTTTAGTGACTTTTGATTCTACGAAATTTAAATCCCCATTTATCTTACTTGTGATTTTTATAAGAGGTATGGAAACATTAGGAAATAAATTTACACTCATGCTAAAAGCAGAGATTAGCCCAAAAATCATAAGAGCTAAGAAAAACATTAGCACGGTAATAGGTCGGTTTATAGCTAGTTTAAACATTTTTAATCTTTAGTGATGATTCTACCTTCACCAAAAAGCCCTGGTGTTAGATTTGTGGTTTGCACTTCAGCATAAATTTTTCTTGTTTTTACTTCTATACTTGGATAAATAAGGCTGATTTTTCCTTTCAATTCTGTACCATTTTGATCGATTTTATAAAAGAAATCATCGCCTAATCTAACTTTATCTTTATATTTTTCATCAAAACTTAAAATCAGTTTGCTTTGTGGATAGGAAAAAATTTCTATTAAAGGTTGAGCTACTCCTCCTACTCCTTCGCCCACTTGTATAAATTTGTTTGCGATAATAGCATCATAAGGTGCGCGTAATTCTTTTTTTGCCATGATATTTTTATAATAAGCTATATTGATTTTTGCTTTGTTTAAATTTAAATTAGCAGCATCAAACTTAGCTTTCATATCTTCATAGCTTTGTTTGTCTATAACATTTTCTACAGCTTTGATTTTTTGCATCCTACTTTTGGTATTTTCGTATTCTACAAGGGCAAGTTGATAAGAATTTTGAGCATTTTGAAGAGCTATTTTTTCACTTTCTTGATCAAGAGCAAGTAAAAGTTCTCCTTTGCTGACTTTTTGTCCAATTTCTACAGGAATTTTTTGAACCAAACCTATGCTTTCAAGGGCAAGTTTGCTTTGTTTTGATGCTTCTACATTGAAACTTGCGTAAATTTCTTCGCCAAAGGCGCAATTAAAAACAAGAAGTAAAAATAGAATTTTTTTCATTCTTTAACCTTTGAATTAAGATCTATACCCGCATTAAAATAATAATTTGCTTTAGTAATTTCAAATTCATTTTTAGCAAGCTCTAAATCGCTTTGTGCTTTAAATTTAGCCTCTAAAGCTTGAAGATATTCTACATAAGAAACAAGTCCTGCTTGGTATTTTTTATCTACACTTTCAAAAGCTAAATTTGCAGCATTTAAGCTAAGATTAAGAGCTAAAATTTGTTCTTGTAAAACTTTTAAACTTTTGTCTAAATAATTTAATTCTTCTTTATTTTTTCTCTCGCTAAATCTTGCATTTGCATTGGCTATTTGAACATTTAAACGCTCTTTTTCAACTTCTTTCGCCCTTGCATTGAAATCAAAAATTTTCCATTCCATACCTAAAATAAATTGATTACCTTGAGAATATTTTTCTAAGAATTGATCCGCTAAATTTGCAAAAGGAGCTGGAACTTTTGGATTATAATTGTTTTTATAAAAGTTAAAATTATCTTGAATATAAAATTTTGGAAAATATTCAGCTTTTGCTAAATTTACACTTTCTTTAGCAAGATTGATTTGTTCTTTAGCTATCATTACTTCATAGTTTTGACTTTTTTCTTGTTGCGGATTTTCTAAAAAAGCATTCCCTTGCACTTTAAAATCTGTATCGCTTAAAATTTTAATCTCTTTTTGTATATTGGCAAGTTTTAATTCATTTTGACTGAGCTCTAATAAGCTTAAATGGTATTTAGCCTTAATGCTTTCAAGTTCATCTTTAGGGCTAAGTCCTGTGTCGTAAAATTTTTGCAATCTTTCAAAAGTTGATTTTAAAAAAGATACTTTTTGTTGATTGGCTAGTAAAATTTTTTCAAGACTTAAGGTGTTAAAATAAAGTGTGATTGCATTTAGGGCAAGGTAATTTTTATTTTGTTCTTTGTCTAAAAGGTTTAATTTTTCTCTGCTTTCTAAAGCTCTTAAATTAGCCTCTCTAGCACCCCCATCAAAAAGCAAAAAATTAAGAGAAACTTTAGCAAATAAACTTTCTTGTGGATCGATAATGAAGCGATCTTTATTGTTGGCTACATAAGCTGAGTTTAGACTAAGAGAGGGTAGGTAATTTCTAAAAGCTTGTTCTTTGTCTAAATTTGCTTGTTCGCTTTGCATTTGCTTAATGAGATAGGATTCATTATTTTGACTTAGTGCTATAAATTCGTGCAAATTAGAAGCTAACATTGCTAAGGGATAAAGAGCTAAAAATATAGCTGATTTTAAATATTTTTCAAGCATTTGATATTTTAATATGCTTTATATAAATTTCAATTGAAGTTTTTTATATAAAATAAAATTTATTTGTTTTAAACATAAATTTTGTTAAAATCCTAGCTTTAAAATTTTATATTTAGGATGAAATTTTGTCGGTAAAAAATATTAGAAATTTTTCTATTATAGCTCATATAGATCATGGAAAATCTACTCTTGCAGATAGGATTATTAGCGAGTGTGGTGCTATTAGCGATAGGCAGATGAGTTCACAAGTTATGGATACTATGGATATAGAAAAAGAGCGTGGTATCACCATAAAAGCACAATCAGTGCGTTTAAATTATAAATTTAATAATGAAAATTTTGTTTTAAATCTTATTGATACTCCTGGCCATGTGGATTTTTCTTATGAAGTGAGTCGTTCTTTGGCAAGTTGTGAAGGGGCTTTGCTTGTAGTAGATGCTTCTCAAGGTGTTGAAGCACAGACTATAGCTAATGTTTATATAGCGCTTGAAAATAATCTTGAAATCATTCCTGTGATTAATAAAATCGATTTACCTAATGCTGATGTTGAGAAAGTAAAGCATGAAATCGAGCATATTATAGGTATAGATTGCAAAGATGCAATTTGCGTGAGTGCAAAAACAGGAGTGGGTATAAAAGAGCTTATAGAAACAATTATTACTAAAATCCCTGCACCAAAAACAGATGATGAAGCTCCTACTAAGGCTTTAATTTATGATTCTTGGTTTGATAATTATTTGGGTGCTTTGGCTTTGGTTAGGATTTATGAAGGAAGTATTGCTAAAAACGATGAAGTTTTAGTCATGAGTACGGATAAAAAACATATAGTTCAAGATCTTTTTTATCCCCACCCTTTAAGTCCAATTAAAACTCAATCTTTACAATCAGGCGAAGTAGGTGTGGTGGTTTTAGGGCTTAAAACCGTAGGTGATGTACAAGTAGGCGATACCATCACTTTGGTAAAAAACAAAGCTAAAGAAGCCATAGGTGGTTTTGAAAAGGCTAAAGCTTTTGTGTTTGCGGGACTTTATCCTATAGAAACGGATAAATTTGAAGATTTAAGAGATGCTTTGGATAAATTAAAGCTTAATGATAGTTCTATTACTTATGAGCCTGAAACTTCTTTGGCCTTAGGCTTTGGTTTTAGGGTAGGATTTTTAGGGCTTTTACATATGGAAGTTATCAAAGAAAGGCTTGAGAGAGAATTTAATCTTGATTTGATTGCTACAGCTCCAACTGTGACTTATGAAATTTATCAAACCGATGGAGAGCTTATTAAAATTCAAAATCCTAGCGAGCTTCCTCCTGTTAATAAAATCGATCATATAAAAGAGCCTTATGTTAAAGCTACTATCATTACTCCAAGTGAATTTTTAGGGAATTTAATCACTCTTTTAAATCGCAAAAGAGGAGTGCAGGTTAAAATGGACTATATCACACCTGAGCGTGTTTTGCTAGAATATGATGTGCCTTTAAATGAGATTGTGATGGATTTTTATGATAAATTAAAGTCCTTAACAAAAGGTTATGCGAGTTTTGATTATGAGCCTATAGAATTTAGAGTAGGGGATTTGGTAAAACTTGATATTAAGGTAGCGGGTGAAAATGTTGATGCGCTAAGCATTATCGTGCCTAATGAAAAAGCGCAAAGTAAAGGAAGAGAACTTGTTAGTGCTATGAAAGAAATAGTTCCTAGACAGCTTTTTGAAGTGGCCATTCAAGCAAGTATTGGAAATAAAATCATCGCAAGAGAAACTGTTAAATCCATGGGTAAAAATGTGACAGCAAAATGTTATGGTGGGGATATTACTAGAAAAAGAAAGCTTTTAGAAAAGCAAAAAGAAGGTAAAAAAAGAATGAAAGCTATAGGTAAGGTAAATTTACCTCAAGAGGCTTTTTTGAGTGTTTTAAAGATAGATTGATGATAAATTTAAAACTTGGCTTGAAATTTGCTTGTATTTTTAATACAATTTTAAAATAATTTTCTAAGGAGAAAAAATGTTTAAAAAATTTTTGATTTTTATAGTGCCTATTTTATTTTTGAGTGCTTGTGCAACTAAACAAGATACTTTTGCTCAAGTTAATCAAATTTCTAAAAATTCTCAATGCAGTTCTTGTGAAAGTCCTGGTGGTTTTGAAGCAAAGATTAAAGGGCTTTTGTACATTAGCGATGTTGGAATTCAATGTTGTGCCAATAAACGCACTTTAGACACCGGTATTGCTTTGAAAAAGGTTTATTTACATAGATTTTATGATTTAAAAGAAGGGCAAAAGGTTTTAAATGCTAAAGGGAAAAAGTTATTTGTTGATGTGAATTTTAATGCGGTATTTTATACTTATTTAAAACAAGAACTTGAAGCTAGAGGAATAGTTGTGCTTGACAATAACGATCAAAATTCACCTTATGTGAGTAAGATTGATTTAGAATTTATATCTTATGGAGCAACTCAAGATGCTATAGGATTACATTCAAAACTAGTAGGAGTTTTACAAGTTAGTGATATAAATAAAAATAAGAAATTTACAATCCGCACCAAGCAAGATGTACAAGGTTTTGATGATTTAAAAGAAACAACTTTTTATACTCATTTGTTAATAAAACAAATGGCAAATAAAGCAGCTAGTTTAATCTCTGAACTTTGAGGTGTATAAATTGCGGAGCTTTTGCTCTGCTCTGCTTTTGTGAATTATGCGAGCTAGAGCTTTCTGAATTTTCCTTAAATGTAAGAAAGCTTGATAATAATTTCAAAGTCTATTCTTTTTATAAATACCATGAAATACAACACTTGCTTCACTCTAAACATTATTTTTATGGTTATTTTGTTTATAAAATGCTTGCTAAATTAAGTTTTGCAAAATTTAAAGATTTTTTTGATCCTAGAATGACAATTAATGTTATAGCTTTAGATGATAAGGTTGAAGATATGCTTTATTCGCATTCTGCTATTTTAGCTAGATATCTTAAAACAAAATTTGTAAAACCTGTTTTTAATGTTTTAAAAGCACAAAATCATATTAAATATTCTGGAAAAAGTTTAGAATTTCGTCAAAAACATAAAAGAAATTACAAACTCTTAAAAACCATTCACGAACCTGTAATTTTAGTAGATGATATTGTAACGACTGGTTCTAGTCTTTTGGAAGCTAAAAAAGTTTTAGAAGAAAATAAAATTTCTGTACTTTTTGCTCTTGTTTTAGCTGATGCAAAAGTTTAATATGCTATAATCAAAACTTTGAACTAATAGAAGGATTTTTATGGAGAATATTTTTAGCAAAGATTCTGATATTGAACTTGTAGATATAGAAAATTCTATAAAAAGTAGTTACTTAGACTATTCTATGAGTGTTATTATAGGTCGTGCTTTGCCTGACGCAAGAGATGGTTTAAAGCCTGTTCATAGAAGAATTTTATATGCTATGCAAAATGATGAGGCAAAAAGTAGAACAGATTTTGTCAAATCAGCCCGTATAGTGGGTGCTGTTATAGGTCGTTATCATCCACATGGAGATACAGCAGTTTATGACGCTTTGGTTAGAATGGCTCAAGATTTTTCTATGAGATATCCAAGTATTACAGGACAAGGCAACTTTGGATCTATAGATGGTGATAGCGCTGCTGCGATGCGTTATACTGAAGCAAAAATGAGTAAACTTTCTCATGAGCTTTTAAAAGATATAGATAAAGATACGGTCGATTTTGTTCCAAATTATGATGGTTCAGAAAGTGAACCTGATGTCTTACCTTCTAGGGTTCCAAATTTATTATTAAATGGTTCAAGTGGTATAGCTGTAGGTATGGCGACAAACATCCCACCTCATAGTTTAAATGAGTTGATAGATGGACTTTTATATTTGCTCGATAGTAAAGATGCAAGCTTAGAAGAGATTATGCAGTTTATCAAAGGTCCAGATTTTCCAACAGGTGGAATAATTTATGGTAAAAAAGGTATTATAGAAGCTTATCGCACAGGGCGTGGTCGCGTGAAAGTGCGCGCTAAAACTCATATTGAAAAAAAGACAAATAAAGATGTTATTGTTATAGATGAGCTTCCTTATCAAACCAATAAAGCTAGGCTTATAGAGCAGATTGCAGAGCTTGTTAAAGAAAAGCAAATTGAAGGAATATCTGAAGTAAGAGATGAGAGCAATAAAGAAGGAATCCGCGTTGTTATAGAGCTTAAACGTGAGGCTATGAGTGAAATTGTTTTAAATAATCTATTTAAATCTACTACTATGGAAAGTACTTTTGGTGTGATTATGTTGGCAATTCACAATAAAGAACCTAAAATTTTCTCTTTGTTAGAACTTTTAAATCTTTTCTTAACCTATAGAAAAACAGTTATTATTAGAAGAACGATTTTTGAACTTCAAAAGGCAAGAGCAAGAGCTCATATTTTAGAAGGTCTTAAAATTGCACTTGATAATATAGATGAAGTGATTGCTTTAATTAAAAATAGTTCTGATAATAATACCGCAAGAGATTCTTTGGTAGCTAAATTTGGTCTTAGTGAGCTTCAAGCCAATGCTATTTTAGATATGAAACTTGGTCGTTTAACAGGACTTGAAAGAGAAAAAATCGAAAATGAACTTGCAGAATTAATGAAAGAAATTGCAAGACTTGAAGAAATTTTAAAAAGTGAAACCTTGCTTGAAAATTTAATTCGCGATGAATTAAAAGAAATTAGAAGTAAATTTGATGTGCCACGTATTACTCAAATTGAAGATGATTATGATGATATTGATATTGAAGATTTGATTCCTAATGAAAATATGGTTGTAACTATTACGCATCGTGGTTATATTAAGCGTGTGCCTAGTAAACAATATGAAAAGCAAAAACGAGGCGGAAAAGGAAAATTAGCCGTTACGACTTATGATGATGATTTTATAGAAAGTTTCTTTACGGCAAATACACATGATACACTTATGTTTGTAACAGATCGTGGACAGCTTTATTGGCTTAAAGTTTATAAAATTCCTGAAGGCTCAAGAACGGCTAAAGGAAAAGCAGTGGTAAATCTTATTAATTTACAAGCTGAAGAAAAAATCATGGCTATTATTCCAACCACGGATTTTGATGAGAGTAAATCTTTATGTTTCTTTACTAAAAATGGTATTGTAAAGCGTACAAATTTGAGTGAATATCAAAATATCAGAAGTGTAGGAGTTAGAGCGATCAACTTGGATGAAAATGATGAGTTGGTAACTGCTATTATTGTTCAAAGAGATGAAGATGAAATTTTTGCCACTGGTGGTGAAGAAAATTTAGAAAATCAAGAAATTGAAAATTTAGATGATGAAAATCTTGAAAATGAAGAAAGTGTAAGCACACAAGGTAAAATGCTCTTTGCAGTAACCAAAAAAGGTATGTGTATCAAATTCCCACTTGCTAAAGTGCGTGAAATCGGCCGTGTAAGTCGTGGGGTGACGGCTATTAAGTTTAAAGAGAAAAATGACGAATTAGTAGGTGCAGTTGTTATAGAAAATGATGAGCAAGAAATTTTAAGCATAAGTGCAAAAGGTATAGGAAAACGCACAAATGCTGGAGAATATAGATTGCAAAGCAGAGGTGGTAAGGGTGTAATTTGTATGAAACTTACAGAAAAAACCAAAGATCTTATTAGCGTAGTTATAGTAGATGAAACTATGGATTTGATGGCTCTTACAAGTTCAGGCAAGATGATACGTGTTGATATGCAAAGCATTAGAAAAGCAGGGCGTAATACGAGTGGTGTCATTGTAGTTAATGTGGAAAATGACGAGGTGGTTAGCATTGCTAAGTGTCCTAAAGAGGAAAATGATGAGGATGAGTTAAGCGATGAAAACTTTGGTTTAGATTTGTAATAAGTTTAAAGTTGGAACGCTTATTGCTTTTTATTTTTTACTAATTACAATATTTTGAAGGTGTAAAAATGAAAAAAATTTATTTTATGCTAGCAATAGCAGGAATTTTCGCTGGTTGTGTACCAAGTGCAAACAGTGCAACTAAAAATTCAAGTGCAAATAGCACTGCCCCATCTCAAGATGTTATCGTGCAAAAAGTCGATAAAGATGATGTGCGTGATATTATCAGAGAAGAAAAAATGTTGGCTCCAGATGCTAGCGAAACGGAACTTAGTTTTACAGCAGTTGGTGAAGGGATTGCTCCGATGAATACAGTTTCTACTGCTCAAGCCCTAGCTTTAGCAAAAAGAGCAGCGATTACAGATGCTTACAGACAGCTTGCAAGTAAGCTTTATGGTGTGAAAGTGAATGGTAAAGACACTGTAAAAGATGCAATGCTTAGAAGTTCAACTATTACTGCGCAAGTAAATGGTTTGATAAAAAATGCAAGTATTATTGATGAGAATTTTAATCAAGGGCTTTATAGGGTAAACTTAGAACTTAAAATCGATGCAGACAAGTGGAAAGAATTGTTTGCTTATTAATCTTTCTTAGCTTTAAGCTTTTTGCCCAAGATGAATTTATTTTTTGGGCAGAGCTTTCTAGTAAAAATTTCATTCTCTTTCATCAAAATCAAAATTTATCCTTAGCAATGACGCAAAGCGAAAATGTTGAAGAACAATGGGTATGTGAAATTTCTTATAGTGATCAAGATTTAAAAGTTTTACCTCGAACTTCTTTAGGATTGATTGATGATAATATGCCAAAAACAATTAAATTTAATTTTTTAAATTCTCATAAAGATGAATTAAGCGATTGCTTTATAGGAGCTAGAATCAGTGTTAAGGATATTGTTAATACTGACTTATTACATGCCCAAAGCGAAACTTATGTCAAAATTTTACCCTTGCGTTTTACCGTGGAATTTGGCGAACAAAATGCGATAATTTATTATCTTAAAAAAAAGTAAATTCAAAATTAAGCGCAAATTGGATACCATAGCAGAAATTTTTTAAAAGGCTTAGGATGAATTTAGTCATAGTAGAAGATGATATTAATATGCGCAAATCCTTAGAAATTGCATTAGCAGAGTATGAAGAATTTAATATTAAATCTTATAAATCTGCCACTGAGGCTTTAAAAAAAATAGATGATAATACAGATTTGATTATTACAGATATTAATATGCCAGGAATTGATGGCATAGAATTTGTTAAAGCCTGTGAAAATAAATATGATTTTATTATTATGACAGGAAATGCTACTTTAAGCCGTGCTATAGAAGCGGTTCGTTTGGGAGTAAAAGATTTTCTAACCAAGCCTTTTGATGTTGATACTTTAGTCGAGGCTATTAAGCGTGCTAAAATCATAAGAGAAAAAACAGCCGATAAAAAAAGCAAAAAAAATGAAAAAAAAGAAGAAAATAAAGATTTTTTTTCAACTTCTCCTAATTTAGAAAAAACATTAAATTTAAGTCAAAAAGCGGCTAAAACTGATGCCTCTGTAATGTTTTTTGGAGAGAGTGGAGTAGGAAAAGAGGTATTTTCTCGTTATATTCACACTCATTCTAAACGCTCTAATAAGCCTTTTGTTGCTATTAATATGGCAGCCATTCCTGCAAATTTGATTGAAAGTGAGCTTTTTGGTTTTGAAAAAGGTGCTTTTACCGATGCTAATGCAACTAAAATAGGGCTTTTTGAAATGGCTAATGAGGGCACTTTATTTTTAGATGAAATTGGCGAAATGCCTTATGAAATTCAAGCCAAACTTTTAAGAGCTTTGCAAGAAAAAGAAATTACGCGACTTGGAAGTACAAAAAGCATCAAAATAGATGTAAGAATTATCAGTGCAACTAATGCAAATTTGGATGAAAAAATAAAAAATGGCGAATTTCGTTCAGATTTATATTATCGTTTAAACACTGTTCCTATTAATATCCCGCCTTTAAGAGAGCGTAAAGAAGAAATTTTAGGTATAGCTCAAAAGGTTTTAGAAGATACTTGTAAAGAATATGATTTTAAGGAAAAACAGCTCAGCCAAGAAGCTAAAAATGCTTTACTTGAATATGATTTTCCTGGTAATATTAGAGAATTAATATCCGTTGTACAAAGAGCTTGTATTTTAAGTGAAAATGATGAAATTTCAAGTGAAGATTTGTTCTTAGAAGCTAGAAGTATAAAAAAAGATGTAAAAAATTTAGAGAAAGAATTGATTTGTGAAGTTCTTTTAAGTGTAGATTATGACAAGGATCAAGCTTCTCAAATTTTAGGTATGGATATAAAAATTTTAAATGAAAAAATTAAAAAATATCAAATAAAGGATAAGTAATGTCAAAAAAACAAAAAATAGCCATTGTGGGTGCTACTGGTGCGGTTGGGGAAGAACTTTTAAATGTTTTAGATGAGCTTGATTTTCCATTGGAAAGTATTTTACCTTTAGCAAGTGTAAAAAGTGTAGGTAGTGAAGTAGAATTTAAAGGCAAAGCTTATAAAGTCAAAGAACTTACTGAAAATGTATTTAAAGAAAATCCTATTGATATTGCTTTTTTTAGCGCAGGTGGAAGTGTGAGTGAAAAATATGCTAAATTTGCAGTAGAATCTGGTGCTGTTGTTATTGATAATACAAGTCATTTTAGAATGGAAAAAGATGTTCCTTTGGTGGTTCCTGAATGCAATCCTGAGGATATTAAAGATTGGAAAAAAACAGGGATTATTGCTAATCCAAATTGTTCTACTATACAAATGGTGCAAGTTTTAAAACCTTTAAATGATGCATTTAATTTAAAGCGTGTTGATGTAAGTACCTATCAGGCTGCAAGTGGAGCAGGAAAAGAAGGAATGCAAGAATTGGTTGAAGCTATGCAAAGTTTTTTTGCTTTTAAACTTGATGAATTTGAACCTCAAACTTTTCCTTATACTTTGGCACTTAATCTTATTCCACAAATTGATGTTTTTATGGATAATGATTACACTAAAGAAGAACTTAAAATGATTAATGAAACTCAAAAAATTTTACATAAAAATTTAGAAGTTTCGGCAACTTGTGTTAGAGTGCCTGTTTTAAGAAGTCATAGTGAAGCCATTACTATGCATTTTGAAAAAGAAATAGATGTAAAAAAAGCTAAAGAAATTTTAAAAAAAGCACCAAGTGTTGTTGTCATAGATGATCCTAAAAATAAAAAATACCCTATGCCTTTAATGACAAGTGATACTAATGAAACTTATGTAGGAAGAATTCGCGCTGATGTGTATGATAAAAAAATACTACATCTTTGGTGTGTAGCAGATCAAATTCGCGTAGGTGCTGCAACAAATGCTGTGCGTATTGCGCAAAAATGGTTAGAATTAAAAAATGAATAAGGAAAAAAATGTTAGAGAAAATATTTGAATCTTTGCTTGTTAGAAGTCGTATTGTTACAATTTTACCCGTAATTTTTGGTTTAATTGGGGCTTTTGTATTGTTTTTTATTGCAAGTTATGATGTTTTAAAGGTTATATTTTATACTTATAATTATTTTTTTGATGCAGGTTCTAATGTGGATTTGCATGAGGATGTGGTGGCTTTAATTATAGGGGCTGTTGATCTTTATCTTATGGCTTTAGTTTTGTTTATTTTTTCTTTTGGAGTTTATGAGCTTTTTATCAGCGAAATAGAAGAATTTAAACAAACAAAACAAAGCAAGGTTTTAGAGGTGCATAGCTTAGATCAATTAAAAGACAAGCTTGCAAAAGTTATCATTATGGTCTTAGTGGTAAATTTCTTTCAAAGGGTTTTGCAGATGAAATTTGCTACTCCTGTGGATATGGCTTTTCTTGCTGGATCGATTTTAGCTCTTTGTGTAGGACTTTATTTTTTACATAAAGGTGGTCATTAACAAGGATTATCTTTTTTTGATATAATCGTTTTTTGTGTTTAAAGAATAAAAATGAAAAAAATATTTTTAATTGGTATGATTTTAAATCATTTTGTTTTTGCAGCTCCGTTAGATGAAGTCTTTAAAGATATAGAAGTTTCAGGGACTGTTCGTTATCGCTATGATATTAAAAAAGAAAAAAATACAACAAAAAAACACATAGATATCAAAATAAAACACAAACGGAAATTACAATAAAATAAGGAAAATCATGATTGTACGATGGTTGTTTATTAGTTCAATATTTGTTGTTGCGCTTTTTGGTATTAACTTGAAATCATTTTTTACTTATACCTTTGATGCAAATAAGCAATATGATATGGAAAAAGCGAAGGCTTTGTATTTTCAAAATAAATGCAATACTTGCCATGGAGATAATGCTGAAAAGAGTGTTATAGGATCTAGAATTTTAAAAGATATGTCTCCTGAGGATATTAAAGGAGCTTTGATAGGTTATACTCTTGATAGTAGCAGTTCTACAACAGCTTCTCAAATGGCTTTTTATGCTAGAAATTTAAGCCACGAGGATATAGATAATATTATTGCTTATATTAAAGGTGGAAATTTTGCGCTTGATTTGCAAGTAAAAGACCTTCTTGAAGAAGAACCTGCGCAAAAAACAAAACATAATATATTTCTAAAATAAAATGTAAAAACTATAATTAAAAGGAATGCTATGAAAAAACTAACTTTAACTTTAAGTGTTTTAACTATGGTAAATTGCTTATATGCTAAGGATATTAATATAGGAGTAGTTTTACCTTTAACTGGAACTGTGGCAGCTTATGGGCAAGATGTTTTTAACGGAATTGAACTGGCTAATAAGCTACAGCCAAAACTTTCAAATGGAGATGTTGTTAAACTTATCACAATAGATACAAAAGGAGATAAGCTTGAAACTTCAAACGGAGTTAATCGTTTAATAGCAACAGATAAAGTCCTTGGGATTATTGGTGAAGCTACAACTCCAAATACCATTCAAGCTATTTCTATAGCAGAAGAGAAAAAAATTCCTCTAATAGCTCCAGTGGCATCTGGAGATAAACTACTAGATAAAAAGAAATATGCAAGTAGAGTTTGTTTTAAAGATAGTTTTCAAGGAGATAAATTTGCTACTTATGTATCTAAGGATTTAGGGCTTAAAAATGCTGTTATCATCATAGATCAAAGCAATGTTTATTCTTTAGGTTTGGCAAGAGCTTTTGAAAATTCTTTTAAGAATAATGGTGGGAAAATTATAAAAAAACTTGTTATTAATTCAGGAGATAAAGATTTTAGAGCCGTGGTTTCTCAACTTAAGAGTTTAAATCCTGATTTTGTTTATATGCCTATTTATCATCCTGAAGCTGCGTTAATTGCGAGACAAGCAAGACAAATTGGTTTTGATAAACTTTTAGCGGCAGGAGATGGTGTGAATAATCAAACTTTTATAGATCTTGGTGGAAGTGCTGTTAATGGAGTAATTTTCACTGATAGTTTTGATTATAACAATCCATCTACGCAATTAGGAAAAGATTTTGTTGCAGCTTATGAGAAAGTTAAAGGAACAAAAGAACTTCCAGCATTTTCGGCTATGGGTGCTGATGCGTATTTTGTAATGTTGAATGCTATGAATGCTTGCGTTGATAATCTTAGCAGTGAATGTATTAATAATAAAATTCATCAAACTAAAGATTTTCAAGCTGTTGGTGGTGTGATTAGCATAGATGAAAGTGGTAATGCTATTCGTTCTGTTGTGATTAAAGAAATTCAAAATCAAAAACAAAATTACAAAACAATTATAAATCCATAATTACTAAAATAAAGGTAGAGAATGAAAAAAAGTTTAATTTTAGCAAGTATTCTAAGTTTAAGTTTAAGTGCTGCGGAAGTCAAAATAGGAGTTGTTTTACCGCTTAGCGGAGTTACTGCAGCATATGGACAAAGTGCACTAGAAGGGATTAAACTTGCAAATTCAATGCAATCAACTTTAAGTAATGGAGATAAGGTTTCTCTTGCTATTATTGATACTAAGGGTGATAAATTAGAATCTTCAAGTGGAGCAAATCGTTTAGTTTCTCAAGATAAAGTTATAGGTCTTATAGGAGAAATGGTTACTGCTAATACATTGCAAGTTATGCGTGTAGCAGAAGATAATAAGATTCCATTAATCGCTCCTGCTGCAACTGGTGATAGATTGCTTGATAAAAAAATGTATTCTTCTCGAGTATGTTTTATGGATAGTTTTCAAGGTTCATCTTTGGCAAAATATGTTTTTTCAAAACTTAATTATAAAAGTGCTGTTATTGTCGTAGATCAAAGCACTGACTATTCCTTAGGTTTAGCAAAAGCTTTTGAAAAACAGTATAAGTCTAATGGTGGCCAAATTCTTAGAATTTTAAGAGTTAATTCAGGAGATAAAGATTTTAGAGCTATTGTAGCTCAAGTTAAAAGTTTAAATCCAGAATTTATTTTTTTACCGCTTTATTATAGTGAAGCTTCTTTGTTTGCAAGACAATCAAAACTCGCAGGTTTAAATATTCCTATGGGTTCTGCAGATGGAGTTGCTGATCAAACTTTTATTAGTTTAGCTGGAGATGCAAGCGAGGGTTATATTTTCACAGATAGTTTTGATGCTAATAATCCAACTACAAAATTAAGCAAAGAATTTATCAGTGTTTATGAAAAAGCTAAAGGAACAAAAGAAGTTCCAAATTTTTCAGCTATGGGTGCTGATGCGTATTTTGTAATGCTAAATGCTATGAATGCTTGCGTTGAAAATCTTACTAGTAAGTGTGTCAATGAAAAAATTCACCAAACTAAAAATTATCAAGGTGTTTCTGGTGTTATCAGTATTGATCAAACAGGAAATGCAACTCGTTCTGTAGTGGTTAAAGAAATTAAAAATCAAAAGCAAAATTATAAAGATATTATCAATCCTTAAAGGAAAAATAGAAAGATTATGGATTCTACTTTATTTTTACAACAACTTGTTAATGGACTTAGTTTGGGCAGTATGTATGCCCTTATTGCTGTTGGCTATACTATGGTTTATGGCGTGTTAAGACTTATTAATTTTGCTCACGGCGATATTATGATGGTTGGTGCTTATGCAGCTCTTTTTTGCATGACTAATCTAAATGTTCCTTTTCTAGGAGCTTTATCTTTGGCAATGATTTTTGCTGCCTGTGTTGGAATAGCTACAGATAGAATCGCCTATAAACCTTTAAGACAGGCTCCTAGAATTTCATTGTTGATTACAGCAATTGGTATTAGTTTTTTCTTGCAAAATCTTTTTAATATGCTTTTTACTTCAACACCTAGAACTTTTACACCGCCAAGTTATTTTGAGGAAAGTGTTAATTTTGGTGGAGTGATAACAACTTATGGTTCTTTAATGGTTCCTGCTCTTACATTTGTTATTTTAATAGCAGTGTTATGGATTTTGTATAAAAGTAAATATGGTATAGCTATTCGTGCTTTGGCATTTGATATACAAACAGTAAATTTAATGGGTATAGATGCAAATCGTATTATTGCTATAGTTTTTGCCCTAGGTTCAGCTTTGGCAGCAGTTGGGGGTGTTTTTTGGGCTGCAAATTATTACTCTGTTGAACCTACTATGGGAACTTTAATAGGTTTAAAAGCTTTTGCTGCTGCAGTTTTAGGAGGTATAGGTTCTGTAGTAGGTGCAGTTTTGGGTGGACTTATTATAGGATTTACTGAAGTTGTTGTTGTGGCTTTTTTTCCAGATTTATCAGGCTTTAAAGATGCATTTGCTTTTATTTTTTTGGTGTTTATATTGTTATTTAGGCCTACGGGAATTTTAGGTATAAATTTTGAAAAGAGTAGGTTTTAATGATGGTTAAAATTAAGCTTTCACATTTAATCTTTTTAATTGCTTCAATTATTTTTATTTTCATTTCTCCTTATATTTTTGGGGACTATGGATTAAATATTGTTAATCAAATTGCTATTTTTATTATTTTGGCTGTGAGTTACAACCTTATTAATGGTGTAACTGGACAATTTTCACTAGAACCCAATGGATTTGTTGCGATTGGAGCTTATGCGGCTGCTTTAGTTCTTTTGAGTGCTGATGCGAAAAATGATCAGTTTTTTTTAGATGGTCCTAGTTCTTTTATTTTAGCCATCCATTCAAATTCCTTTATTCTAGCTTTAATTGTAGCTGGAATTTGTTCATCTTTACTTGCCCTGATTTTGGCTTTTGCTGTATTTCGCGTGAGAGGGGATTATTTGGCTATTGTAACTTTAGGCTTTGGAATAATTATTAAAATAGCTGCTATTAATTTTCCTTCTATTACTAATGGCTCAAGAGGACTGGTAGATATTCCACAATTTTCCACGATTTATTGGACAGGTGGTATTGCTATTGTAGCGGTTATTTTAATTTTAAATATAGTTTATTCTAAATATGGTCGTGCAATGAAGGCTATAAGAGATGATGAAGATGCTGCAAGTGCTATGGGAATAAATACTTTTTGGATAAAAACTTTAGCTTTTAGCACTTCAGCATTTTTAGAAGGTGTAGGTGGGGGGCTTTTGGCTTGTCTGTTGACTACCGTATCTCCAACTCAATTTGATTTTTTACTTACTTTTCAGCTTTTGATTATTATTGTTTTAGGCGGACTTGGTTCTACTACAGGTGCTATTATAGGTGCGATATTAGTTATTGGTGGAAGTGAGTGGCTTAGATTTTTAGATGAGTTAAATATAAAAATAGATTCTTTAAATCTTGATATCCAATCAACGCCAGGGCTTAGAATGGTTGTTTTTTCTATTGTTCTGATTTTAGTAATGCTTTTTGCAAGAAAAGGCATAATGGGTTATTATGAGTTGAGTGATCTGATTAGAGGGATTAAAAAGCGTTTTAAAAGGAGTGAAAAATGATTTTGGAATTAAAACAAATTTCAAAAAGTTTTGGTAGTGTTAAGGCTATTAATGAAACTTCTTTTAAAATCAATGAGGGTGAAATTTTTGCTTTAATTGGACCTAATGGGGCTGGCAAAACAACTCTTTTTAATATTATAACAGGTAACTATAAACCTAGTTCAGGTTCGGTTGAATTTCTAGGAGAAAGAATTGACCACTTAAAACCTCATAAGATTGTGCATTTAGGAATAGCTAGAACATTTCAAAATATTAGGCTTTTTTCAAGCATGAATGTGCTTGAAAATGTTCTTATTGGTTTTAATAAACAAATGAAATATAATATTTTTGAAGCCTTTTTGCATTTAGGGCGTTTTGGAAAAATAGAACAAGTATTTAAAGAGAAGGCTTATGGAATATTAGAAGAACTTGGTATTGCAGAATTTGCCAATGAAAAGGCTACTAGCTTAAGTTATGGACAACAAAGAAAAGTTGAGATTGCAAGAGCAATGGCTACTCAGCCAAGATTATTATTGCTTGATGAGCCAGCCGCTGGGATGAATAGCTCTGAGAGCGATGAACTTGCTGAGCTCATTTTTAAATTACGAAAAGATTATAAAATTAGCGTTTTGCTTATAGAGCATGATATGAAATTTGTAAATAAATTGTGCGATCGCGTATTGGTACTTGATTATGGAAAAACAATTTTTGAAGGTAAACTTTGCGATGCTGTAAATCATAAAGAAGTAATTGCTGCGTATTTAGGGGATTTTGATGCTAATAGTTAAAGATTTGCATGTTTATTATGGATTAATTGAAGCTGTTAAAGGGATTGATTTTAAAGTGGAAACAGGCCATATTGTTTCTCTTATAGGTTCAAATGGAGCAGGTAAAACTTCAACTTTAAATGCGCTTTTAAACTCAGTTAAAAGAACTGGTGAGGTTAATTTCTTAGGTTATGATACTAAAAGGCATTTAACTCATACTTTAGTTCAAAAAGGTATAGCTTTAGTTCCTGAAGGAAGGCGTGTTTTTATTAATTTAAGCGTAGAGGAAAATTTAAAAATAGGTGCTTTTAATAATGCTGAAAATTATGAGCATTTAAGAGAGCAAATGTATAAACTTTTTCCAAGACTTGCAAGTAAAAAGCATGCTTTAGCTGGAACATTGAGTGGAGGGGAAGCGCAAATGCTTGCAATTTCAAGAGCTTTAATGAGTGAACCAAAACTTTTGATGTTGGATGAGCCTTCTTTGGGACTTGCTCCAAAGATTGTGGGTGAAGTTTTTGATATTATTGTGCGTTTAAAAGAAGAGGGTATAACTATTCTTTTGGTAGAGCAAAATGCTTATTCTGCATTAAAAATAAGTGATTATGCTTATGTTTTGGAAAATGGTCGCATTGTAATGGAAAATGAGGCTAAAAATTTAATAGGTGATGATGAGATTAGAAAGAAATATTTAGGGCTTTAAAATTTAAAGGAAAAAGAATGAAAAATATAATAAAAAGCATAGGGGATTTAAGAGTTTCGGTTGTATTGTTTTTGCTTTTTGCGCTTTTTTGTGCTTTGGCAACTTTTATTGAAAGTGCTTATGGAACTCCTACGGCTTGGGCAATGGTTTATGATACTTTTTGGTTTGAATATATACAACTTTTACTTGGTATTAATTTACTATGCGGGATGTTTCGTTATAAAATGTTTGGGCTTAAAAAATTGCCTTTAATGATTTTTCATATTTCTTTTTTATTTATTTTAGTGGGTTCTGCAATGACAAGATATGCTGGTTTTGAAGGTATTTTACCTATTAGAGAGCATACTCAAAATTCACTTATAGAAAGTTCTAAGACTTCTTTGCGCATTTCTGCTATAAAAGATGGAGAACGCTATAGTGCGGTTAATGATCGTTATATAGGAAATTTGCCTTTTGCTAATTCTTTTAAATTAAAACTTAATTTAGGTGATGATCAAGCTGTATTAAAATATAAAGATTTAATCTTAAATGCTCATTATACTTATAAAGAAAATAATAATTCTGATCCTTTATTGGTTTTGATGCTTTCTCAAAAAGGATCTCAAGGTGTTGATGTTAAATTTGAAAAAGGTGAAGTTAAGAATATAGAAGGGGTTAACTTTGCTTTTATGAATGATAATGTTAAAGCACCTTTTGTAAAAATTGACGAAAATTTAACTTTAAGTTCAAGTGAAAACTTACATTTTCTAAGTATGCTAGATGGACAAAATTTAGACCTTAAAATTGGAGAAAAGGCAAATGCTAAGGAAAGAAGGCTTTATGAAATCAATGATATTAGTTTTGTAGTTAAAGCTGCTTCTTTGCATGCGCAAGAAGCTTTAGAAGGTTCCAATAGACCTCAAGATGAAAGTTTTTGGTTATGGTTTAAATCTGCTTGGTTAGAAGTGGGTAGAACTATGTTGATTTCTACTTTTGGCGAGCCTCAAAATTGGAAAAATTCTTTATTATTGCATTTTAAAGATTTTGCCTTAAGCAATGAGAATAAAAACTTAGAATTAACTGGCTCTAATGCTTTAAAATTAGAATTAAGCTATAAAAATGAAAGTAAAGAATTTTATATTTTTGAATATAATAAACCTATTATGATAGAACTTGCGGGTCAAAAATTCTTTATTTCTTGGGCGCTTTCTTATGAACAATTGCCTTTTGATATTTATTTAAGAGATTTTGTATTAGATCGTTATCCAGGTTCTATGTCTCCAGCTTCTTATGCAAGTGAAATTACCGTAAAAAATAATAATGAAAATTTTGATTATAGAATTTTTATGAATAATGTTTTAGATTATGATGGCTATAGATTTTATCAAAGTTCTTATGATCAAGATGAAAAAGGGACTGTTTTATCTGTAAATAAAGATCCAGGTAAAATACCAACTTATATAGGTTATTTTTTGCTTTGTCTTGGAATGTTTATGAATTTTTTAAATCCACATTCTAGATTTAGAACTTTGGCAAGATTAATTAATAAAGACACTTTAAAACATACAAGTGTGATTATTTTTATTTTATTGCTATCTTTTGGCTCTGAAAAGACTTTTGCTCAAGATTTAAATTCGACCTTACCTGTGGTAAATACTAATCATGCTAAAGCTCTTGCTACTTTAATAGTTCAAAAATCAGCAGATGGAAGAATGGTGCCTTTTGATACGCTATCAAGAGAAATTTTAGAAAAAATTCATCAAAGTGATAGCTATAAGAGTCAAAATTCTAACGCTGTTATGCTTTCCATGCTCGTTGATGTAGATAAATGGCAAATGGAACCTTTTATTTTAATGCCACAAAATCAAGCAGTTCGTGATGCTATTGCAAATATTTTAGAAATTCCTAGCGCTAAATATATTTCTTATAAAGATTTCTTTGATGAGAATAACCGATATAAACTTCAAAAATATGTTGAAAATGCAAATCGTAAAAACCCAAATGCAAGAGGAGTTTTTGATAAGGAAATTATAAAACTAGATGAAAGAGCTAATGTTGTAAATTTAGTTTTTAGTGGTGAATTATTTAAATTTATTCCTGTTCAAAATAATCCAAATAATGTTTGGCTTGCACCTTTTTCTGCTGTAACTACTCTTAAGGGGGATGAAGGGCATATTGTTTTGGCTTTAATACAGAATTATTTTAGTGCCGTGGAAAATGCTTTTAAAGATGGTAATTGGACTAGAGCTGATGAAGGTTTGAAATTTATCAAAGAATATCAAGAAAAAATAGGATATAAAGTCATGCCTAGTAAAACCAAGGTTGAAATGGAAATTTTTTCTAATAAGGCTGAAATTTTCGTTAAACTCGCTCCTGTATATTTAATTGCGGGTTTTTTACTTTTGATTCTTGTTTTTTCTAAAATGGTCATACCGAATTTAAAAATCTCTTTTATATTTAAAGTGGTATATGTTTTAAATGTTTTAGCTTTTGCAATTCATACAGTAGGTCTTGGACTTCGTGCTTATTTATCAGGTCATGCTCCGTGGAGTAATGGCTATGAAAGTATGGTGTATATAGCTTGGGCATTGTCTTTGTCGGGTATATTTTTCTCTAGAAAAAGTCCTATAGCCTTGTCATTAACTTCTATTTTATCCGGTGTTGTATTAATGGTTGCACATTTAAGCGAAATGAATCCGCAAATTACAAATCTTGTTCCTGTGCTCAATTCTTATTGGCTTAGTATTCATGTATCTGTTATTACTGCTAGTTATGGATTTTTAGGACTTTGTGCCTTACTTGGTATCTTTACGCTGTTCTTAATGTGTTTTCTTAAGAAAGATGGAAAATATAATCTTAATATTTTGAGAAATATTACAGAGGCTACAAGAATTAATGAAATGGCAATGATTTTTGGACTTTGTTTGCTTACTGTAGGAAATTTTTTAGGTGCAATTTGGGCAAATGAAAGTTGGGGGAGATATTGGAGTTGGGATTCTAAGGAAACTTGGGCTTTAGTTAGCATTTTGGTTTATGCAACAATTTTGCATCTTAGAATGATTCCAAAATATTGTAATCAATTTGTGTTTGCTTTATGGAGTATGTTTGCTTATTGGGTTATTATTATGACTTATTTTGGAGTAAATTACTTTTTAACGGGACTTCATTCTTACGCTGCAGGCGAAGCGGCTCAAATTCCTAATTATGTTTATTGGGGATTTTCGTTGATGGTGGTTTTAGCTCTTTTTGCAAGAAGGAAGCGAAATTTTGTAGGCAAACTGTAAATGAGCCATATTTTTTTGGTTATTTTTTGTGCTGCTTTAGCGCTTTTATTGTTTTTAGGCATGATTGCTTATCTTATTACAAGTGATGGTAAAAAAACAATTAAAAAGCAAAAAACTAGCCAAAAGCAGCATGTAACTGAAAAGACTAAAAAATTTGATACAGACTTAGATAAAATGATAATTGCTGCTTCCGATGTTAAGCTAACGGATATTGAATTAAAAGAACTTGCCAAACTTTATGTGCAGACACATAAACTTGGTTCAAAAACTTCTAAAGAATTAGATGAAGCAACAAAAAAGAAACTAGAATTTGTTTCTGCTTTGGCTGCAAATATTAATGCAAGTGCACAAACAGTAAGTTACTTAAATAAAGAACTTAAGAAAATTTCTGGATCTTACAAAAAAGAAATTGATGCTTATGAGCATATGGGATTAGCTAAAAGAAAAATTAAAGAAGATAAATAATATGGTGCGCTCAAGAGGATTCGAACCTCTGACCTTTTGAACCGCAATCAAATGCTCTATCCAGCTGAGCTATGAGCGCAAAAATAAGTTAAAATTATATATAAATATTCTTAAAATAAGCAAAATTTTGCTTATTTTGTTTGTTTTTTAGCTTTTTTACCTTGATCTAAATCAAATTCTTTAGTCTTTTTTGAATGATAAAATATAAAACCTACAATCAAAATACAGCAAATCAAAGAAAAAATATAAAGTGTACCATAAGGGCTATCTTTGAAAAAAAGATTATTAGTATTCATTCCAAAAAATCCTACGATCAAATTTAAAGGCAGGAAAATAGAAGAAAGTATACTTAAAAGATAAATACTTTTATTCATTTTTTCATTTTTAATTGCACTTGTTAATGTATAAAGAGTATCAACTCTTACTAGATGTTCTTTGGTGTTTTTACTTAAGATGCTGATGGATAAATTTAAAATTTTTAAATGTTTTTTGTATTGTGCTTGTTCACTAAGCAAAAGATTGAAAGCTTCGCTTAGAAGATTAATTTGCTTTAGATTTTTGTTGATTTTTTGTCTTAACACAAAGGATTTTTTGTAAAAATTTTTAACAAAACCACCTTTTAAGATAATACCTTCTTTGTGTTCTAAAAGGTTTTGAAAATGAGTATTTTGTACTTTAAAATCTTCTAAAATGGATTTAATAAAATTTGAAAATTCTTCTATGCTAGAAAGCTTAAATTCTTCATCTTGAAGTTTATAAATTTTTTCATCGTTAAAAAGCCAAGTTTCCAAATTTAATCCCACATAAACAAAAATTTTTTGTCCATAAATTTCACTATAGAAAGTTTCTAAATTCTTTGCTTGTAGGATTTTTTTTAGATTTTCGTGTAGTTCTAGCATTTTATTTGCCTCTTAAGTGATAAAAATTTCTTTTAAATTGCGTAAAAGAATTATTCAAAATTGCTTCACGCATCTTTCTTGCAAGTTCAAGATAATAATGTAGATTGTGCAAACTTGCCAAACGAAAAAAAGTAAGTTCTTTAGCTTTGAAAAGATGGTTTAAATAACCCCTTGAAAAATTACGACAAGTATAACATGAGCAAGTAGGATCTATGGCTTCATGATCGTTGATAAATTCTGCTTTTTTGATATTAAATTTTCCAAAACTTGTGAAAAATGTTCCATTTCTTGCATTTCTAGTTGGCATCACACAGTCAAACATATCTACTCCTCGCTCAACATTTTCTACTAAATCTTCAGGAGTTCCTACGCCCATTAAATATCTTGGACGATTTTCATCTAGATAAGGGTTTAAGTTTTGGACTGTTTCGTACATCAAGGCGTTTTCTTCGCCCACGCTAAGCCCACCTATAGCTAAACCATCAAATGGCATTTCGTTTAAACTTAAAGCACAACGCTTTCTTTCTTTGTAATCTGTACCACCTTGGATAATACCAAAAATATTTTGCCCTATACCTATACCTTTATTTTGCATACTTTTATGATAAGTAATAGCCTCTTTTGCCCAAAGTATAGTGCGATCAACAGAAATTTTAACCCTTTCTTTGGTTGCGGGTAGGGCTACTAAATCATCTAAAATCATCATAATATCAGAGTTAAAATCATATTGAGTATCTAAAACACTTTTTGGAGTAAAAAGATGACGACTCCCATCGATGTGACTTTTAAATTCTATACCTTCATTAAAATGTTTGGAATTTTTACTTAAAGAAAAAGCTTGAAAACCACCGCTATCAGTTAAAAAACTTCTATCAAATTTCGTAAAACCATGTAAACCTCCAAAATCTTTTACCACTTTGGAAGTTGGACGCAAGTACATGTGATAGGTATTTGCTAAAATAATTTTTGCATCAAGCTCGTTTTTCATATCATTAGCATCAAGACTTTTAACCGCTCCTACTGTGCCAACAGGCATAAAAACAGGGGTTAAAAAAGTGCTGTGTGCGGTAGTGATTTCACAAACCCTTGCCATTCCATCTTTATGCTTTAATTTAAATTCCATTTGTTATAATTTCCTTTTTGGAGTTTAAAATGAATAATATTTTAATTATAATAGACGGTATTTTAGCAAAGCATTTCTTAGAAAGGCTTTGTTTTGAAAAAGGCTTAGGTTACTTTTTTACAGTAGTGTGTCAAAATAGTGAAAAAAATAACTTAAATATTTCTAGTGAGTATATTGACTTGCATTATTTTGATCCTACAAGCACAGCGCGTCTTGAAAATATTATGAGTAAAGATTTTAAACAGGCTTTTATTTATATGCAAGATGAATTTGAAACTAAAAAAAGTTATGAGGCTTTGCGTTCTTTAAATCCAAATTTAGAAATAGAAATAATGGATTTTTGGGGGTTAAGTGTTAATGATACTCATGCAAATTTAGCTGATGCTAGAATGACTTTAAGCCGTAGATTTATGGATTTTTTACCAGATATTGCTTTAACAGCTCAGTATATAGGACTTGGGGTTGGAGAGATTATGGAAGTAAAAATTCCAGCAGGGTCTATTTTTGCTTATAGGCACATAAGTTCAATACAACAAAAAAGGTGGCGCATAGTCCTTATTTATAGAAATTCTAAGATTTATTTTGTAAAACCATCTTTTGTTTTAGAGCCAAATGATAGCATTTTGATCGTTGGAGATCCTGTTGTTTTACAAAGTATTTTTCATAATATAAGAGGCAAAGCAGGGCAATTTCCTATGCCTTTTGGAAGTAATGTTTTTGCTTTAATTGATATGAAAAATATGAATCAAAATATGCAAGAAAGAGTGCTTGATACTACTTTAAAATTAACTCAAAAAAGCAATGCAAAAAGATTTTTTATACATGTTATCAATCCTAAATTAGGGGTAATGTATGAAAAATTAAAAAAACTTTCTGAGGATAAAGAAGGTGTGTTTTTTGATTATTTCAACACGGATTTTAAACAAATTTCCACATGGTTGCAAAATAATGATATAGGATTAGTTGTAACCGATATAAAAAATTTTGAGAAAGAAAAACAAGCTTTTTTTGATTTAAAAATTCCTATTATGAAAGTGGGTGAAGCTTCTTTTGATGAGCTTAAAGAAGCGATTATTTTAAGTGCCGATGAGAGCGAACTTGAAAACAATGCAAATGTCATTACTGATTTAAGCAAACAGCTTGATTTTGGAGTTATTTTATATTATTATAATCCAAATTCTCAAAATACTACAGATATGGAGGAGTATTTTAGAAGTTTATCTAAGCTTTATGATAAAAATATACAAATTATTAATAAAAATGATGAAAACCCTCTTTTAAATTTGCAATATCGCGAAGATTTGTTACAATTTGTGAGTTTTCAAAAAGAATTACTAAATAGAGATTTTGGCAGAAATTTAAGTACAAATTTAAATAGGCATTATTATAAAATGAGACAAAATTACCAACTTTTCATACCAGTAGAATAAATAATTAATTAAATGTGATAGAATAAACGCAAAAAGAGTAGTTCAATGCAAGTAGAAGTTAAGTTAAAAGAAAATGCTTATAAGGTTTATATTGATGAACTTGAAGAATTAGAATTTGATAGTAAGGTTTTTATACTTTCAAATCCTAAGATTTCAGGATTTCATTTGAAAACATTACTTTCTAAAATTAAGGCAAAAGAAATTTTTATTGTCACTGTAAAAGATGGTGAAGAATATAAAAATTTAAGCACCATGGAAGAAATTTTAAACCAAATGTTTAATTCTAAATTGGATAGAAAAAGCGTGCTTATAAGTTTTGGTGGTGGCGTGATTAGTGATATGGGCGGATTTGCTGCTAGTATTTATCAAAGAGGTATTGATTTTATAAATATTCCTACTACACTTTTAGCTTGCGTTGATGCAGCAGTAGGTGGAAAAACAGGTGTTAATAATAATTTTGGTAAAAATCTTATTGGTACTTTTTATCAACCTAAAGCTGTATATTGCGAGAGTTCTTTTTTAAAGACTTTGAGTTCTAGAGAACTTGCTGCAGGCATGGCTGAATTTATTAAAATGGCAGCAATGTTTGATGATAGTATACTTGATTTTATAGAAAAAATTGATGAAAAAAGTTTCTTAAATGCTACTTGTGAGAATGAAATTTTTACTCAAATTATAGCAAGAAGCATAGAACTTAAATCAAGGGTTGTTGAACAAGATGAAAAAGAATCAGGGCTTAGAATGCTTTTAAATTATGGTCATACTTTTGCTCATGTTATAGAAAATTTTACAGATTATAAGCTTTATTTACACGGAGAAGCGGTGGCTATAGGTATGGTTATGGCAAATCAATTGGCTTTAAATTTAGGGCTTTTGGATAAAACGCAAAGTCAAAAAATAAAAGATATTTTACTTAAATTCGGTTTGCCAATATCATATAAAATCAACAATGTAGATGAATTTTATGAAGCTTTTTTCATGGATAAAAAAAGCTCTAATAAAAAAATCAATTTTGTTCTTGCTAGTCCTTTGGGTAAGGGTTTAATAAAAGGTGATATTTCTAAAGAAGATATAATTGCAACTTTAAGAGAATTTCAATGAAAAAAATTATTATTTTAACCTTTTTTGTTGTTTTTGCTTTTGGTGATGTAAATCGGACTATTATTAATAATATAAATGAGAAAATTAATACTTTAAATACTGTAATCAGTGCTAGTATTTGGAATATACGTTATGAAAATTTTATAAAATATCAAGATATAAATGATGAATTAATCATTTTAAATCTTAATTTAAAAAAGACTTCCGATATTCACCAACAAGAAGAACTTAAACGCAAGATAGCAAATTTAGAAGAGCAATTGAGCTTGCTTAAAGAATATAAAGATTTAAATTTTGCACAAAGTCTTAGTGCCCCTGATAATATAGAAACTTTATCTAAGCTTACTAATCCTTTGGCTATTATAGGAGCTTTTTCTCATATTAAGAAATTAAAAGGAGAAAAGGAAGAGTATATATTTAAATTTAATGATTTTAAAAATTTAGTAGATAAGATCAGGGAAAAAAACTCAGAACTTAAGGAATTAGTTGAGCTTAAACCAAGTGTTGAGAATATAGAAGCTTTAAAAGCTTCGGATAAAAAGTTGGAAGAATTTGAGCAAGCTTTAAATTTTGCTAGTGTTTCTTATTCTGTTTATGAGAAAAAAATTGATGAAGAGCTTTCTCGAGTAAGTGCTGAGATTAAAGTTCAAAGCTTAAGGGCTGTAAATATACTTGTTGCTATTGTTATTGTTATAGCTATAGCTTTTATGTTGAAATTTATTGCTAAAAAATACATTAAAGATAGTGAAAGATATTATACTGCTACGAAGATTATTAATTTTATTAATATAAATATTATTTTTCTTATTTTGCTCTTTGCTTATATAGAAAATATTACTTATCTTGTAACTATACTTGGTTTTGCCTCTGCGGGCTTAGCTATTGCTATGAAAGATATGTTTATGTCTATGCTTGGATGGTGTGTGATTATTTTTGGCGGAAGTTTTAGAGTAGGGGATCGTGTAAAGGTTTTTCAAAATGATACTACCTATATAGGAGATATTATAGACATTTCTTTTTTACGTATTACTCTTTATGAAGAGCTTACACTTGAAACTTATAATAAAAATCGTCGTAGTGGGCGTATTATATTTATTCCTAATAACTATGTTTTTACAAATTTGCTTGCTAATTATACTCATCATGGTATGAAAACCGTGCTTGATGGCATTGATATAAGTGTTACTTTTGATAGTAATCTTGATAAGGCACAAGAAATTGTAGAAAATATTGTTACACGTCATGCCAAAGGTTATACTGAGCTTGCTAGAAAAAATATAGCTCGTTTACAACATGAATATAGTATTAAAAATCCTAAAGTGGAGCCAAGGTTTTTTATGTTTTTTGAACATTGGGGAATGCGAATTTCTGCATGGTATATGACCAATGCTTATGCGGCTTTGGTATTAAGAAGTACGATTAGTAAAGAGATTATAAAAGAATTTAATAAGCATAAAGATATAAAAATCGCTTATCCATCGCAAAATTTATATTTAGGAAATTTAAATCAAAATCATTTTGAACAACATCATGAAAATATGCATTTTCATGCAAGGAATAAAGATTGAAAGAAAAAGTTTTTTTTAAAACCTTTGGGTGTCGCACAAATATTTATGATACAGAGCTTTTAAAAAGTTATGTAAAAGATTATGAGATTATAAATGATGAGAATAAAGCACAAATTATCGTTGTAAATTCTTGCACGGTTACAAATGGTGCTGATAGTGGGATAAAGTCTTATGTAAATACCATGCAAAAAAAAGGCATTAAAGTTATACTTACAGGTTGCGGTGCTGTAAGCAAAGGTAAGGAGCTTTTAGATAAAAAGCAAGTTTTTGGAGTGCTTGGAGCGTCAAATAAAGATAAAATCAATGAATTTCTAGGAGCAAAGACAAGTTTTTATGAACTTGGAAATTTAAATTTTATTGATAAAGATATAGTTTGTGAGTATGAAAATCATACCAAAGCTTTTGTGAAAATTCAAGAAGGTTGTGATTTTGCTTGTTCTTATTGTATTATCCCTAGCGTGCGGGGTAAATCAAGAAGTGTAGATGAAAAAGCTCTTTTAAAACAAGTTGAAATTTTGGGGGCTAATGGCTATAGTGAAATTGTTTTAACAGGGACTAATATAGGTTCATATGGGCTTAAAAATGGCACAAGTTTAGGCAAGCTTTTGCAAAAAATGGGACAAATTTCAGGTATAAAACGCATAAGGTTAGGTAGTTTAGAACCCGCACAAATTGATGAAAGTTTTTTAGAAATTTTAGATGAGACTTGGCTTGAAAGGCATTTACATATTGCTTTGCAACATACAAGTGAAAAAATGCTTCGCATAATGCGAAGAAGATCGCATACGGATAATGATTTAAAGCTTTTTAATACTATAGCAAGCAAAGGATATGCTTTAGGGACGGATTTTATAGTAGCTCATCCAGGCGAGAGTGAAGAAGTGTGGCAAGAAGCTTTAAGAAATTTTAAAGAATTTCCACTCACTCATATCCATGCTTTTATTTTTAGTCCTAGAAATAATACGCATTCTGCTACCATGAAAGATGTGATAAATGGAACTTTGGCTAAAGAAAGATTAAATACTTTAAAATCTATCGTGGAAAAAAATAATTATGAATTTAGGAAAAAAAATCAAGTTCCGCTTGAAGTTTTGGTGGAAAATCAAAAAGATGGTTTTTTTGAGGGGTATGATCAGTTTTTTAACAAGATCAAAATTAAAAGTGATAAAGATATAGCTAAAGAATGGATCTTTATATCTCAATATGAAGTGCAAGAAAAGTCTAACTTTGCAAATTTAAAAGGCTAGATAATGAAAAATAAAAAGATAATTTTAGCATCTTTTATGGTTTTATGTATGCTTTTGGGAATTTTATATTTTAAAAATGAACCTAAATATATAGATGAAAATCTTTATCAAAGTCTGTTAAGTCAAAATTTAATCCAAAAAGCTGTGATTGATAAAGACGAAATTTGGCTTAAGGCGGAAGGTGAAAATTACGTAATTATAAAAGATGGCATAGATATAAAAACACTTTTAGCAAAAGTTCCCGTAGAAGTTAAAAAAGATAACACGCTTTGGGTGTTTTTTATTTTACTTGTTTTTATTATCGCACTTTTTATAAGTCTTGGCTATTTTGCTCGTAAAAAAGAGTTAGCTAAATATCCAATATCAAATAAGAATCAAAATCACACTCAAGCTCAAAATTCAAATATAAATTTAGAAAGTTCTCATATAAAACCTGTGATTTCAAATATTACTTTTAATGATGTAGCAGGTGTTGATGAAGTTAAAATGGAGCTAAGCGAACTTGTGGATTTTTTACAAAATCCTAAAAAATATAAAGAATTTGGTGTAAAAATGCCAAAAGGTGTTTTAATGGTAGGCCCACCTGGTGTAGGAAAAACATTGATAGCAAAAGCAGTTGCAGGAGAAGCAGGGGTGCCATTTTTTTATCAAAGCGGTTCAAGTTTTGTTGAAATTTATGTAGGTATGGGTGCAAAAAGAGTTAGAGAGCTTTTTTCAAAAGCTAAAATGATGGCTCCTAGTATAGTTTTTATCGATGAAATAGATGCTGTAGGTAAGGCAAGAGGAGAAATGTCAAATGTTGAAAGAGATAGCACTTTAAATCAACTTTTAACTCAAATGGATGGTTTTGAGGACAATAGTGGGGTTATAGTTATAGCTGCGACAAATAAAATCGAACTTATGGATCCTGCTTTATTGCGTTCGGGGCGTTTTGATAGGAGAATTTTTTTATCTTTGCCTGATTTTAAGGATAGACTTAAAATTTTAGAAATTTATATGAAAGATAAAAACAATAATGTCAATTTAAATAAAATCGCCAAAGCAAGCGTAGGTTTTAGTGGAGCAGGGCTTGAAACTTTGGTCAATGAAGCAGCAATTAATGCTTTAAGAAGAAATAGTGCATTAGTCGAGGAAAATGATTTTTATGCTGTATTAAATAAAGTTCTTTTAGGCAAGAAAAAGATTTTAAGTTTTAATGATGAAGAGAAGAAAATTCAAGCCACTTATCAGGCTGCAAAAGCTTTGAGTGCTTATTATTTTGACATAGGATTTGAAAAAATCACTCTCATTGAAGATCGTTTTAAAGAATATGAGCATAATATAAGATCAAAATCAGAGCTTATCAATCGTATAAAAGTTTATTTGGCTGGTTCTAGAGCTATGAGATTGATTTATAATGAAAGTTATACTAACTCGCAAGATGATTTTTTAAAGATTAAAGAATTGCTTGATTATATGTTGAGTTTTGATATGTTAGAAGAGCCAAATTTAAATGAACAAAAAAAAGAAATGGATGAATTTTTAAATTCTATGAAGGATAAAATTTTAAAATTATCAGAGCTTTTGCTTGAAAAAGAAAAGATAGAACATGATGATGTTAAAAATATAATGCAGGTTTGATTATATTTTAATCATCAATTTCTTTGTGCAAGATGGTTCCATTAAAATCTATAAGAATTTTTACATCGTTATCAAGTTTAATCTTGTAATGATTGATTTTTCTTTCGATTTCTCTAGCTTTTATATTTGGAAATTCGTTTTTAATGATATTGGCTAAATTTTGAGGTAAAAAATCTAGATCAAAAGGAAAGGCTTTATTTTCAATTTCCTTCCAAGCTCCATCTATGTCAAATTCAAGTTCTGTCCCATCGCTAAGATAGACTTCATAGGAATTTTTGTCTTTTTGTACGATCCCTATGGGTGCTTTGAAATTATGTTGTAAAAATTCTTTAGAAACACTTGGCAAATTATCAGCAGAAATTATTATATCAGCATTTAAAGATAAACTTAAAATAGTAATAATACTTAAAAATTTAATTTTCAATATTTTTCCTAATTATTTTTTAGTAAAATTGTAAAGAATTTATGTGAATTTTATGTGAATTTTAAGACAATATTATAAAAAATAAAGGTTTTATACTTTGCTTACAATTTTTTTAATTTTTTTAAATATTTTATGTTATTTTTTGATTTCTTATGATTATTATAATATTCTTGGTTTGAATATTTTATTTTTTAATGGAGCTTATTGGCAACTTTTAAGTTCAATGTTTTTACATGGAAATTTAACTCATCTTATATTAAATATGATAGTTTTGTTTCAATTTGGGCGTATATTAGAAACTTATTTAGGTGCTTTGCGTTTTATTTTTATTTATTTTATTGGCGGATTGTTGTGTTCACTTTTAAGTGTTTTTTATGTGTATTTTGATTTTAAATATTTCGGAGAAAATATAAATGTCATAGGCGCTAGTGGTGCAATTTGTGTTTTAATGGGCTTTTATGCTGTTCTTGATAAAAATAGCACAAAAGGACTTATAGTGGCAATTTTACTTATGAGTTTTGCGCCATTGCTTATGGGGGTAAATGTTGCTTGGTATGGTCATATTTTCGGGTTTATGTGTGGTTATATTTTAGCTAAAATAAAAGAGGTAAAATGAAAAAAATTTATATTATAAGACATGCAAAAGCAAGTAAGAGTGGGGATATTGATGATTTTGAAAGAAAACTTACTAAGAGTGGAAAGGAAGATTTAAAAAAACTTTTTAAAAATCTTGCCTTGCATGAAATTCATCCTGATTTGGTGCTATCAAGTCCTGCTGTTAGAACCGCTAAAACAGCGAAAAAAATAGCCAAATTTTATAATTTTGATAAAAATAAAATTTGTTTTGATGAAAGATTGTATCTTTGTAATGTTGAAAATTTGCTAAAAATTCTGCAAGATATTGATGATGAGTTTAACGAAGTATTTTTAGTGGGTCATAATCCTGGTTTAATGGAACTTGGAGAGTTATTAAGCTCGCTATGTTTAGCTTCTTTTCCAACTTCTTCTATCTTGTGTTTAGAATTTGATATTAAGGAATTTAAAAATTTAAAAAAACATAGCGGAAAATTAGTTTTTTTTGAACATGTACGCAAGTTAAAAGAAGAAAAAGATTTGGGTTTTTAGTAAGAGATTGGCTCTTACTTCCAACCTTCAATATAATTTTTTAGTTTTCTTCCTACTTTAGGGTGTTTGAGTTTTTTTATAGCTGAGCTTTCTATTTGTCTCACTCTTTCTCGAGTGACATTAAGCTCTTTTCCAATTTCCTCTAAAGTTCTATCACTTTCATCATCCATTAAACCAAAACGCATACGAATTACCGCTTTTTCTCTATCGTTTAATTGATCTAAAACTTCATCAATTTGTTCTTTTAAATCATCCTTTAAGATATGATCCATTGGAGAAAGTGAATTTCTATCTTCAACAAAATCTCCAAATTTACCATCATCTTCATTTCCTATTGGAGCTTCAAGGGAAATTGGTTCTTTTGTGATTTTAATGACTTGTTTAACCTTATCTACGCTTAAACCTACTTCTTTAGCTATAACACTGACATCAGGTTCTTTTCCATCTTTTTGTAGATGTTCGCGGATAATTTTGTTAATTTGATTGATGGTTTCTATCATGTGGATTGGAATTCTTATGGTTCTTGCTTGGTCAGCTATAGCCCTTGAAATAGCTTGTCTGATCCACCAAGTTGCATAAGTGGAAAATTTATAACCCCTTTTGTATTCAAACTTATCCACAGCTTTCATTAAACCTATATTTCCTTCTTGAATAAGATCTAAGAAAGGTAGGCCACGATTTGTGTAGCGTTTAGCTATGCTTACAACAAGACGCAAGTTTGATTTTGCCATTCTTCCTTTTGCTTCATCAGAGATTTTTTTACCGCGTTTAATTTGCTCTAAAATTTCTTTTAAACGTGATTTTTCAAGATCAAAGCTTTTTTCACTAGCTTCTTTAGTTTGAAATAGTTTTTTAATTTCCATATAAGTGCTTACCATGGTTGTTTCTAAAGCTCGCTCTGTGATTTCTTCTTTGCTCAATTTTGTAATATCTTTTAAAATATCTGCATGGCGTTTTTTAAGTTCATCAGAAAACATAGGTAAGCGGTATTCTAAACGCTTAAGTTCTTTGTCAAATTCTTCATCGCTTTTTAGTGCAGTTTCCATTGATTTTACGATTTCACTAATAAGTTTTGAAGTAGGGCCTAGATCCATTAATTTTTCTTTTAAAATATTTTTTTTGAACGCAATGCTTAATTTATCTAAAAGTTCATCTCCGCTTTCTTTGTCTTTGGATGTTTTTAGCCAATCTTTTTTAGCTTTTTCTAGAGCTTTAAATTTTTCTATAACTTTTAAAGTTCTTTCATCTTCTTTTTTGCTGTTTTTTTTAGTATTTTCTTCATCTGATTCTAATTCTGTTTCGTTTTCTTCATCTTCATCTATATCAAGTTCATCAAGTTTATCATCACTTTTTTCTTCATCGTCAAAGCTTTTAAATAGTTCTTTTACCCTTCTTTCTCTGTTTATTAAAGGTTCTTTATAATCTAAAATAAAATCTATCAAATAAGGTACAGAACAAAAAGCATCAATGATAATATCTTCGCCAAGTTCTATTTTTTTGGAAATTTCAATTTCTTCATCTTTGTTTAATAAAGCAATTTGTCCCATTTCTCTTAAATACATACGAACAGGAGAGTCTGATCTGCTCCATTCTAATAAATCGTTTTCATTGGCTAAATCAAATTCGTTCTCAAGGCTTGTATCTTGGAGTTTTTGTTTTTCTTCTTGAAGTCTTTTTGCATCTTCTATGTTTTTCATTTGTGCAATTTCGGCTGCTGAAAAAAGTTGCACTTTGTGTTTTTTCATTAATGCTTGCACTTTTTTAGCGGTTGATGCACTTGGTTGTTTTGTAAGATATTTTACCAATTTTTCATATGTGATATAATCTTTTGCATTTTCTTGAAATAATTCTTCTAATTCGGCTTCTTGAGTTTTGGCGTTCATTGATTATCCTTGAAATTTATATAAGCTTTGGATTTTATCTAAAAATTGCTTAACTTTCTATATAAATCGGTTATTATGCTTATGATTTGAATATTTTTTCAAATTTTTCTAAAGCTCTGTTAAAATTATAATTTTTTCTTTTTAAGGTATAAAATTTACGCTTTAGGTCGATATTTTTTAATTTAATTTCATAAAGTGTTGAATTTTTTAATTCTTTTTCTATGCTTTTTTTGGAAAAAATAGAGATTGCTTTTTTTTGTAAAACAAGTTCTTTAATCGCAGCCATTCTATCAAGTTCAAGAAAAATATTAAGTTTTTTTGAGCTTGCACCAATTTCGTTTAAAAATTTATCCCTTAAGCCTGAGCCTGCTTCTCTTAAAATCCACTTTTGTTCCAAAAGTTCATCGATATAAAATTCTTTTTCATTGAGTTTTTTATCACTTGTAGCTACTATAAGTTCATCATCTTGCCAAAAATTTATTTCTAAATTTTCATACTCCACTAAAGCTGGATCAAGTTCTGCTTCAATGATTGCAAATTCTATATTTCCGTTTTTTAGTAAATTTAAACATTCTTTTGAATTCTGCGTTTGAGAGCGAATTTCTATGTTTTTAAATTCTGCCTTAAAATCAAATAAAATAGGAGCTAAAAAATGTTCAGAAATGCTTTGAGTTGAGGCTATTTTTATTTCCCCTAAGAGCATACTTTCGTCGTTTAATTTTTCTAAGCTTTGGTAGTAGGCTTGTATAATTTTTAACCAATTTTTTCCTAGTTCTAAAGCTTTTGGTGTAGGTAAGAGTTTTTTTCCAAGTCTTTCAAATAAAATGCCATCAAATTTATTTTCTAAATTTTTAATTACTATTGAAACATTAGGTTGAGTTATGGAAAAATTGTTGGCTGTATGAGTTGGACTTTGAGTGTTTAAAAGATCTAAAAATATTTCCATGTCTTTGATTTTCATGAGTGATTCCTTTATTTAATAAAAAAAATTTATTATAAAAATTAAAATAATATATTTTTATAATTTTAATAAAAAAAATATAATAACACAAAATTTATAAAAAGGAAAATAAATGAAAACAAGTTTTTTAGCACATAGCGTGGCTATAGTGCGATCAAATTTTAAGGGTTTGCTTTTTACTGCTTGTATAGTGATTTTTGCTATGTATCTTTCTAGTGTTCAAAGTATCAAAGATACTACTCATTTGGCAGCGACTGCCTTTGCTATTATCATAGGAGTGTTGCTTTCTCCTTGGTTTTTTAAATACCAACATCATTTTCAAGCTGGAGTGCATTTTAGTGCGAAAAAGCTTTTAAGACTTGGCATTGTTTTATATGGTTTTAATATCACTTTAACTGAGCTTTTAAGTGTAGGGTTGAAAGGGTTTTTACTTTCTGCTATAGTGATATTTTTTGTTTTTATTATTGCTTTATTTGTAGGAATGAAAATTTTTAAACTCGATAAAGAAACTTCTATGCTTGTTGGAGCTGGAAGTGCTATTTGTGGTGCGGCAGCGGTTTTAGCACTAGAGTCAAGTTTGAAAAGTGATCCTTTTAAGGGAATTTTAGCCGTAGGTACTGTGGTGATTTTTGGACTTGTGTTTATGTTCTTATATCCCATAGCTTTTTCTTTAAATCTTTTTCCTTTTTTTGATCAAAATGCTATGGGGGTTTTTATGGGAGCTACTTTGCATGAGGTGGCAAATGTTGCAGGTGCTGCTGAAATGGCAAAAGATATGGCAGGATTTGAGCAAGGTGCTTCTAATGTTGCAGTGATTATAAAAATGATGAGAGTGATTTTGCTTGTTCCTTTTTTACTTATAGTGACTTATTTTTTCGCTAAAAATCAGCATTCAAACAGTGGAAAAACTGCAAAAAGTATCACTATACCTTATTTTGCATTCGCATTTTTAGGTATGATAGTTTTAAATACATATCTAGCAAGTAAAGAAAGTATTTTAGGTATTGCTACGAGTGATATTATTTCTTTAGGTAAAACACTTTGTACTTTATGTATCGTTTTTGCTATGGCAGCTTTAGGCTTGCAAATTGACTTTAAAAAATTTTTAAAAAGTGGCTCTAGGGTATTTGGCTTGGCTTTTGTTTTAGGGCTTGTTTTGATTTTTGGAGGATATTTTTTAACCTTAGCTTTTAAAGGTATACTTTGGTAATAAAAATTATTTTTTAGAAAATTTTATTTTATTAATCAACTAAGAATATAATTTAATTCATTAATTAAATTTATTAAAAAGGAATAAAGATGAAAAAAATTCTTGTAAGTATTTTAAGTTCTTGCTTGTTAGCTTCGGCTTTAAGTGCTGTATCTTTTAAAGAAGATAGTTTAAAGGTTTCTTTTGAAGGATATAAAACTAAAGATATGATAGGAACAAAAGGTGAATTTAAAAATGTAGAATATAAATTTTCTAAAAATACAAAGGATTTAGCAAGTTATCTTAAAGGCGCTAAAGCTACCATAAAGCCAAGTAATGCTTTTATGGGTGAAGGCAATGATATTATAACCAATAATATCACAAAAGTATTTTTCCCTGCTTTATTGGGAGATACGGATATTAAAGTTGTTTTTCAAGATGTGATTGCGGGTGAAAATAAAGGCGTTATTTCAGCAAAAATTACTATGGATAAAAAAAGTACTATTGTGCCTTTAACTTATACCATCAAAGATAATAAATTTGAAGCTAAAGGACAAGTTGATTTGCATACTTTTAAAAATGGTTCTAAAGCATTAAAAGCATTAAGCGATGTGGCTGCAGGACATGGTGGAATTTCTTGGCCTTTGGTGGATATCAGTTTTAACGCTGATTTAGCAGAATAAAAAGTAGCCTTAGGGCTACTTTAAAATACAATATCTTCTTAAATTATTTTCAAAAATTTCATAATCTTTTATATTTTCAAGTTCTTGATAAATTTCACTACCTTTCCATAAAATAAAAACCGTATTTTCATCTTTTAGATTTTTGCAAATTTTAAGCAAAGGCTTGATATCCATTAAGGCTCTTGAAGTGATGATATCGGCTTTAAAGGTATTTTGGCATTCTTGAACTTTTTCTTTGTAAATATGTAAATTTGGAAGTTCACATTCTATTTTTAATGTCCGCAAAAAGGCAGCTTTTTTGGGATTGGGTTCGAAAAGATGAAAATTACTTTGCAGTAAAAAGGCTAAAAATACAGCTGGAAATCCTGCGCCACTTCCTATATCGGCGATATTTTTTGCTTTAGAAAAATCATAAAAATCTAAAATTTTAATACTATCAAAGATATTTTCATCTATATTTTTTAAATGAGTAAGATTGTGAATGCGGTTAAATTTAGATAATAATTCTTTATAAATTTTTATCTTTTCTTCAAAGTTTTTTAAATCGTAGTTTTGTAAAAAATCATAATCTTTAAAAATCATTTATTTAAGATGTCCCATTTGAGTTTGTTTTATGTTTAAATACTCTACATTAAAACGATTAGGTTCTATTAAAATCGGTATGCGTGTGATGATTTTTTCCTTAATGGACTCTAGTTTCTCGGGATTATTTGTGAGTAAATTAACCTTAGAAATTTCATAGTGTTTGAGTATAAATTCTACAATTTCATAAGTTCTTTCATCGGCTTTAAAGCCAAGCTGATGATTTGCTTTAATCGTATCAAAACCTTTATCTTGTAAAGCATAAGCATTAACCTTGTTAAAAAGCCCTATACCCCTTCCTTCTTGCCTAAGATAAATCACCATTCCGCCATTCTTTTCTATATATTTTAGCGAAAATTCAAGCTGTTCCCCACAATCACATTTTAAACTTCCTAAAGCATCTCCTGTTAAGCACTCTGAATGAATTCTTAGATTGAGTGTGTCTTTTGGAGTATTTTTAAATATACATAAATGTTCTTTATCATTTTCTTTGAAACTTTGTATTTGGAAATTTCCCCATTTGCTAGGTAAATTCGCAATTTCTGAAATTTTTATTTTCATTTACTACTCTCTATAATCAAATTTATGTTAAGATTTTAGCAAAAAAAGGACAAAAAAATGTTTAAAAGATTTAGAAGATTAAGACTTAATGAAAACTTAAGAGCTATGGTAAGGGAAAATTCTTTAAGTGTAAATGATTTGATTTATCCGCTTTTTGTGGTTAATGGAACGGGGATAAAAAAAGAAATTTCTTCTATGCCCGATGTGTTTCAAATGAGTTTAGATGAAATTTTAAAAGAGTGTCAAAATGTAGTCAACTTAGGCATTAAAGCCATTATACTTTTTGGCGTTTTGGAAAATGAGAAAAAAGACAGCTGTGGAAGCGATGCTTTAGATGATGAAGGGCTTGTTGCAAGAAGTATAAGAGAGATTAAGAAAAATTTTCCAGATCTTTTTATAATCAGCGATCTTTGTTTTTGTGAATACACAGATCACGGGCATTGTGGGATTATCGATCCAAAAACAAAAAGTGTGGATAATGATGCCACTTTAGAAATTTCAGCCAAACAAGCCTTAGTTCATGCAAGAGCAGGGGTAGATATGATAGCACCTAGTGGAATGATGGATGGTATTATCACTACTTTGCGTGAAGCTTTAGATAAGGAAGGTTTTGAAAATTTACCCATAATGGCGTATTCTACTAAATTTGCATCAAGTTATTATGGACCATTTCGTGATGTAGCAGAGTCAGCTCCAAGTTATGGAGATAGAAAAAGCTATCAAATGGATTTTGCTAATGGTAAAGAAGCTTTAGAAGAAAGCTTAGAAGATGAAGCGCAAGGAGCTGATATTTTGATGGTAAAACCCGCTCTTGCTTATCTTGATGTGGTTAAAGAAATATCCTTTCATTCTAACTTGTCTTTGTGTGTTTATAATGTAAGCGGAGAGTATGCTATGTTAAAGGCAGCTAAAAATGCTGGAGTGATTGATTATGAAAAAGTTTTATATGAAACTATGATAGCTTTTAAAAGAGCAGGGGCAAAGCTTATCATCACTTATCATGCCAAAGAATTAGCTAAAATGTTAAAAGGAGAAAAATGAAACATTTTTTAACTTTAAGAGATTTTTCTAAGGAGGAAATTTTAAGCCTTGTAAATCATGCTAGCGAGCTTAAAAAAGAGCCTAAAAAACTTTTACAAGATAAAACTTTAGCAATGATTTTTGAGAAAAACTCTACAAGAACAAGAATGGCCTTTGAATTAGCCATAACAGAGCTTGGCGGAAAGGCTTTATTTTTAAGCAGCAATGATTTACAACTTAGTCGTGGCGAGCCTGTAAAGGATACAGCTAGGGTGATAGGGGCGATGGTTGATTTTGTGATGATGAGAGTCAATAAACATGAAACTTTACTCGAATTTGCAAGATATTCTAAAGCCCCTGTGATCAATGCTTTAAGCGAGCTTTATCACCCTACTCAGGTTTTAGGAGATTTGCTTACTATCAAAGAATGGAATAAGATGCAAAATGGTATAGCAAAAGTTGCTTTTATCGGAGATAGTAACAATATGTGCAATTCTTGGCTTATTGCGGCTGCGATTTTGGGCTTTGAATTTAGTATAGCTATACCAAAAAACTATAAAATTAGCCCTGAAATTTGGGAATTTGCTATGAAACAGGCTTTGATTTCAGGAGCTAAAATTTCCTTAAATCATGATAAATTTGAAGCTTTAAAGGATAAAGATGTAGTCATCACCGATACTTGGGTTTCCATGGGCGAAGAGAATGAAAAAGAACGCAAGATCAAAGAATTTGAAGGATTTATGATCGATGAAAAGGCTATGAGCGTTGCCAATAAAGACGCGATATTGCTTCATTGTTTGCCTGCTTATAGGGGTTATGAAGTGAGTGAAGAAATTTTTGAAAAACATGCAGATGTGATTTTTGAAGAAGCAAGAAATCGCCTTTATGTGGTAAAAGCCTTGCTTTGCTTTTTGGATAATCAGAGAGGAAGAGAATGAAAGAGCTAGAAAAGTATAGCACTTGCTTAAAACGCATTGATGAATTTAGTCAAAATCTAGGAATAAAGAAAAAAGATAGAACGATTTTTAAAATGAAGCAAAGCGAGAATGAAAACGAAAAATGTTTAGTTCTTGAAAATGGAAGTTTTGATTCTCCTGAACCTTGGTTTGTGATCGATGAAAACGATGAAATTCACACTTTACTTTCTTTACAAAGTCTTAAGAATATACTTGAAAGTTTAAAACAAAGTCAAAAAGAGAATTTTGAATTGCGTTTAGAAAAGGCGATTTATCAGCAAATTCCTGTAGATTTTAACGATGTTTGGACGGTTGCTATGGATGAGATCAAGCAAAAGGCACAAAATGGCACTATGGAAGTTAGTATTGATCTTGAAAAATTAATTTCTAAAATCAAACAAGAGCATCCAAATTTATTTGTAGATATGCAAGCGATGATAGAAAGGGTAAACTAAAATGAGAGATTATAAAGCTTTTGTAAAATATTCTAAAGCAGGACCACGCTATACTTCTTATCCTACGGCAGTAGAGTTTAATACAAATTTCAAATACGAAGAATATATAGAAATTTTAAAAAAGCAAGATAGATCTTTATCGCTTTATTTTCATTTGCCTTTTTGTAGGAGTGCTTGTTATTTTTGTGGTTGCAATGTTATTTATACAGCTAAAGAAGAGAGTAAAGAAAGGTATTTAACTTATATTTTTAAAGAGCTTGATATTTTAAGTACTATTTTAGATACTAAAAGAGAAGTGGTGCAAATGCACTTTGGAGGCGGAACTCCAACTTTTTTTAGCGCTAAACAACTTCAAAATTTGATTTTAAAAATCAGATCTGTTTTTGGAAATTTTTCTAAAGATGCAGAGATTAGCTGTGAGATCGATCCGCGTTTTTTAAATGAGGAACAAGCCACAGTTTTAACACAAAATGGCTTTAATCGTATCAGCTTTGGAGTGCAGGATTTTGATGAAAAAGTTCAAAAAGAAATTCATCGCATCCAGCCTTTTGAATTAACACAAAATGCTTTAAATCTTGTAAGAAGCAAAGGGATAAAGTCTGTAAATATGGACTTAATTTATGGTTTGCCTTATCAAAATTTGCAAAGCTTTACACAAACTTTAGAAAAAGTTATGCTTTTAAACCCTGATCGTTTGGCGATTTTTAATTACGCTCATGTGCCTTGGCTTAAGAAAAATATGAGAAAATTTGATGAAAATACCCTGCCAAGTCCTGATGTTAAGCTTGAAATTTTAGAATTTTGTGAGAAATTTTTAAGCAAAAATGGCTATAAAATGATAGGAATGGATCATTTTGCAAAAGAAAATGATGAGCTTTTTAAAGCTTTAGAAAATGAAACTTTGCATAGAAATTTCCAAGGTTATACTACTAAAGGCGGTGCTGATTTAGTCGGTGTCGGGCTTACAAGTATAGGTGAAGGACAAAGACATTATGCGCAAAATTTTAAAGATATGTCAAGTTATGAAGCTGCATTAGATAGAGGAGTTTTGCCTTTTGAAAGAGGCGTAGCTTTAAGCGATGATGATGAGCTTAGAAAAGCAGTGATTATGGAGTTAATGGCAAATTTTAAGCTTGATATCAAGTCAATAGAAAAAGAATTTTGCATTGATTTTCAGGAGTATTTTAAAGAGGATTTAAAAGCTTTAGAAGAATACAAAGATTTTATTAATTTTGATGAAAATTTTATCAAAGTCAATGAAACAGGCGTTTTACTTATAAGAAATATTGCTATGTGTTTTGATGCTTATATGAAAAACATTAGTGAAGATAAAAAAGTATTCTCAAAAACGGTGTAAGATGAAATTTAGTCAAATAAGTGATGCTTGTGTTAAATGTGGCAAATGTATACCTGTTTGTACTATACATGAAGAAAATCGCGATGAAATTACTAGTCCAAGAGGGTTTTTAGATCTTTTAGCTGCTTATAAAGAGGGAAGTCTAGAACTTGATAAAGAAGCTAAGAAAGTTTTTGAATCTTGTTTTTTATGCACCAATTGTGTTGAAGTATGTCCAAGTAAATTAAGAGTAGATAATGCCATAGAAGAAGTTCGTTATGATATAGCTAAAAAATTTGGTATAGCTTGGTATAAAAAACTTATTTTTTTCTTTTTAAGAAGACGCAAAATTTTAGATTTGGTAGCTAAGCTTGGCTATGTATTTCAAAGTTGTGCGTTTAAAATTCAAAATGAGAATGAAAATACAGGTATGAAGGCAAGATTTTCCATGCCTTTTGTTAAAAAGGGAAGATTGCTTACAAGTTTTAATAAAAAAAGTTTCTTAAATTCTAATCCAAAATTTATCAATAATGATGGAGAAAAAACCATAGGTTTTTTTGTAGGTTGTTTGGCGAATTATTTTTACATAGATACGGCTAATGCAGTGCTTAAAATCGCTAAGGAATTAAAAATCAATGTGGATTTGATGAAAGAACAAGTGTGTTGTGGAGCACCGCAATTTTTTACGGGTGATTTTAAAAGTGTTGAAGTTTTGGCTAAAAAAAATATTGAGTATTTTGAAAAAAAATTAGAAAAATTAGATGCTATTATAGTTCCTGAGGCCACTTGTTCGGCTATGTTAAAGATAGATTATGAACATTTTTTTATAATGCAAAATGATTTAGACTGGGCGAAACGCGCAAAATGTGTGTCATCTAAGATATATATGGCTAGCGAGTATTTTTATAAATTTACTTCTTTGGAAGAAATTTTAAAAACAAAAAATAAATTTAATTATAGCATTACTTATCACGATCCTTGCCATGCAAGAAAAATGCAAGGGGTTTTTAAAGAGCCAAGAGAACTTTTAAAAACAAATTATCATTTTGTAGAAATGAGTAATTCTAATGCTTGTTGCGGTTTTGGTGGAGTGAGTATGCAAACGGATTATTATGATAGAGCTTTAAGTGTAGGGCTTAAAAAAGCACAAATGATCGATGAAAGTAAGGCTAGTGTGGTAAGCGCCGAGTGTTCAGCTTGCAGAATGCAAATTTCAAATGCATTAGAACAAAATTCAAGCAAGGTTGTTTTTGCTAGTCCTTTAGAACTTATAGCAAAAGCTTTGTGATAATGAAGATAGTATTTAAAGGCAAAAGTTCTGAATACGAAATTCAAAGATCGTGCTTTTGTGTTGATGCTTTTGTGATTAAAGATAAGATTGAAGAACGAGATGGTGTTGATTTTATCACTTCAAATGTAGATCTTTTGGAATTTAGTGATGACAGTTTTACTTTTGAAGAAATTGTAAAACATTTTAATATTTGTAATAGTGAAGATATGATTATCGTTGAAGATTTTGACATGAAATCAAACAAAGATAATCAAAACCAAGAAGATGATATAGAACACAACATCTTAAAATCCGAAAAAATAATACATGAAAACACAAAACAAACAAGTATACAATTTAAAAATTTAAAATTTTTTTCAAGAATTTTTAAAAATGAAAATTTTCTTTCTGATTTTAAAGAAAGTAAGCAAGAAGTTGTTACTATCAAAAAACATGAAAAACTTGAAATTTTTAAAAATTTATCTCAAGAAGATCAAGAAATTAGCTTTGTTAAAATTGAAATTTTAAATTATGATAGCAATGAAGATAGTTTAAGTTTTAATCTTGATATATTTCCAAGTGGTATGAGTTATAAGTACGGAATTTTAAAAGGCTCTATGCATATTATTTTACAAGGTAAAACTTCTAGTACGATGCTTTTTCCGTTTTTAAAAAGTATGATTTATAAAAATAAAAGCGAAAATTCAAGTGAAAAAATTTTTACTTTAATGATAAATCAGAAAAAACATTATAAGCTTATCGCAAATCTTTCTTAGTTTTATTTTATTATATTTTCTATATTAGAGCGATTTTTTTCAATTAAAGAGCGATTTTTTTGAGTTGTTTCTTTAAGATCGGCTATATCTTCTTTCATATTTTGTATGTTTTGGTTGAGTAATTTTATCTTTTTTTCATAGCGAGTAACGATGATAAAGACTACAAATAAAAATATAATAATCAAAAAAATAAATGCTAAAAATTCCATATTTTTCCTTTTTAAAACTAGATTTTGAAATATATCATTTAAATACTTCAAAAAACTTTTACGGGTTTTTTATTTTGTATTTTAGTTTTTTTATCTTTAAACTTATATATAAATTTTCAAAAAGTAACAAAAAAATATATAAAAAAATAATTAAATTAAAAAAATAATTAAAGATAATAAATATCTTATTTTTTTATGTTATATTTTAATAAATATCTAAAAAGGATTTTAATATGGAAAAATCACTTTTATTTCATTTTAGACGCATTGGAGTTGAATTTATCATTTTTAGTGTTTATGCTGTTTTTAGTATCTCTTGGGCAGCAACAGGGTCTTTAATGCCTTTGATTTCAAATGATCTTGCCCTAAATACTCAGCAAGCTACTTTAATCACTAGCATGATAGTAGTTGCGAAAATTTTTGGTGCTTCATTTACTGCTTTTTTGGTTTATAAATTCGGATTAAAAAAGGGATATTTTTTAGGCTGTATTTTAATGAGTTCGGGTATCTTTTTAAGTTTTGTAGATAGTTATAGTGGTATTTTGATTATAAGATTTTTAACAGGGCTTGGTTCAGCTTGTGCTTTAGTTTGCTTAGTGCCTATTGCACAGCAATGGTTTGAAAAAAAAGCTTTGCATTTTGTAATTAGTTTTAATATAACTTCAAATTTAGTAGGCATTACTCTAGGACTTATTTTAGCTGAAAGTATCTCAAATTATTTTGGAAATTGGAGAGATTCTTTATCATTTTATGCTTGGATTAATTTGATTTTATTGATTTTGTGGCTTTTTGTAGGTAAAGATGAGAATAAAAAAGAAGAAAAAAAGAATAATGCAAAAGATCTTATTTATGCTCTAAAATCTCGTGTTACTTGGGGTATGATTATTTTTTACATAGGGCCTATTTTATTTTTAAATTCTCTTTTTACTTTTTTACCAACTTTTTATGCGCAATATGCAGGTTTTAGTAAAGAATTAGCTGATTTTGCTAAAAAAGAAATTCCAGCCTTGGCTAATTTTGCTATTATTTTTGGTCCTTATCTTGGATTATTTTTTAAAAGAAAAAATATTTCTTTTAAAATAATGCTATTGTCTGGAGGAGCGTGTATTTTTATATGCGGATTTTGTATGTTATTTTTACAAAATTTAGTATTGATACAGATTTTTGCTGTGTTATCAGGCATTTTTTATTCTATGTGGTTTCCATTTTTCTTTAATTTACCTTCAGAACTAAAAAATTCCAATCCAAATCAAACTGCTTTTATTATGAGTGCTTTTTGGAGTATTACCTTTGTTATACTATCATTTAACCTATGGGTAGTATCTTGGAGTGTTGATAAAACCCATAGTTTTACTTTGGGTTTTGTTTATATTTTTGCTTTGATTTTTATTTCAGCGATCTTAGCACAATTTGTTTTACCTAGAAGAGAAAATTTTATACAAGGAGAAAAATAGAATGAATTTAATTCCAGAAATACTAGACTTACAAGGCGAATTTGAAAAAATTCGTCATCAAATTCATGAAAATCCTGAGCTTGGTTTTGATGAATTATGTACTGCAAAATTAGTAGCGCAAAAATTAAAAGAATTTGGTTATGAGGTTTATGAAGAAATAGGAAAAACAGGTGTTGTGGGGGTTTTAAAAAAGGGAAATAGCGATAAAAAAATAGGACTTCGTGCAGATATGGATGCTTTGCCTTTACAAGAATGCACAAATTTGCCTTATAAAAGCAAAAAAGAAAATGTAATGCATGCTTGCGGTCATGATGGGCATACTACTTCTTTATTGCTTGCTGCAAAGTATTTAGCAAGTCAGAATTTTAATGGTACGCTAAATCTTTATTTTCAACCTGCTGAAGAGGGTTTGGGTGGTGCTAAGGCAATGATAGAAGATGGATTGTTTGAAAAATTTGATAGTGATTATATTTTTGGATGGCACAATATGCCTTTTGGTAGCGATAAGAAATTTTATCTTAAAAAAGGTGCGATGATGGCTTCTTCGGATAGTTATAGCATTGAAGTTATTGGAAGAGGTGGTCATGGAAGTGCTCCAGAAAAAGCAAAAGATCCTATTTATGCTGCTTCTTTGCTTGTGGTGGCTTTGCAAAGTATAGTATCTCGCAATGTTGATCCTCAAAATTCAGCAGTTGTAAGCATAGGAGCTTTTAATGCAGGACATGCTTTTAATATCATTCCAGATATTGCAACGATTAAAATGAGTGTTAGAGCATTAGATAATGAAACTAGAAAGCTAACTGAAGAAAAAATTTATAAAATTTGTAAAGGTCTTGCACAGGCTAATGATATAGAGATTAAAATCAATAAAAATGTTGTTGCACCAGTGACTATGAATAACGATGAAGCTGTGGATTTTGCTAGTGAGGTTGCAAAAGAATTATTTGGCGAAAAAAATTGTGAATTTAATCATCGTCCTTTAATGGCAAGTGAGGATTTTGGATTTTTTTGCGAAATGAAAAAATGTGCCTATGCTTTTTTAGAAAATGAAAACGACATTTATTTACATAATTCTAGTTATGTTTTTAATGATAAGCTTTTAGCTAGGGCTGCAAGTTATTATGCGAAGCTAGCTTTAAAATACTTAAAATAAAAACTAATCTAGAATTTCAAGCACAATTTCTTCCTTTAAACCTTTGATTTGAATTTCTTTGAGTTTTAGGTTTGAAGGAAGGTTTGCTAAAAGCTCTTTATTGTTTTTTACTTGGTTTTTTGCACTTATGGAGAGTAAAATTCCCCTATAAGCTTTAGCAAAATGACTGATGACTTTACCATTTTTTACAAATTTATAGGTATAAAATTTCTTTTTTGGAGTATAAAATTTATTATAAAATCCTGCTCTAAGGTCAAGTATTTCTTCATTTTCTAAGTATTCATCTAAGGCTTTACTAAAATGTTCTTTATAAAATTTCTCTATGGCAAAATTTCCTATTTTAGCCCCTTGCTTGAATTTATAAAAGGGTAGGGTATCATTAGCTCTTACAACGCCAAAAAGATTAGAAAATATAAGAGTATTTTCTAAAATATAAGCTTGGCTTTTTTTATCTAAGGCTTTAAAATTAAGATATTCATAACTTACCCCAGTATAAAGCAGTATAGCTTCTTGGGTGGGAGCTTGTTTTAAGTCGTGTTTAAATTTATCAATTTCATTTTCGTTTTTAATGCCAAAAAGTTCTTGTAAATTTTGCAAACTTGCGTTTTTGATAAATTCTTCATAATGCTTTAAAGCTTCCATTCTATATGGAAATAATTCTTTAAATATAAATGAGTTTTCATTGATAGGATTTTTTACGCAATTTTCATTTTTGCTTTCACTAGGGGAGAATAAAATTTTCATTTTAGCCTTTTTTGTTAATGTTATGAAACATTAAGAGCAAAGAATTTAATCTTGCTTTTAATGTTTTTGAAGTTTTTATCATTTTAAAATTTAAAACGACGCTCCGCCCATTAACATAGAAAACATGATAAATGGAAGTATAATTTTTAACGCTTCTGTGGCGTCTTGATTGTTGATGCTTAGTTTTTCTATGCTGTCGATTCCCTGTGTGCTATAGTCACTAACAGGGATGTTTTTAAATTTTAAATCAAGATTGAGTTTATAATCATCATTTTGAGTGATATTGTTTAAAATAGCTAAAGCTTTATCAAAGATTAATGCTTGTTCTTCATTTTGACTTTGAGCTTTTAAGGTTTGTAAATTTTCCTTAGCAGTTGCTATATAGCTACTAAATACGCCTTCGGTTTTAAGAGTTGAATCAATTTTAAAATTATTTAAGATGATGTATTTTTGGATTGTATTGCTAAAATCTGAAGCTTGTTCGTAGTTTGCTATATTAAGAAGTTCATTGATAGCTTGTTCATCCATAGCTAAAGTTTGAGTGTTAAATTTTATACCCTTAGAATCAAGGTAATTAAGCAAATCTTCTTTTAGATTTATATTTAGATTTGTATTGAAATTTAATTTTGCGTTATAAAATTTTATATCAAGATTATCTAGATAATTGTTTTCTTGTTTGTTTATGGAGTTATCAAATGATAAAGTATAAGAATCCGAGCTTAATTTATTGATAAAAGATCTGATTTTTGGATCTTGTTGAAATAAGCTTGCATTGATGTCACTAACAACTTTTTCTCCAAGTTTAAAATCTTCAAAAACCAAATTTGATTGTATGCTTTTTTGGTTTTTAAAAAGATCGTTGTAATATTCTTTAATGCTAATTGATGTATTTGCTTCGCCTTTGTAAATTTCATTTGAGCGAATTTTGATATTTTTTGCTTGAAATAGTTCTTGATACTCATCGTTATTATCTTTTGCAAGAGTTTTGAAATTTGGACTTAAACACGCTATAAAATCACCATCTGCATTGCATTTAAAATCTGAGAATTCAATCTTTATTCCAGAATCCTGAGAAAGGCTTGCAATTTCTTGTTTAACTGTTTGATTTAGTTGATTTTCATATTTTTTAACTGTTTTTTCATCTATGGAATTTCCGCAAGCTGAAAACAAAACAGCTATTCCAATAGAGAGAAAAATACCTTTTTTCATAGTTTTCTCCTTAAAAATTTTAAAAAAAGATTATATCTTTTTTTACTTAAAATTTAAACAATGCTAAAAGAGAGTGTGGGATTAATTACATTTTTACACATAGGAAAATCTTTTTAGTTTGTTTCAAATGCATTATTTATAATTTTAAGTATAATTAACTTTGCAATTATTATATATTTTTGCAACAGCTTTAAGCTTATTTTTTAAAGAAAGGAAATGTATGAAAAAAATACTTCTAAGTGTTTTAACGGCCTTTGTTGCAGTAGTATTGGCTGCTTGTGGAGGAAATTCTGACTCTAAAACTTTAAATTCTCTTGATAAGATCAAGCAAAATGGAGTTGTTAGGATTGGGGTATTTGGCGATAAACCACCTTTTGGTTATGTAGATGAGAAAGGAAACAATCAAGGCTATGATGTAGCTTTAGCTAAACGCATAGCAAAAGAACTTTTTGGAGATGAAAGCAAGGTACAATTTGTTCTTGTTGAAGCTGCAAATAGGGTTGAGTTTTTAAAATCAAATAAAGTAGATATTATTTTGGCTAATTTTACTCAAACTCCGCAAAGGGCAGAGCAGGTTGATTTTTGCTTGCCTTATATGAAGGTAGCTTTAGGCGTAGCTGTACCAAAGGATAGTAATATAACTAGCGTAGAAGATTTAAAAGATAAAACCTTGCTTTTAAACAAAGGCACAACAGCAGATGCTTATTTTACGCAAAATTATCCTAATATTAAAACTTTAAAATATGATCAAAATACCGAAACCTTTGCCGCTTTGATGGATAAAAGAGGCGATGCTTTAAGTCATGATAATACCTTACTTTTTGCTTGGGTGAAAGATCATCCTGATTTTAAAATGGGTATCAAAGAGTTAGGTAACAAAGATGTTATCGCACCAGCAGTTAAAAAAGGCGATAAAGAACTTAAAGAATTTATCGATAATTTGATCATTAAACTAGGCCAAGAGCAGTTTTTTCACAAGGCTTATGATGAAACTTTAAAAGCTCATTTTGGAGATGATGTTAAGGCTGATGATGTAGTGGTTGAAGGTGGAAAAATTTAATAAAGGGCTTTTTGCCCTTTAGTTGATTTAGGATAAAATATGCAAAAAAAATACAAAAATATTATTTATGCTTCTTTGGGTGGAATTTTAGAATTTTATGATTTTGTGCTTTTTACCTTTTTTTTGGATATTTTTGCTAAGGTATTCTTTCCGCAAAATGATGCTTTTTGGATGCAGATAAATGCTTATATAGCCTTTGGTGCTGCTTATTTAGCGCGTCCTTTTGGTTCTATTGTGATGGCACATTTTGCTGATAGATACGGAAGAAAGAATATTTTTTATATTTCTATGCTTTTGATGGTTTTGCCTAGTTTTGCTTTAGCTTTTTTGCCAAGTTATGAAAGTATAGGTATATTTGCTACTTTGATTTTATTTACTATTCGTATTTTGCAAGGTTTAGCCGTTGGAACTGAGGTGAGCGGAGCTTGGATTTATGTGAGCGAATTTGTCAAAGGGCGTCAAATTCCTTTAGCTCTTGGTTTTATTTCAGCGACTTTAACCATAGGTTTATTGCTAGGAAATATTGCCACTTTAGGCATAAGATCTTATTTTACCCCAGAAGAAGTTCAAAGCTATGCTTGGAGAATTCCTTTTATCATAGGAGGATTTTTTGGAATTTTAGCTTTGTTTTTAAGAAATAAACTCAGCGAAACTCCAGAATTTATAAAAGTTCAAAATGAAAAGAAAATTTTAAATTTTCCATTGTTTGAAGCTTTAAAAACTCATAAAATGAGTATGCTTGTTTGTTTTTTAATGACCATGGTTTTAACAAGCGGTGTGGCAACTTTGATGATTTTGCCTAAGTATTTTGAAAGTCTTTTAGCTATGAGTAAAACTTCTGCTTTATGGGTGCAAAATTTTGCTATTTTAGCGGTGATTTTTGGAGCTTTATTTCAAGGTTTTTTAGCAAGCAAATGGGGAAGCTATAAAATTTGCTCTATTTTTAGTATAGCTTTTATTATCTTTGGTATGTTTTTTAGTTTTTATGATGAGAATTTTTTATTTTATTTTTTACTGGCTTGTTTTGCACAAGGTATTATTACTTTCGCGCCTGTTTTTATGACGCAAATTTTTAAAAGCGAACTTAAATTTAGTGGGCTTAGTTTTGCTTATAATATTTCTTATGCGATTTTAGGCTTTTTAACCCCTTTTGTAGTTAATGCTTTTTATAAAGAGTATTTAGGTATTTATCTTGCTATAGTGGGATTTTGCTCCTTGCTTTGTGTGTTTTTGTTAAAACGCGTTTTTGCAAGAAGCAAGATTAAAGAATTAAGCATTGTCTTTTAAAACTTCAAAAACAACCTTAGATATTTTTTCAACTGAAGCGATTTCACAATGCTCATCAGTTGAATGAGGATTATGGATATTTGGGCCTATAGAAGCACATAAAAGCTCTTGTTTTTTCTCTATAATGCCACACTCAAGTCCTGCATGGATAGCTGAAACTTTGGCATTAGGCGATACTTTTTTAAGTGCTTTAAAAACCATGTCGCTAAGTGCGTTTGGTTTGCCTTCCCAAGGTGGATAGAAATTAAAACTTCTTACTTTAAAATCAAAAGCTTTGAAAAATTCTAAAGTTTCAAATTCTACTTGCTTAAGCCCATCAAGCACATTAGATCTTGCAAAAAGTGCAAATTTGATTTGTTGGTTTTCCATTCTTAAAGTAGCTAGGTTAATGCTTGTTTGAACTATGCCTAGATTTTCATCATAAGCTCTAACCCCATGAGCAAAAGAATTTATAAGACTTAAAAGTTTTTTGCTTTGATCGCAAATTTCAAATTCGCCTTCTTCTTTAAATTCGCATTTTATCCAGTCGTTGCTCTTTACTTCATTTTTAAAATGCACTAAAGCTTTGGCGTGTTTAGGTATAGAATTGATTCTTTCTCCGCCTTCAAAAGAAATGATTTCTCCTTCATTTTCTTGTATGAATTTAGCCATTTCTTTGATGGAACTTTTTTCATTGCGTATGATATTTATGCCTGAGTGTCCACCTTTAAAATTTTGTGCACAAAGTTCATAAATTTTACCCTTTTTTCTAAGGGTGTTAAAAGGCAAGCTAGCTTCTATATCTACTCCACCTGCACAGCCTATCATGATCTCATCATCGCTTTCATGATCTAAATTTAAAAGCATTTTAGATTCTAAAGTGTGCTCGAGTGAATTCACTCCCATGAGTCCTACTTCTTCATCGTTTGTAAAAAGACACTCTAAATTTTCAAATTCAGCCATAGCACTCATCATGATGGCTATACCTATACCATTATCTGCGCCAAGACTTGAATTTTTGGCTCTTAAAAAGCCATTTTCTTCATAAACTTCTAAGTTTGGTGCATCGCCCATACAGACCATATCATAATGGCTTTGTAGGCAAATTTTTGGTTTGCCTTTTATAGCATGAATATTTCCTGCTTTATCTACACTCACTTTAAAGCCTTTATCTTTAGCATAAGAGCTTAAAAATTCTTTCATTTGTTCTGTTTCATAACTGCAATGAGGAATTTTGCATAATTGTTTAAAATTTTCTATAACATTTTGCATTTTATCTCCTTTGTTTTGATAAAATTATGGCATATTTTTTAAAATTTAAAGGCAAAATGATTAAAAAATGAGAATAAATTATAAAAAAATGTTTAATCTGAGAAAATTACTAAGTGATCCAAAAAAACTTTTTTCTGTATTAATCTTCACTCTTGTAGTTGTTTTTATCCAGAACTATATTGCCCAAAATTCTAGTTTTGAAGGAAAAGTAGTTAGAATTATTGATGGAGATACTATAGAAGTTAATCATGAAAACAAACTCGCTAGAATAAGATTTTTTGGTATAGATGCACCAGAACTTAAACAAAGTTTTGGAAAGCAATCAAAAGAAGCTTTAAGTAGAATTTTAAGCGGCAAACAAGTTGAAATTATTTATAAAAATAAAGATACTTATGGTAGAATTGTTGCTATTGTAAAGCTTAATGACGTTGATATTAATCGATTTTTAGTAAGCAAAGGCTATGCTTGGGCTGATACTTACTATAGTAACGCTTATATCAAAGAACAAGAAAATGCTAAGAAAAATCATTTAGGTCTTTGGAAAGAGGGTAATCCTATAGAGCCTTATAAATGGAGAAAACACAATAAATTCTAAGGAAAAACATGAAAAAATATACTTTAATGATACTATTAGCTTTAGGAATTTCTGGATGTTTTGTAAATGAAAGAGGGATTTCAAATCGTTTTTATGATGATTGTAAAGAGTATTATGATGGAAGCGGAACTTATCATAAGGATTGCCCAAAAAATTGGGTGGATATTAAAATGACTCCTTGATTATTTTCCACCCACAGAGGCCATTAATGCAGCTGCTACGGCTTCTGGATTGTTGATTTTGGCGCCTTGTTCTTGATTTTCTGTAGGTTTAACAGTGTTAAGTGGCGGACGCTTGAGTTTAAATATATGCTCATCAGTGCTAACAACTTGTATCGTTCCTTCAAACATTTTAATTTCTTTAACATGTCCAACCACTTTTACATCTCTTTTTTTGGAGGTTTCGTCAAAAAGTGCATGAGCTTCAAGTTCTAAAACATCGCCTAATTTAAGCGGAGCATAAAAAAAACATTTTGATCCAATAATCACTGAAAATTCTTTATTGATAGAGGCTTGTGCTACATAGTTTGCCGCAGCGAAAATAAAGGCATCAAAAATCAATCCTTGATCATCTGCTACCATTTCGCTTGTGGTTATTAAAATTGATTTGGCATAGTTTTTATCAATTTCTATAATGGTTCCAGCAAGCGAGGTGTTTAATTCAGGACAAGTGAGTAATTCTGCTCTAACGCGAGATATATCTTCTGCAGATGCGTATTCTTCAAGTTGTGCATATTCTTCAAAATTATCTTTTTTTGCCATATCTAACCTTTAAATTCTACTTATCTACTTCAAAATATCTAAATTTCAATATCGGCAAAAAATAAAAAGAATTTATATTTTAATGCGTATATAAACTCTTTTGGGTGCTTCATAGCCTTCAATGGTAAGATTTTTATCCTTTGGATCTAAGAAATTTTCCAGCGAAAAAGAGTCTATCCATTCTGTTTTTCTTTGTTCGTTTTCATCGGTTTTTTTTGTAGCCAAAACTTCAAATTCTTTAAATCCTGCTCTTTTACACCAGTTTTTTAATGCACTAATGCTTGGTACAAAATAAATATTTGGAATTTTAGAATAAGTTTTATTAGGTACAAGAGCAATTTCTCTTTCATCTTCTATATACATGGTATCTAAAAAAACAACTCCATTTTTATTAAGTCCTGCTTTTAAATCTTTTAGCATTTTTATAGGATCACTTCTATGATAAATCACCCCAAGACAGAAAATCACATCAAATTTCAAGCCATAGTTTGGAAGATCTTCTACGCCTAAAAGTTCGTATTTTATAGGAGTTTTAGCTAAAGCATTGATGAGTTCAAATTGCAAACGGTATTTGATAGAAGGATCAAAACCTATGAGTTTTGCAGGATTAAATTCAAGCATTTTAAACATATAATAACCATTATTACAGCCTATATCAGCAACGCATTTTTGAGAAATTTCGTTCATGAAAGGCTTTAGAATGTTGAATTTAATAAAACTTTGCCATTCCGTATCGATGAAAAGATCGTCTATTTTAAAAGGACCTTTTCTCCATGGTTTGAGTTCTTTTGTTATGGCTAAGATTTCATCTTTGGCTTGAGAATTTGTAGATAAATTCACGCTATCGCCTAAAGAAAAATTACAAGCAAGATTGAGAGCTTTAAGTTCTTGAATTTTAGCGTATAAAGGGTGATTTAGAAATTGTTTTTCGAGTAAATTTTCTTGCATTTTTATCCTTGACATTTGCTTTTAATGCTAAATTATAACATTAAAAGCTTTTATGGCAATATAAATCTCATACGCATTAAGTATTTGATCAAAAATAAATTTTTAAAAACTCAAAAATACTTCCCAAAGCTCACATAAGCTTTAGAACTATGATCATCATCTAGTTTATATTTCTTTAAAGCTCTAGCTAAATCAAGCTTAACATAAAAATTCCCTGTTTTATTATAAAGCAGTTGTAAACCATAAGCATCCATATAGTTTGTTTCACTTGCTCTATATAGTTTAGAATCATTCTCATACCAAGAATAACCTATATCATAAAAAGGAGTGATATAAAAATCTTTTAAAGGAGTAGCCATTCTAAGTCCAAAGCTAGCCACTACAGCATTATCTCCTTCTCCATCTCCATTATTATAAGCCCTTACTCCATAAGGACCTCCTAAAGATATGGTTTCACTACTATCTAATGTAGCTCCATTGATAACTTGTTGATAATTTAAACTAAAAAGATGAGTAAAGGTATCATTAAAGAA